>JADCJJ010000516.1 GCA_020247085.1 Myxococcaceae bacterium | reverse complement strand
GGCGGCGGTGGCGGCCGTCGCGTCACTCGTGCTCGGGAGCCTGTTGTGGAAGAGCGCTCCCGCGACGTCGCCGAAGGAGGGCGAGTCGCTCGCTGCGCTCGCGGTCCCGCCGCTCGTCAGCGCCGGGGTCGAGGAGTTCTCGCCGTTCCCCGGTGCCCCCTCGGCGCCGTCGACCGCGGTCATCGCCCCTCCGGCGCCTCGGCCCCTGGCCGCGCCGCGTGCCGTGGTCGACCCCCGAGTCACCTTATCGAGCGCAGCTTCGCGGTCCGCGGACGTCGGGCGCTCGATGAAGAAGCCGGTGCCTGCGCGAAGAGAGGCACCGACCGACCTGCTCGATGCCTGGAAGTAGGGCCCGGTTCAATCGCGGACTGCCCGTGGAGGCCAAGACCCATGATGTGTGAACCGGAAGAAGGTCGTCTCGAGCCAGGGAGCGAGCGGGTGGTTGCACGGCGCGACACTCTCGAGACTCCCGTGGATCCCCAGTCGCGTATTCCGACGCGGACGATCCCCGTGGTCTCCGTGACCAGAGAGCTCGAGCGCCCCCTGGCGAAGCCGCCGCTCCTCGACGCCGATGAGGCGCTCGCCGTCGGTCCGATGGGCGGACCAGTCGGCACGGTGTCGGCTCTTCGGCGCGACACGCTCGAGGGAGCGGTCGACGTCGTCGCTGGCCTCCCCACGCGCACGATCCCTGCGGTCACCGTCACCCGGGAGCTGGAGCGCCCCCGGGCCGTGCCGGCGTCGGACGCGTTCGGAGGTGAGACGGCGCCCTTCGAGAGCGCTGCCGGGCGCCGCCGCCGGGTCCTCGGGGTCACGGGGGTGCTCGCTGTCGTTGGAACCCTCGCCGCTCTGTGGTGGCCCTCGGAGCCGCCGTCACCGCCGCCGCGGCGGCCGCGCGTCGTGCGCGCGCCACCGCCGCCGGCACCACCCCTGCACACCGCGGCGCCTGCCGCGCCACTCGACGAGGCAGTCATCGACCCGTCGCTGCACTTCGTCGACACCCTGGCGCTCCACGTGCCCGACGTCGAACTCGATCCAGGCCATCGGTATCGCGTCAGCGTCGACCGGTTGCCCGCGGGGGCGGTCGTCGCGGTTCGGGTCGATGACGAGCAGAGGGGGCTCGGGGTGCTCCAGGGCGTCGTCCCTGGCCGAGCGCTGTCGCTGTTCGGGGCCCGGGCGCTTCGGCTTCACTGCGAACCACCGCAGGCCTTCACGGAGGCGACCCGGCTCGAGGTTCAGCTCCTCGACTCGACCGCCCAGACGGTCCAGACCGTGTCCCTCGCTCCAGCAACGGACTGTCTCGACCTGGACGCGGGACGGGTGGTGCGCTTGTCCGCCCGGAGGCGACTCGGGCTGCCCGCGGAGGCTGGCAGCCAGGCGCGACTCGCGTGGCGCTGGCGAGATGCCTCGGGGGCGTACCAGTCCGGCTTCCTCACCGCGGGGGCGTCGGTTCCACTCAGCCCCGGGCTCGTGCAGGTGGCCGTCGTGAGCCACTCGGTCCGTGACCGCGCCATGTTGCGCTACGAGCTGCTCCCAGAGAGCGCTGGTCGAGAAGGCAGGCGAACGCAGGCGGCGGCTGCGCGCGCGTTACACGCCAGCCAGACGGCACCGGTCCCGAAGCCCGCTCCGTCTCTGCCAACCGTGTGGCCGTCGTACCCATAGCGCCCACGACTCCCTGCCGTCGGCGGCGGGTGACGCGGGTCGTCGGGGCGTCATGCGCGGCGGCGAGGCCGATGCGCAGGCCCGCCCTCCCCGCGGTGGGGTGGGCGTGATGACGCGTGTCCCCTTCACGGCGATGCCGACCCCGGCAGCCAGCGGCTCAAGGCCCGGACGCGCGCACGAACAGGCGCCACCCCGGCGCCTCGCGCAGGAGCTGCCAGCGTGGGCCCGGGGCGCCGCCTGCGGGCGGGAACGAGGCGCCCGCGCCGCGCACCAGCACCGCGTCGTAGTGCGGGCCTTCGAGGGCGTTGTCGTAGCCGTCCGGCGCGAACTCCCAGGGCCAGGGCCGCAGGTACGGCGCCTTGCCTTCGCGGTAGCGCACCACCGACTGCGGCAGGTCGACGAACGACGGCTCGTTCGCGCCGTGGTTCCACGCGCGGTGGTAGGCCACCAGGTGCGGCGTCGCCGCGTCGAGCGTCACCGCCGAGCCCTCGTCGAAGGACAGCTGGAGCACGCGCGCGCTCGAGGCGAGGCCGCGCACCAGCTCGGCGCCCCGCAGCTCGGCCTGGGCGGCGGCGACCCGGTCGTCGGCCAGCCGGGTGACGCCCGCCGCGCTGGCCGCCACGAGGGCCAGCCCGGCCACGCGCACCGGGCCGCGGCGCGAGGGCAGCGCCACCCCGAGGAGCGTCACCGCCAGCGGCAGAAAGCGCGCGCTCAAGCCCCACAGCCAGCCGCGCTCGAAGGGCAGCGCCAGGCACAGCGCCGCGGTGACCGCCGCCAGCAGCAGCGCCGGCCGCCGCCCCGCCGCGCCCTCCCTCGGGCCCAGCGGCAGCGCCAGCACCACGAGCCCCACCCCCAACGCGCCCAGCCACCAGCGGTCTTCGTCGCCGTGCCAGCGGTCGAGCAGCCAGCCCGGCGCCTCACGCGCGAGCCTCAGCGGCGACCACCACTGACCGCGCATCGACACAGCGAAGCGCGAGGCGTCGACGTTGGTGACGTCGCTGAAGGCCCACCACCCGGCGAGCGGCACCGCCAGCAGCGCGACGCCCCACAGCCGCCGAAACAGCCGCGCCGGCAGCTCCCGCCTCGGGCCCGCGCCGGCCTCGCGCCCCACCGCCACCGCCAGCGCCCCCACGCCCAGCCACGCCACCGAGGCCAGGTTCAAGAGGAAGGTGCCCAGCCCCAGCGCCACCACCAGCCCGCCTCGCGTGCGCCCCGCCGCGCCCACCTCGGCCAGCGCCAGCAGCACCAGCGGCGTCGCCAGCAGAAAGGGCACGAACCCCAGCGTCATCGGCCGCGTCCACACCAGCGCCACGGCCACCAGCGCCAGCCGCTCGTCGAGCCCGAGCGCATGGAGCAGCCGCGCCAGCCCCAGCGCCGTGCCCACCACCGCGGCGACGAGCAGGAGCGTCAGCGCCGGCGCCGCGCCTCCCACCAGCGGCGAGAGGAGCGCGCCCACCACCGCCATCAGCCAGTACTGCGTGTGCACCGGGTCGAGCCGGTACCAGCCGTCGAGCGGGCCACCGAAGAGCGCGTCGTGCACCGTGGCGATGGTGGCCGCGTGCTCGGGGAAGTCGGTGATGGCCGGGAGCGGGTGGCGCAGCGGCAGCGCGGCGGCGGCGGCAGCCAGGGTGAGGAGCAGGCGCGTGGCCCAGCGGCCGGTCGGCATGGCGGGCCGCGCTAGCACGGGCCGGGCCCCGCCGAAGGGTTGGAAAGCTCCCGTTGCCTCGCTGGACGCCCCACGGTACGCGACCTGGCCATGCTGCCCCTCATCTACCGGCTGCGGTTCGACACCGACGGCTCCCGCCCGCTGCTGTACGGGCTGGTGCTGGCGCTCATCGCGTACTCCGCCTGGTCTGGCTGGCGGAACGCCGACGCGGTGGACGACAAGGGCAAGCTCGTTCCCGCCACGCCCGACGAGCGCCGCAACCGCGCCATCCTCTACGGCGTGCTCGGCGTCGCGCTGGCTGCCGTCGGCGTCTTCTACGCCACCTCGCTCACCGTGCCCTTCCTCGGCAAGGGCAAGGGTGAGGGCATTCCCGTGCACACCTACGGCATCATGCTGGGCGCCGGCTTCCTCTCGGCGGTGACGGTGGCGGCGCTGCTGGCGCGCCGCGAGTGGCCGGGCGAGCTGGGGCTCAAGCGCAGAGATCAGATCATGGATCTCGCCTTCTCGGTCTTCATCGGCGGCATCGTCGGCAGCCGCGAGCTCTTCGTGCTGGTGAACTGGAAGGACTACGTCTCGCGCAAGCCGGCCGAGGCGTACGGCACCGTGCTCGACCTGGTGGCCGTGGTGGTGCTGACGGGCCTGGTCGCCTTCCGCGGCCGCCTGTCGAAGGAGCTGGCGGCGAAGGTGGTCGAGAACGCGGGCCAGTGGTTCGTCTACGTGCTGGTGGGCGGGCGCGTGGCGCTGACGGTACTGGTGGGCGGCGGCGGCGCGTCGAGCCTCACCGACATGCTGGGCGGCGGGCTCGTGTTTCAGGGCGGCCTCATCGGCGCGACGCTGGCGAGCGTCTGGTACTGCATCAAGAATGACATCGAGTTCCTGCGCCTGGCCGACCTCGCCGCGCCCACCGTTTCGCTGGGGTCCGCCTTCGGGCGCCTGGGCTGCTTCGCCGCCGGCTGCTGCTGGGGCAAGCCCGCGGGCCCCGACGCCATCGCCTCGGTGAAGTTCCCCGGCAGCCACTCGACGCAGACGCTCTTCGGCACCACCAGCGACACCGCGAGCCTCGCCTGGAGCTCGATGAGCACCGACTCGCGCTACTTCGTCGAGAAGACCGGCGAGGTGTTCCAGCAGATGGTGCCCGACGCGGTGCAGGTGAGCCAGTACGCCCGCGAGCACGACCACACGTTCCCCATTCACCCGACGCAGCTCTACGACTCGTTCGCGCAGCTGGCCTTCTTCGCGCTCATGCTCACGGTGCGCCGGTGGCGCCGCTTCCACGGGCAGATCTTCGGGCTGTGGCTCATGGGCTACTCCATCATCCGCTCGACGGTGGAGCTGTGGCGCGGCGACTCGGAGCGCGGCACCCTCTACGGCAAGCTCGTCGAGCTGGGCTTCACCGGGCTGGCGAAGAGCCTCGACCCGCAGGCCTGGTACAACATCTCGACCGGCCAGACGGTCTCCATCCTCCTGTTCGGGCTCGGTGCGTATCTCGTCGGCGCGGGCCTCCAGCGGCGCGCGCAGGCGCCGAAGGTCGACCTCGCGGCGCTGACGGCCGTCGGCGGGTGATGGGTGGCCGGGGCTGCCGGCGCGGCCTCCCTGTCTGACGTAGGCACATCGGCGTTGGGCCGCGCGTGACGCGACAGCGCCGAACCTTCCGGGATAGGTTCCCGGGACTGTGCCGGGTCTGGTGAACAGCGCTGCGCCCGGGGGGCGCGGGACGGGCGAGAAGCTCGGTGACGCCGAGAAGGCGATGCGGGCGTGCACCGAGCTCGAGGCCGAGATCGCAGAGCTTCACGCCGCGTACGACCAGTACTTCCTCGGCCTCGAGCGGCGCCCTCCGGCCGAGAAGCACAAGGCCGTCAAGAAGCTGATGGGCGAGCTCCGCGGGGCCTTCGTCAACTCGACGCCGGTGAAGTTCCGCATCTCGAACCTGCAGCAGCGCCTCAACACCTTCGAGCGGCTGTGGGAGCGCACGCTGCTCGAGATCGAGAACGGCACCTACAAGCGCGACGTCTTCAAGGCGCGGAAGAAGGTCGAGGCGCGAAAGAAGAAGGCCTCGCCCGCGGCGGTCGAGAGCGACGGGCTCGACGACCTGCAGATCGACGAAGACCTCGACCTGTCGGACCTCGATGGCGGTGACCTCGAGAGCGCCATGAACGAGGCCGCCGCGGCGGTCGAGCGGCCGTCGCCGCCGCCCACGGTGCCCACGCTGCCGGCGGTGCCCTCGGTGCGGCCGCTCGTCGCGCCGGGCACCACCGGGCTGGTGCCGGCGGTGCGACCGGTTGCCGCGCCCACGTCCGCGGGCACCGTCACGGTGCCAGGCGTGCCCCCCGTGGCTCGCGTCGCTCCAGAGGTCTCGGGCGCCGTCGCGGCGAGCGCTGGAGCGGCGAAGACCACCTCGTTGCCGCCGGTGTCGCCTGGCACGCCACGCGGGCTTCCCACGGTGACCCCCGCGGGCGGGCCGCTCGCCTCGAGGTCGCCCACGTCCGGGCCGCTCCCCGCGGTGGCGCCTGCCACGCCACGCGGGCTCCCCGCGGTGGCGCCGGTGACCCCCGCGGGCGGGCCGCTCGCCTCGAGGTCGCCCACGTCCGGGCCGCTCCCCACGGTCTCGCCTGCCACGCCGCGCGGGCTCTCCACGGTGGCGGTGACCCCCGCCGTCGGGCCGGTCGCCTCGAAGACGCCCACCTCCGGGCCGCTCCCCGCGGTCTCGGCTGCCACGCCGCGCGGGCTCCCGACGGTGACGCCGGTGACCCCCACCGGCGGGCCGGGCGCCTCGAGGTCGCCCACGTCCGGGCCGCTCCCCGCGGTATCCGGCGCGCCAGCCGCTGGGCCGCAGGCGAAGGCCGTCAGCGGACCCTTGCCGGCCGTGAAGGTCACCAGCGCGCCGCCGGGTGCGGTGGTGCGTGCGCTCACGCCCGGCCAGCGCACCCCGAGCGGCCCGCTGCCCGAGGCGCGGCCCTCGCGTCCGCCGGCGCCCGTCGGCTCCGACGGAGGCCTCAACGACGGGAAGATCAAGGCCATCTACGACGCCTTCGTCATGGCCAAGAAGCGCTGCGGGGAAGACACCTCGAAGCTGTCGCTCGACTCGGTGGCCACCACGCTGCGCTCCCAGGTGCCCTCGCTCATGAAGCAGCACAACGCGAAGAGCGTCGAGTTCAAGGTCGTCATCAAGGACGGGAAGGCCGTCTTGCGCGCGCTCCCCAAGGAGTGACGGCGCCGCCTTCGGCCGAGGGGTGACAACGCGCGGGCGCTGGGCTTTGACTCACCCATGGCCATTCGCCTCGTCGTCACCGACATGGACAACACGCTGTACTCGTGGATCGACTACATCGTGCCCGCCGTCGAGGCGATGGTCGACGCGGTGGTGACCGCGACGCAGTGGCCGCGCATTCGCGTCGTGCAGGCGCTGAAGGCCGTGTACACGAAGTACGAGTCGAACGAGTACCCGTTCGCCCTGCAGGAGTCGGTCATCTTCCAGGAGTTCAACGACTTCGGCTCCTTCGACAAGCTCGTCATCGAGCCGGCGCGGGCGGCCTTCGGCGAGGCGCGGCGGCGCTACCTGCGCCCGTACAAGGGCGTCACCGAGACGCTGGCGGCGCTGAAGGAGCGGCGTCTGCCGGTGGTGGCGCTCACCGACGCGCCGCGGAACCCGGCCGAGCAGCGCGCCCGGCGCCTGGGCTTCGACGCGCTCCTGACGTCGATGTGGACGATGCCGGGCTTCACCTTCCCGGCGGGGCCCGATGGCGAGGCGCTGGTGGCGCCGGACATCAAGCTCAAGCAGGAGCGCGGGCACTACCAGGCCGCCTGCGCCGTCGTCGAGCTGCCGCGCGACTTCGAGAAGCCGAACGCCGCCGGGCTCAAGAAGATCCTCACCACCTACGGCATGCGCCCCGACGAGGTGCTCGTCATCGGCGACTCGGTGAAGAAGGACATCGCCATCGCCCAGGAGCTGGGGTGCCACGACGCCTGGGCCGAGTACGGCACCTACGTGCCGCTCGAGTACCGCGAGCGGCTCGACATCATCTCGTCGAACGTCATCACCCGGCGCCACGCGGCGAGCGTGTTCGAGTCGGGCGCCCAGACGGTGAAGCCGACGCGCAGCCTGTCGAACTACGGGCAGGTGCTCGACGTCGTCGACGCGCTGTCGAAGGGCGGCAAGTGACGGCGCTGCGCCCGGGCGCGGCTCGTTGGCGGCTGGCGTGGCTGCTCCCCGGGGTGGTGGCGTGGGCGTGCAGCCCCGGCGCCTCGAGCCTCGACGTGGCGCTGGCGCCCGTCGCCGTCGCGGCGGCGAGCGGCCCGGCGTGCCTCGAGCGCTGCGAGGCAGCGAGGGCGAGCTGCGGCGACCTGGTGCCGGGCCGCTGCGCCGAGGCCTGCGCCGCGCCCGTGGCCGAGGCGACCCGCGCCTGCCTCGCCGCGCGCCCTGACGACTGTCTCGAGGTGGCGGTGTGCGTGCGGGCGCCGTCTCGGGGCCGCTTCCGGCCGGGCCCCTACGGCACCGGCGTGAAGGACGTGGCGGGGCCGGCCTCGCTGCCCACCGCCGAGGGCACGCTCCGCCTCGAGGCCCAGCTGTTGGGCGACGACAGCGCGCTGTTCCTCTTCCACGCGAGCGCGACGGCGGGGCTCTTCGCCGGGTCGCTGCGGGCGCTCCTCGACGCCTCGCCGCGCGGCGTGCACTACGTCTTCGGGCCCCTCGACGACGTGCCGGCCTTCGAGGCGGTGCGCCGCCGCTGGACGGCCGAGCTGACGCAGCTACCCGAGGCCGACCGGCGTCACTGGCTGCCGCGCGTGCACTTCCTGGTCGCGCCCGTCGACGTGCTCGAAGGGTGGGTGGGCGACATGATGCGGGCGCGGCGGGCGAGCCCGCCCCGGTACCTGGGCAACGGGCTGACGGCCTTCGCCATCGACCGGCAGCAGCGCGTGCGCGAGGTGGGCATGCTGGGGCGCCTCGGCTCCGGCGGCGTGGTGCCCGACCTGCGGCTGCTGGCGAAAGAGGCCGAGGCCTTCGACTTCGAGTACGCGCGCGAGCAGCGCCTCGCGGCCGAGCCCGGGCTGCGGGTCGTCGAGGTGGCGGCGCGGCAGACGGCCTGGGAGCGCCTCGACGCCGACGTCGTGCTGCCCGCGGGCGCCGAGCTGGCGGGCTACGACACGCTCGAGGTGGACCTCACGATGGACTGCCCGGAGCACCTCAACGCCACCTGCGGCGCGTGGGACTACCTGAGCCACCTGTACCTCTGCGCGCCGACGGCGGGGGCCGACGGTGGGGCCGACTGGCGCTGTGACCGGGAGCTCGCCCGGTGGATCACCACCTACTGGCGCGAGGGGCGCTGGGTGACGGACATCTCGTACCAGCTGGCCGCGCTCGCGCCGGGCGGGCCGGTGCACCTGCGCTGGACGGCGAACGGGCAGTTCGACCCGCGGCGCACCGAGTACATCACCTCGCTGTCGCTGCGCTTCTCGAAGCGGGGCCGGCCGCTGCGGCCCGTCTCGGCGACGCCGCTGTGGACGGGCGGGCGCCTCGACCTGGCCTACGACGGGCTGCAGGCGCCGAAGGTGGTGATGGTGCCGGCCGACGCGGCGAAGGTCGAGCTGGTGACGCTCCTCACCGGCCACGGCGGCGTGGCGCCCACCAACTGCGCCGAGTTCTGCAACCACGAGCACCTCTTCTCGGTGAACGGCGTGACGAAGCGACGGGCCTTCCCCGAGGCGCAGACGGCCGACGGTTGCCTGACGCGCGTCGGCGAGGGCGTGGTGCCCAACCAGCACGGCACCTGGTACTTCGGCCGCGGCGGGTGGTGCCCCGGCCAGGACGTGGCGCCGGTGGCCCTCGACGTCACCGCTGACGTGCGCAAGGGCCAGCCCAACACGTTCACCTATGGGGCGCGCTTCGGCGGCCGGCCCATCACCCAGCACCTGGGCAACGTCGTGCTGAGCAGCTGGCTGGTGGTGTGGCGCTGACGGCCGTCGCCGCGGGCACCGCGCCGTCGTCGCTCCGCCTGCGCGAGGGTGGTCCTGGCCGAAGCGCCGGCTCCCGCCCGCGTCTCCCGCTGCCAGCCCGCGCGCACCTGGCGTCGGGCCGGCTGCGTCGCGGCTGCCCGGCCGGTGGTCGACGGCTGGCACTGACGCGCTTCGCTGGCCCAAACACCCGCGGTCGTTGAGCCTCTTCGTTGGCGCGAAGGTTGCTGCGGGCGCGGCCCATGACAAGCAGACTGCTGTGGGTCGTCGTCGGGGTTTCGTGCGTGCTCGGGTGCAAGGCGCCGTCGTCGGTTTCCTGTGGAGAGGGCACCTCGCTCGAGGGCACGACGTGCGTCCCCTCGTCGGTGCCGCGCACCTGCGCGCCGGGGACGCATGACGAGGGCGGTGCCTGTGTCGTCGACCTGGGGCGGAAGGTGACGTGCGGCGCCGGGACGCGCCTCGAGGCAGACGCCTGCGTCGTCGACACGCTGGCCACGCCCGCGTCGCCGTGGGCCGCCTCGAAGCGCGTGTGCCGCGAAGACGCGTCGTGCTTCACGTTCGACTTCGTGTCCACCGCCGAGGGCGTGGTGGTGGCGCTCGTCGAGAACGCCTCGCTGGAGTCGAGCGTGGCCATCTACCGGCAGGTGGGCGCGGACTTCGTGCTGGCGCGGCGCTTCGAGGGTAGCAGCAAGGTTGCCATCGCGCCTGGGCTGGCGGTGAAGGGCTCGGCGCTCTACCTCGCGTACACCGACTACGCGCCGGGCGGCGGGCAGGAGGCCGGCACCGGTGACCTGATGTTCGCGACGTCGACGGACCTGGGCCGAACCTGGACCGCGCCCCGTCGCCTCAACGCCCAGCCGGCCGAGCGGGTGCTGTACAACCCGCACATCACGGTGACGGGGCGTGACGTCGACATCGCTTACACCGACTCGGACTTCACCACCACGCAGGACACCGCCTGGCTGCACTCGAGCGACGACGGCGCCACCTTCGACCCGCCCGTGCAGCTGTCGGCGAGCCAGGCGGGCGAGGTGCTCGGCGTGGCGGGGCCGCCGTTACGCTTCGGGGCGACGCTCGAGGTGCCGATGCAGCGCACGGGGTCCGACCCGCAGACAGGCTCCAGCCTCATGGCGTTCGAGGTGCTGTCGCTCGAGCCGCAGCCCGGCGCGGCACCGAAGCGGCAGCTCAGGCGCGTGAAGCGCGTGTTCTACACCCGCGACTTTGCCTTCGACCCCCAGCCGGCGATGGCCGCGAACGAGGCCGGCGTGCGGTGCCTGGCCTTCGTCGACGCGCCCTCGCGGGACCCCTCGGTGTACGTGGTGCGCAGCCAGGGGCCGCTCGACGGCACCCAGCGCCCGGTGCTGGTGCGCGGTGGCGCGGGCACGGGGCAGGCAGCGCCGGCGGTGGCGGTGACGGCGGGCGGTGACTGCCAGCTGGCGTGGCTCGACAACCGCAGCGGGCTCTGGGAGGTGTACGAGGCCACCCTGCGCGCCGACGGCAGCTTCACCGAGCCGGTCAAGGTGTCGAGCGGCGGGTTCCTCGAGGACGGCGTGACGCAGCAGATCACCGCGCGCGTGCAGCTGCAGCTCGAGGGCGGCACGCGCCTGTTGATGTGGAGCGACCTCTCGGACGCGCTCGAGGGCGTGCGGTTCTCGTCGGCGCGGTGAGCCGGTGGGCCTGAGCCGCCCGGTGCGTCAGTCGACGGCGCGGGGGGCGACCTCGCCGGGCGTTGGGTGACGCCTCAAGGCGCTCGCCCGGGCCCCCGCCGCAAGGTAGGGTCATCGCAGTGGGGAGTTCGGACGAAGGCGGCAGCGAAGCGACGTTCGTGCGCGACCCGCTCATCGGGGCGACGGTCATCGGCTACGAGATCGTCAAGCCCATCGGCCTCGGCGGCATGGGCAAAGTGTACGAGGCCGTCGAGCGCAACATCGGCCGGCGGGCGGCGGTCAAGGTGCTGCTGCCCGAGGCGGCGAGCGACCCGACGGTGGTGGCGCGGCTGAAGGCCGAGGCGCGGGCGGCCAACGCCATCGGGCACCCCGGCATCATCGACATCTTCGGCTTCGCCGAGCTGCCCGACGGGCGGCACGCCATCGTGATGGAGTTCCTCGACGGGACCCCGCTCGACGAGCTCTTGCGGCGGTCGGTCGACGAAGGCCGCCTGCTGCCGCTCCGCGAGGCGCTGACCCTGCTCGAGGAGCTGGCAGCGGTGCTGGCCGCGTCGCACGGGGCCGGCGTGGTGCACCGCGACCTCAAGCCGAGCAACATCTTCCTCCTCAAGCGCTCCGACGGCTCGCGAACGCTCAAGGTGCTCGACTTCGGCATCGCGAAGTCCGACAAGAACGCGGCGGTGAAGACGCAGCTCAACACCGTGCTGGGCACGCCGGCCTACATCGCGCCGGAGCAGATCGCCGGCAGCCCCGCGAGCCCGTCGATGGACCTCTATGCGTTCGGCGTCATCGCCTTCGAGGTCTTCACCGGGCGGCTGCCGTTCGAGCACGACAACCTGATGACGCTGCTGATGATGCACCAGCAGCGGGCGGCGCCGGCGCCGTCGAGCGTGGTGCCGACGCTGCCGCGCGTCATCGACGAGCTGGTGTTGAAGATGCTCGAGAAGGACCCGCGAGACCGGTTTCCGTCGGCCGAGGCCATGCGCGACCGGCTGCGGGCGCTTCGGCGTGAGGTGTCCGACCCCGAGGCGCTCCCGACGTCACCCGGGTTGCTGACGCCGCGCGCGATGCAGGTCCAGGCCGGGTCCAATGACGCCACGCGCCGCAACGTGAAGGTGGCCTCGCAGGCGGCCCCGGCGGGCTTCAGCACGACGCAGGTGCGGAAGCTCCGGGGGAGCCCGTGGCGGGCGGTGGCGGTCGGCGGGGTCGTCGCCGTGGGGGTCGGCGCTGCGTGGCTCCTCGCCTCGAGGGACGCGCCGGGCGGGCCGGCGCCGAAGTCGGGCCCGGGCGTCGTCGTGGCGCCCCCGCCGGAGCCCCCGAAGGGCCCCGACGACGCGCTCGCGCCACCGCGAAAGCCGGAGGTGAAGGGTGAGCTCTTGCCGGTCGAGGTCCCCGTGGCGCAGGCGCCGGTCGAGCCGGTGCCGGGCGTGGGGGCCGAGCGCCCGCCGGAGGGCGTCATGCCCGAGGTGCCGCAGCGGCCTTCGCCCGCGGTGAAGCCGGCCGCGTCCGGGGGGCAGCGCGAGGCCGTCGCGCGGCGAATCGAGCGGCTCCAGAAGCGCCTCGAGAAGCTCGAGGCCGAGCAAGATGTGAGAATGGAACTGAAGAAGCTCGCGGGACTCGACGCCATGCTCGAGTCGGCGAGCGCGAAGGACCTGCTGGAGATCAGCGCGGCCTTGCGCGAGCTCGAAAGGGAGAACCCCCCGTGACTGGTCTGCTCTCTTCTTTCGTGTTGACGACGGCCGTCGCGAGCGTCGACGTGGGCGTGGCGCTGACGAAGCGCATGGGCGTGAGCGAGCCGGTGGCGCTCGCGCGGGCTGCGAAGGTGCTCGCGGCGTTGAGGCTGTCGGGCGAGGTGGTCGACCTCACCTACTGCCGCGGCCGCATGTCCTGCCTGGTGAAGGAGGCCCGTGACCGCCGGTGGAAGGGCCTGGTGACGGTCGACACGGCGGACGTGCTCAAGGAGGCGCTCGTCGACGTGAGGCTCCTCGACCTCGCCGGTGAGGGCCGGCTGCTCGCTGACGGAACGGCGCAGGCCGGCGACGCTGCGCTCGGCGTGACGCTGGAGCCGCGCCTCGAGGGCGTTCGCAAGGCCATCGCGACGCTGGTGGCGCCGTCGGGCCCGGCGGTGAAGACCGAGCCGGTGCCGCCGCCGCCTCCGCCGCCGCCTCCGCCGCCAGTGGTCGACGCTCCGGTGGTCGACGCTCCGGTGGTGAAGACCGCGTCCGCGGGTGCGGTGGTCGCGCCGGCGGCCGTAGGCCCATCGTCGGCGCGCTGGGTGCCGCTGGGCGTGTCGCTGGGCGTGACGGCCATCGGGGGCATCCTCTTCGGGCTCAGCGCTGCCGACGCGGAGCGCCTCAGGGACCAGCCCAGATTCGAGAACCTGATGGAGGTCGACGCCCTCGTGAGCCGAGGCAAGGGCCTCCAGACGGCGGGCGTCATCGCGCTGGTCAGCGGCGGGGTGTCGACGGTGGCCTCGCTGGTGCTCGCCGCGCTGTGGCCGCAAGCCGAGGTGAAGCCGGCCGCGCTGTGGGTTCCCGGCGGCGCTGGCATGGCGGTGACCGGAGGCTTTCCGTGAGCGCGGTGGGAGACCGGCTGGGGTGGTCGCGGGCCAGCGTCGCCCTCGTCACGGCGGCGGTGCTGGCGGCGGCGTGCGCGAACTTCGACGACCTCGGCGATGCCGCGCGCTGCCGGACCGACCCCTCGACGTGCCCTGACGGCGGCGCAGGTGGCGGCTCCGTCGCGAGAGACGCTGGGGGCGGCATGGCCGGCGGCTCCGGTGGTGGTGGCGGCTCCGTGGGTGGAGGAGGTACTGGCGGTGGGGCTGGTGGCGGCGGTGGCCTCGGAGGCGGGACCGGTGGTGTTGGTGGCGCCGGAGGAGGAGGCGCCGGCGGCGTGGCTGGTGACGGTGGGCAGCCGGAGCCGTGTGACCCGAGCGAGCAACCGGTCAGCGGGGTGTTCGTCAGCGCCGTTGGCGGGAGCGACGCGAATGATGGCGGCCCCGCGGCGCCGGTCCGTACGCTCGCGCGAGCGCTGACGGTCGCAGGGTCGAGCGGAGTCACGACGGTGTTCCTGGACCAGGGCCAGTACAATGACCCGGTGCGTCTCACGGGTGGTGAGGGCGTGACGCTGCGTGGAGGCTGGCGACGCACCGACGGGGGCGGGGAGCGGGACTGCCGGCCCGACCGCCGGCTCGGCACCGAGCTGAGGTCGCTGGGTCCCGTGGTCGAGCTTCGACGCGTCGAGACGGGCTCGGAGCTGCGGGACCTGACCGTCTCGACCCGCACGCCGCAGGACGCAGGAGAATCGAGCATCGCCCTCATCGTCGACGAGAGCGCGCTGACGCTGAGCAACGTGAAGGTGGTCGCTGGCGATGGTCTCAATGCGCCGCCTGTCACTCCGCCGCCGCCGCCTGGCGTGGTGAACTGCGACGGCTTCACGGATTGCCGTGAGGGCGATGCCGGGCTGAGCCGAGACCTGGTCCAGCCCATTCACTCCGATGGAGGGACGTTCACCGCGAATGGCTTCATCGCCGGAGATGGTGTGGCCGGAATGCCTGGAGACAATGGGCAGAACGGGACGCCAGGCGGGATGGGCGCTGGTTCGATGTCTTGTGGCGACGGGATGTGCGCCGGTTGCAGTCCACCGGATGGAGGCGTCGCCGGTTCTTGCTCAGGTGCGTCCATGCGGACTCAGAGAGGCAATCCGGGCCGCTGTGGCTGCGGCGGGCTCGGTGGGCCGGGAGGACCGGCTGGACGTGGCGGCGGGGCCTCGGTGGCGTTGCTGGCGGTGAATGGAGCGCGAGTGGAGCTGCGAGCGAGCGAGCTCCTGGCTGGCAAGGGTGGGAATGGCTCGTTGGGGGCAGCCGGCGCCAACAGCGGAACGGGCCGCCAGGGGATGGCAGGCACCGGTACGCTGTGCCCTCCGCCCTGCGCGTTTGTCCCTTCGGCGCCTCAAACGTGCCCTACCCTTGACCCTCCGCTTCTCGGAACATGTTTTCCGGGCGGAGACGCGAGCTGGCTGACGAACCCTTCCAACCTCCTGGCAGGCGGCCAGCCCGGTGGATTCGGCGGCGCCGGTGGCAGAGGCCAGCGCGGTGGTGACGGCGCCGGTGGCTCTTCGCACGCCATCGTCGAGGTCGGCAGCATGACGTCGGTCACCGTCGTCAACGGGACGGTGCTCCGCGCGGGGCAGGGAGGCGCCGGCGCCGGGAGTGCCCCCGGCGGGCGTAGCGAGGCCACCGCCCGCTATTGACCCTCACTTGAACAGCCACAGGTCGAACCCCTGCACGCCCGGCGGCGCCAGGGTGACGTGGCTCGCCGGGACGCCCGGAGCGAGGAAGTTCGCTGGGAAGTTCCCGCTCTGGAAGGCGGGCCACATCGACGGCTGCCGACGGGGGTCGGCGATGAGCGGCGTCGTGCCCCTCGTCAGCGCGCCCAGGCCCAGGCCGCCCACCTGGCCCGCGGCGTGGCAGGTGAGACAGAAGGCGTTCCCCGTCGAGTCGGGGCGCGGCGCCGACCACACCAGCGGGCCCTCGGGAAAGCGGAAGTCCTGCGTCAGTCGCACCCCGACGCTGGCCCGCCGCGGCGCCCCGTCCGGCGCGAGGGTGTCGTGGTGGCAGGCGTACGCCGCGTACGTCGGCCGACTCCGCCGCGCGAGCGCCTGGCTGATGCCCGCGTGCGTGCTCGGCGGGTAACGCAGCGCCCGGCTCAGCTCCGGCGACGGCCCGGTCAGCCCCACCAGCGAGCCCCGCGCGTGGTTGCAGGCGAGCTCGGCGTCGGGCACCCGCGCCACCACCTTCACCTCGTCGACCCACCCCCGAAACCCCTGCCGCGCGCCGCTCTTCCCCAACACCAGCGCCCCGGGGCCCATCGCGAGAATCGGCGCGTCGTCCTGCACCGTCCAGAACAGGAGCCCGTTCAGGTAGAAGTCCACCCGCCGCCCGCCGTCCTGCAGCGCGAACGCGTAGTGGTTGTAGCGC
Organism: Myxococcaceae bacterium; assembly: GCA_020247085.1. Taxonomy (GTDB): domain Bacteria; phylum Myxococcota; class Myxococcia; order Myxococcales; family Myxococcaceae; genus Xiheimicrobium; species Xiheimicrobium aquaticum. Next base: position 13,620 of record JADCJJ010000516.1, on the reverse strand, counting down.
TTGTCCTGGTGCGCGAGCGCTGGCGGCAGCGCGACGAAGAACAGCTCGTTCTGTGGCGACAGGTAGCCGACGTACTGCGCGTTGAACGTCAGCACCTTGCCGCCGTTGGGGAAGGTGAGCAGGTCGGCCGCGTCGCCCTGGAACGTCTGCCGCTGGTCGACGAAGAGCGCCACGTACCAGTCCTGGCTCGTCAGCGCCGGCTGCGGCTCGAGGGTCCACGTCACCCGGCTCCCGCTGTCCAGCCACAGGCCCTTGCCCTTGATGCCGCCGAGCGCCATCGGCTCGATGCGACTCGAATAGCCCGGGTCCGAGGTGAGCCGGCCGAACGCCGGCGTCTTCAGGCGCAACGTCGTCGCCGCGTTCTGCAGCCGCTTCTCGCCCACGAAGCCCTCGCCCCGGTGGTTCCAGCCCTGCGCGAAGTCGTACCGGAACCCGTCCCGGTAGTGCATGCGCTGGTTGTTCCCGAAGTAGCCCGGGTCGTCCTGGGTCAGCGAGGCCCGCATGTCGGCGAAGATGAGCGTGTCGAGGTCGAGGTAGTCGTCGAACTCGACCTCGTCGGTGGCCTTGCCGTTGCTCATCAGCCACACCACGTCGCGCGGCGAGCGCGTCGCGAAGTTCGGGTTGAAGGCGAAGAGCGACTCGAGCGACTCGATCATCTCGCCGTTGCTCGAGCTCAGCGGGCGCAGCACCGACGCCCGGCCACTCCCGGCCTGCACCCACCCGCTCTGGTCGGCCACCGTCGCTGGCCCCGTCCCCGGGGTGAACAGCTTGAGCATGCGCTGCTGCGACGCGCCCGAGAACAGCGGGAAGTCGAGGTGGCTCAACACCGAGTCGACGCTCACCATCTTGCCGTGCGTCCACAGCCCGGCGACGCCCATGTGCTGGTAGGGCCACGTGCCCTGCATCACCTGAATGTCCTGGAGTGTCGGCTGCGTGTTGCACGTCACGCCCGGCAGGCACGCCGCCTCGTACTTCGAGCGCGGCTGCCCCTGCGCGTCGAGGTAGTAGAGGCTCGCCGCCACCGTGGTGAAGAACACGTTCTTCCCGCCGCGGTCCATCCACGGGTAGGTGCCCTTGAAGCGGTCTCCGTCGGCGATGAGGTTCCCCTCGGGGTCGCGGAAGGGGTACTTCGCGAAGCCGTACCGGGAGCGCACCGCCCGGTGGTACGGCGCGTGCGTCAGCGGCCACAGCTGCGTCCACCGCGTCACGTCACAGGGCGCGAAGCGCTCGTCGTACACGGAGTAGGCGGTGTCGTGCGAGACGCCCGAGCGCAGCGTGCCCTGGTCGTCGGGCCACTTCAGGTCGGTGTTGCTCACCCGCGTCACCAGCAGGCGGCCGTCTTCGGTCACGACCGGCTCGAACAGGTCGCGCACCGAGAGCACCGGCCCGAAGCTCGGCGGTCCGGGCTGCGCGCGGACGATGCGGGCCTGCGGCGTCTTGGGGTCGGCGACCTCGATGGTCACCGGCAGCCCCGACAGCAGCGCCTTCCGCAGCGCGCCCGACGACGTCGAGGGGCCGAGGAGTGACACCACCACCGTCACGTCGTAGCAGTCGCTGCGCTGGCCCGGGCCGCACGGGTAGGGGTTGCGTGGCTGGCCTGGGCGCGGCTGGTTGGGCGTCGGGTCGCACATGGCCGTCATGTCGAGGCTCGCGCCGGGGAGCGCCGCGTTCGCCAGCGGCACGACGACGCTCGACAGGGCGAGCTGCGCGCTGCCGACCTCCGAGGTGAGGCTGGTGCCCGGTGGCCCGTCGAGCACGTGCTGCGTCAACCCCTCGGGGCGGTTCACGTACAGCTTGCCCTCGTTCGTGAGCGCCAGGCGCCCGTCCTGCGTCGTCTTGAAGGGCGGGACGTGCGGGCGGCTCAACGCGCCGTTCGCCTTCACCAGCACCAGGTCGCGCTCGATGGAGGGAATGTCGGGCAGCGGGCTCGTCGGCAGCGCGCCCAGCCCTCCGCTCGTCACCGCGAACGGCGCCTCGGGCGCCACCACCGTCGCTTCGCTGTCGACGCCACAGGCCCCGCACAGCGCCACCACCACAGGCAGAATCCGGTTCATGCGCTCTGCGTGTGCAAGGCCGTCGCCGAAGCTCGGGGCCCGTGGCCTCAAGGGCCTGGGGGGCCGCCTACGCAACCGGTTGCTCGAACACGCCAGCGCCCGAGTGCCTCACCGGGTCGAGGCGTGGGCAGACGGCGACGGCGGCGTGAGCGACGCGGGGGCGTCGACCGTCGCCGCGGCCGGGACCTCGGCTCCGGTCGAGGCCGCCCCGGTAACCCAGCGCACGGCGTGCGGGCGGTGGCTGTCCGACGAGACGCCCCGTCCTGGCGCGGCCGCGTCGGCGTCGTGTTCGTCATCGTCCGTACCGAAGGCGGCGGGGCGGCGTCCTGCCCCGGAGCCGCTCCCAGGTCGAGGCCGACACGCCGCGCGCTCTCGACGTCGCGCTTCGCCGCGTCGGTCTCGCTGGCCACCGAGGCGTTCGTCTGGCTCGTCGACGGTGCGCCCGTGGGCCGCGTCGGTCTCGGCGGACCAGTGGCGTTGGCACCTCGCGCCGGCCCCCCAGGTCACTCGCGCGCCGCTGGCGCGGTCAGGCGAGACGACGGCCGCGGTGACGGTGGTGGTCGACCACTGAGCGCGGGCCTCACCGAACTCAGCGGAGCGCGCCCACGGAGCGCAGCCAGCGCTCCTGGAACGCCGGCGAGAGGTACTCGTCGGGGAGCTCGTCGTTGCGGGGCGCGAAGGCCATCGGCAGCACGTCGTAGAGCGGCGCCAGGCGCGCGGTGCCAGTGTCGTCGAACAGCAACGCGTAGTTGCCGAGGTGGGCGTCGTTGTTGCCGATGGCCGCCGAGAAGGCGTGCACCCGCTCGCACACCGTCACCTGGTCCAGGGCGATGAGCCCCTCGAGGTGGAGGCGGCGGACCACCTCGGGCGCAGAGAGGGCGACGTCGCCCCAGCGCTCCATGGCGAGCCAAGAGAGCGTCCCGACACCGACACGGCCGCGGCCGCGCAGGCGGTCGAAGCGCTCGACGGTGAGCGTGGTGCGCCCGCGCGTGGAGCCGGGCGTCGAGAGCGATGCAGCCCCGCCGAGCGGCGGGAGCACCTGCCGCAGCACCGCCGCGCAGTGGGCCTCCAGGCGCAACAGGTCACTCCAGCGCTGGCCCTGGGGCGAGGTCAGCGGAGGGCTGAACTTCACGAGGGAGGCGCTGCCGTCAGCCCTGGTGCCCAGGAGCTTGGGGCGCTCGCCGCCCAGAGACGATGCGGGCCCGAACGAGGCGGCCTCGCGGAGCACCTCTTCGAGCAGGCCGCCCACGCCACGGGCTTCGAAGGTGAAGGTCCGGAAGGCCTCGAGGGAGGCCTCACCGAGGAGCAGGTTGCCCGCCAGGTCAGCGCCGGCGTGGGTCAGCACGGTCAAGACGTCAGCGGCGCTCCAGTCGCGCGGGTTGCCCGCCACCCGGAGCGCCACCTGCTGGTTTGCGAGCCTGCGGCCCAGGGAGCCTGACGGGCACATGTCCCAGAAGAGCCACGGGAGATCACCCTCGATGACGTGGCGTCCCTCGCGAAGGAACGGGAAGCCGGGCCGGACCAGCTCCAACGTCCGCTCGGCGTGGTGCCACGCGCCGAGCAGCGCGGGCTCACCCTGTAGATGGGGACGCCGCTCACCATCGACAGGGTGCGGAAAGCCGACGGCAGAGTCCGATCTTCCTGACCGTCGTGGCCCGGTCAGGTGCCCGCTCTCGAGCGAAGAAGATGGAGTCGCCCGGGCCGTTGGAGACGAAGGACGGGCTCCGACTTCGGCTGACGGTCGAAGTCGAGCGGCAGCCCGGCGCTCGCCCGGGCCTGGTTCGTCCGCCGAGACCCGGTGAGCGCGCGCGTCGGTGAGGTGGGGTAAGGCCCTCCGCACCATGCGCCGCGCCACGTGGGTCCGCCTCGGCCTCTTCCTCCTCGCGCTCGCGGTCACCGCCGTGCTGTGGAGCCGCACCGTCCGCTCCGACGAGGTGACGGCCACGTCGTGGAGCGAGCTGGTCGCCGCCGTCGACGAGGGCCGCGTCGCCGAGGTGCTCCTCGAGAGCGACCGCGTCGAGGCCGTGCTGAAGACGCCCGACCAGAAGGCACGCCGCCAGGTGCTGGTGGCCTCGCGCCTGCCGAACCTCGACGAGCGGGCACTGCTCGAACGGCTGCTCGCCCGCGGCGTCAAGGTGTCGGGCCGCATCGAGCGCCAGTCGGCCTTCTGGGCCGCCGCGCTGTCGTCCATCTTCCCCCTCGTCATGCTGGTGCTGCTCTTCCGCACCGCCGGCGGCCTCTTTGGCGGCAAGGGCGGCGCCCGGCCGATGAGCTTCGGGAAGAGCCAGGCCAAGATCTACGACCGCTCGAGCGAGAACAAGGCCTCGTTCACCGACGTCGCGGGCGTCGACGAGGCGAAGGCCGAGCTGCTCGAGGTGGTGAACTTCCTCAAGGAGCCGGCCCGCTACCGGGCCCTCGGCGCCCGCATCCCCAAGGGGGTGCTGCTGGTGGGCGCGCCCGGCACCGGCAAGACGCTGCTCGCGCGCGCCGTCGCCGGCGAGGCCGGCGTGCCCTTCTTCTCGATGTCGGGCTCGGAGTTCGTCGAGATGTTCGTCGGCGTCGGCGCCAGCCGCGTGCGCGACCTCTTCACCCAGGCGCGTGAGCGCGCGCCCTGCATCGTCTTCATCGACGAGCTCGACGCGGTGGGCAAGGCGCGCGCCGGCGGCAACGGCCTCTTCGCCGCCAACGAGGAGCGCGAGCAGACGCTCAACCAGCTCCTCGTCGAGATGGACGGCTTCGACCCGGGCGTCGGCATCGTCATCATGGCCGCCACCAACCGGCCCGAGGTGCTCGACAAGGCGCTCCTGCGCGCCGGCCGCTTCGACCGCCAGGTGCTCGTCGACCGCCCCGACGTGAGGGGCCGCGAGGCCATTCTGGGCGTGCACCTCAAGCGGCTGACGAAGGTGAAGGACGTCGACCTGACGGTGCTGGCGCGGCGCACCCCGGGCATGGTGGGCGCCGACCTCGCCAACGTGGTGAACGAGGCAGCGCTGGCCTGCGTCCGGCGCCGGGGCGAGGCGGTGGAGCCGGGCGACTTCGACGAGGCGCTCGACCGCATTCAGCTGGGGCTGCGCAAGGCCGGCCTGGTGATGCGCGACGAGGAGCGCCGGCGCGTCGCCTGGCACGAGGCCGGGCACGCGCTGGTGGCGATGAGCGTGACGCACTCGGACCCGGTGCACCGCGTCACCATCATCCCCCGCTCGGTGGGGGCGCTGGGCGCGACGCTGCAGCTGCCCCTCGAGGACCGCTACCTCATGACGCAGCCCGAGCTCGACGACGCGCTGGCGGTGCTGATGGGGGGCCGGGCCGCCGAGGCGCTCGCCTTCGAGCACGTCTCGACGGGCGCGCAGAACGACCTCGAGCGTGCCTCGGAGCTGGCCCGCCAGATGGTGTGCCGCTTCGGCATGTCGGGGCTGGGGCCGCAGACGTTCGGCCGGGCCCAGGGCGGGCTGCTCCCCGGCGCCGCCACCTTCGAGGAGCGCACCTTCAGCGACGACACCGCCCGCCGCATCGACGACGAGGTGACGCGGGTGCTCGAGACGGCGTTCGAGCGCGCCAGGGCGGTGCTGACGCAGCGGCGCGCCCAGCTCGACGCCATCGCCACCCGGCTGCTCGAGGTCGAGACGCTCGAGAAGGATGCCCTCGACGCGCTCGCGCGACCCGGCGCCGTCACTTCCACGTGATGTGGAAGGTCCCCGTGGGGTCGTCCTGCCGCTCGAGCACCACCGTGCCTTCGAGCCGGAGAATCTCGAGCCCTGCCTCGAGCACGCCCTGCCAGTAGGTGGGCATGTCGTAGATGTCGTTGATGGTGACGAGCACCTCCGTCTCACCGAGCACCGTGGTCGTCGCGCGGTTGAAGTTGTTGGTGGTCTGGAACGCCCGGTCGAGGCGCTTGAGCGTGCGGTGCGGCCCGATGAGGCGCAGCATCGCCGCCGCCGCCGCGCCGAGCGTGGTCTGCGTCCACCCGCGAATCGCGTGCAACCCCAACAGCCGCATCGCCTCGGGCTCGGGCACCTCGGGGAAGGCCAGCCGCCCCACCAGCCGCGAGTAGCGGTTCGCCTCGTCGATGGGTACCGCCGGCGGCAGCTTGTCGAAGTCGAGCCCGGCCTGCTTCACCGCCGCCTTGACCTCGGGGGTGAGCCTTGGGCCCAGGCCCCTGGCGAAGCCCTCGTAGAGGTTCCCGAAGACGACTCGTGGTTGCTCGCTCATGGTCCGCTCGCCAGCTCGCGCAGCCCGAGCTGCTGGGTGAGGGGGCCGTCGAAGAAGCCCCGGGGGTTCAAGGTGCGGTACGCCGAGACGAAGCTCGCCACCGCCGCCGGCCCATAGCTCTTCAACAACTGCGCGCGGTTCATCGGGTTCTGCTGGCCCCAGTGCGGCCGGCCGCCCCAGGTGTCCATCATGTAGGCGGCGTAGCGGTCGAGCGTCGCCTGGGCGTTCGGCGTGCCCTGCATGATGGGCACCTCGAGCATGCAGGTGTCGCGGCCGAACTGCGGGCTCAGCCAGTCCTCCGAGGCGCGCACCCACCGCAGGCCGATGGGCGACGACACCCAGTTGCCCTGCCGCGCCCACTCGCGCAGGCGCGCCATGACGTCGGGCATCACGGTCGACAGCTGCGCCGCGTCGAAGCCCACGCTCGCCGCGTGCACCGGGAAGGTGTTCGGCGCGCCGAAGTCGAGCGCCTCGGTCGAGGGCATCACCACGTCGGCGGCGACGACGCTCTCGAGCGCCCGGTCCATGAGGAAGGGGATGGCCTCTGGCGCCACCGAGACGAGCAGCCGCACCAGCTCGGTGAAGGGGTTCATGCCGCCGAGGAGAATGCCCACGCCCCGGCGCCCGCCCAGCGGTGCCGTCGTTCGCCGCAGCACCGTCAGCGCGCAGGTCTGGTCCGTCTGGCCGCTGCTCAGATAGGGGTTGAGCCAGAGGTGCAGGCTGTGCACGTCGGCGTCGGCGAGCAGGGCGCGGACCTGGGGCAGCGCCGCGCTCCAGGTGGTGAGGGTGCGCGTCTCGCGCAGGCGGTAGGCGGGCTGGGTGCGCGTCACGACGGCGTACACCACCCCGAGGAAGCCCACCCCGCAGCGCGCCGCGTGGAACAACCCGTCGTCCTGCACGAGGTCGAAGGTGGGCCCGGGGTAGCGCGCGCGCCACTTCGCCGGGTCCGACAGGCCCGCGGTGCGCTCGACGCGCACGAGGCGCGGCTGGTTCTGGTCGTTCAGCGTCACCAACTCGACGGCCTCGACCTGCGAGGCGATGCCGCCGAGCGCCAGGCCCGAGCCGTGCCCGCCCGCCGCCGCGCAGCCCACGTAGGTGAGCTTCTGGAAGCCCGGCTGGTTCAGCACCGTGCGGCCGGTCTTCGCCAGCTCGGTGTTGAGCTTCTCGAAGGTGATGCCCGCCTGCACGCGCACCAGCTCGCTCGCCGGCGGCGCGCTGGCCCCCAAGAGCTCGGCCTCGAGCGGCAGCACGTCGTCGAGTTCGACGCAGTGCACCAGCCAGTCGGGGGTGAAGACCGCGTTCGAGAAGCCCCACCCGTCGCCCATCGCCTTCAGCGTGCGTTGCGCGAGGGCGGCCTGGCGCACGAGCTCGAGCAGCTCGTTGAGGCTCCTCGGCTGGGGGGTGTCCCGCGGCCTGGGCATCAGCACGTTGTGGTGCCGGTAGAGCTCGCCCGGCCGCTCCACCCGCAGCGCCGGGGCGAAGAGCGGCTCCTGCTCGAGGAGCGGCGTCGCCTGCTGGGTGAGCGTCGGCTCATCGCGGAGCATCTGAAACAGCGCCGCTGCCTGCGCGGCGTCGGGGCGCTGCTGCATCGCCTTCAAGGCGGACACGAACGAGGTGGTGGACACGGTGGGGCTCCGGCGGGCGGGAGGGCGATGGTTCAGGGCGAAAGGCCGTCGCAGCGGCGCACGTCGGCGGCGGTCTGCGCGGCCCTCGCGCAGGTGAGGAAGGCGGTGTCGGCGCCGCGGCAGCGGGTGAGGCAGCGGTTCTTGAAGGCGCTCGTCTCGAACTCGCCGCCCTGCAGCTTCGCCGCGAACGCGCCGCAGTCGGCCAGGCAGGTGTCCTCAGAGGCCGCGCAGCTCGTCGGCCCGGGGACGACGTGCATCGGCCGGCCCGTGGCGTCGGGCGAGAGCGCCCGGGGCGTGCAGCCGTAGGTGAGCGGCCGCGCGGTGATGGTGACGCAGCGGTCGCCGTGTGGGTCTCGCTCGATGACCGCCGCCACGAAGCCGTCGGCGCCCGAGACGCGGAAGAGGTCGTCGAGCGCCCTCGCCGTCGCGTCGTCACCGCAGGCCGTGCCCTTGACGGCTGCGGCGATGAAGTACGGCCGGCTGGCGTCCACCGGCGTCAACGCCGGCACGACCTCGACCCGCTTCGCCGCGCACCCGCTCCACAGCGTCGCGAGCGTCAGAAGCACCACCCCCCTCGTTCGATTCATGGGGGTGAACCCTAGCCCGTCTGCGCCCGCGCGCAGGGGCAAGAGCGATGAAGGTCGAGCGGCGGCGGCGGTTGGGGGGGCGGCGTGAGCGAGGGCCCCTGGACCTCACCGGGCCGTGGTGGCGTGACGAGTGCCCCCCCACGACGCCGCGGCCGGGCGGTGGGCGCCGTGGCCGCGCTACGGCCGCGGGCGGTCCACCAGCGCGCGCAGCCGCGGGAGCTCCGGGTCATTGTCCGGCGCCATCGCCAGGTAGCGCTCGAAGGCGGCGCGCATCGCATCCCAGCGGCCGAGCCGGCCTTCGGCGATGCCGAGGTTCTTCCACGTCGCTGCCGCTGGCGACGGGTCGTCCTCGACGGCCTCGCGCAGCGCCGTGGCCGCGCGCTCGAGCCAGCGCACCTCGTCGCCCCGGGCGATGGCCTGCTCGAGGGCGAAGAGGCCCGGCCGGGCCCGCGCGTCGAAGACGTCACGCTGGGCGAGCGCCTCCCACGAGCCCGACGGGAAGTCACCCGGGAGCGGCGCCGGGGCGCGCAACCCGCGCCAGACGGCCTCGTCGTCGAGCGATTCCCCCGGTGGCCAGCGCCGCTCGCACAGCCCCTCGGGTACGAGGCGGCCCGCCACCGGGTCACCGGCCTTCAGCCCGCCGCAGACGACGACGGGCCGCGTCGCGTTGGCGTCGAGGAGGGCCTCGAGCGTGAAGGCCCCGGGCGCGCGCGGGTGCCACCGCTCACCCGGGAACGTCACGTCGGGCATCACGCGGCGCAGGCGGGTGACGTACCACGCGTAGGTGAGGTGCTGCTGGTCGATGACGCGCACCCCCGAGGCCACCCCGGCGCAGGCCTGCAGCGCCCGGCTCACGCCGCTGACGAGGTCGCCCTGCACCAGCACCAGCGCGCCGGGCGGCTGCGTCAGGAGCGCCCGCCCGTAGGCCTCGAGCGTGCCCGGCACCGCGCGCGGCGCCCGCACCGCCCCGGCCGTCGCCAGCGCTCCGCAGAGGGCCACCCCGAGGCGCGGCCGCCGCGAGAGCCACGGGCCCACCTGCGCCGCCGCCACCGCCGAGAGCACCAGGTGCGGCATGAGGAAGAAGCGCCGCACCACCTCGCGGAAGAGCGGCTCGTCGAGCGGCAGGTTCGCCAGCGCGCCGAAGAGGCCGAGGCTGCCGACCAGCGCCGCCACGATGGCGAGCGCGAGCCCGCCCGGCCTGCGCCACGCCGCGACCGCCGCCGCCGCGCCGCCGACCACCGGGGCCAGCGCTGCCTGTTCCCACTCGAAGCGCAGGAACGCTCCGACGAAGGCCGCTGCGCCGTCACCGGCCTCGTCGCGCGAGGCCAGCCGGAAGGTGCCGTACTCGCGCCGGAGCACGTGCGTCAGGAAGCCGTCGAGCGTCCGCGCGTCCCCCCAGGAGAAGGGCGTGTCGGTCTGGCTGAAGAGCGGCAGCAGCAGCAGCGGCGCCGCCCCGGCCAGCACCCCGGGCGTCCAGCCGCGCCAGGCGCGCCGCGCCACCACCAGCAGCGGCGCGACGACGAACAGCGCCGTCTGGTGGTGCGTCAGCGCCAGCCCGCACGACACGCCGAAGCGCAGCCACGCCCCCGGCGACGGCGCCTGCTCCGCGCGCACGAAGGCCCACCCGGCGAAGGCCACCAGCGCCAGGTGCAGCGCGAAGACCTCGAGGCTCGTCGCGTACTGCCACGTCGTCGGCGCCGCGAGCAGCAGCCCTCCTGCCGCGACTCCGGCCAGGCCGCTCGACGTCCACCGGCGAACGGCGTCGGCCAGCAGCCCAACCGCCACCGCCAGGCTGATGGCCGAGGTGAGGTTGAGGCGCACGAAGACGCCCTCGGCCGGCCCCAACGCCGCCAGCCGTGCCAGCAGCCCGTGGAGCGGATACCCGGGTGGGTGCGCGAGCCCCCCGGCGCAGGCCGCGGCGGCGAGCTCTCCGGCGTCACCGCCCGGCAACCCGGGGTGCCGCAGCGCGAAGAAGGCGACGGCAGCGCCGAGCCCCAGCAGCCACCCCAGGTGCCGAAGGGCCTCGCCGCGCGGACTCGTGGGAAAGGGGGCGCCGGTCTGTGACACTCCCCTCACCATGCCCCGTCTGCCCTTGACCGTCCTGCTCCTCGTCGCCGCGACGTCGGCCGCCCAGGTGGGCACGTGCACGACCCAGACGTGCGGACAGTTCGTGGCGTCAGGGAGCGCGCCGCCGGCCTGCGCCGCGAACCCCGCCAGCTGCCGTACCGCCCAGGGGTGCTTCTGCGACGTGGCCTGCGCGTCGTTCGGCGATTGCTGCAACCAGGTCGAGGCGGTCTGCAACGGCCCCGAGCTTTCGCGGGTGACGCCGGCCGTCGCGCCGACGGTGGGCGGGGTGGCCCTCACCCTCGCCGGCGCGCGCTTCGGCACCACCGCCGGGGCGGTGACCGTCGACGGGGTGGCGTGCCCGGTGGCGATGTGGAGCAACGCGACGGTCGTCTGCACCGCGCCGCCAGGGGTGGGAACGGGCCGGCCCATCGTCGTCACCACCGCGGCGGGGCGCGCGTCGAACCCCGTCTCGCTCTCGCGCGAGGCGCCGCGCATCACCGGCGTGACGCCGGCGAGCGTCTCGACGGCGGGGCAGGTCATCACGCTGGCGGGGGCCAACTTCGGTGCCCAGGGCGCGGTCGCCGTCTCGGACGGTGGCGTCGCGTTGCCGCCGCCCGGCCAGACGTCGCACACGCAGCTCGTCGTCGCCGCGCCCGCCGGCGACGCCGACTTCCCGGTGCAGGTGGCCGTCGGCGGCCAGCTCAGCGAGAGCGCCCTCGTGCGCCGCCAGGCGCCGGCCATCGCGGGCATCACGCCCTCGGCGCTGCCGGCCAACGGCGCCGTCATCACCATCAGCGGCTCGAGCCTGGGCCTCGCGCCGGCCGTCACCGTCGGTGGTCTCGCGTGCCCCCTCGTGCAGGTGACGCCGCACACGCAGGTCCAGTGCAGCGCGCCGGCGGGGACGGGCGCCGCCGTCGTGCGGGTGGCGGTGCAGGGGCGCGTCGGCCTGGGCACCGTCACCTACCCGGGTACGAGCCTCACCGGCGTCGCGCCCCAGCGCCTTCCGACGATGGGGGGCCGGCTCACGTTCACCGGCACCGGGCTGTCGACCCCGAACCTCTCCGTCACCATCGGCGGCAGCCCGTGCGTCATCGCCGGAGCGCCGACGGCCTCCACGCTCCAATGCGACGCGCCGGCCGGCGTGGGCACCGACCTGCCGGTGCGCGTCTCGACGGGGCCGACGTCGTCGCAGACGCAGCTCCTCGTCTCGTATGAGGCGCCCGTCGTCACCGGCCTGACGCCCACCTCGGGGCCGACCGCGGGCGGCGTGACGCTCACCATCACCGGCGTCAACTTCGGCACGGCGCCGACGGCGACCATCGACGGGGTCGCCTGCCCGCTCGCGGCTCTGCCGACCCAGACGCGGGTGGTGTGCAGTTTGCCACCGGGAGCCGGGGCGGGCGTCGCGGTGCGCGTCGTCGCGGGAGGGCAGCTCTCGAACGTCGCGTCCTTCGACTACGCCCCTCCCCAGGTGACCATGCTGACGCCGGCGACCCTGCCGACGGCCGGCGCGCTCCTCACGTTGTCGGGCTTCAACTTCGGAGCGGCCGAGGCCTCGGTCACCGTGGACGGCGCGCCATGCCCGCTGGTGATGGCGACGCACACGCAGTTGGTGTGCAGCGCCCCGCCGGGGCCAGGCGGCCCCGCGACGGCGCGGGTCACCGTCAAAGGCCAGGTCGGGGACCGGGCGGTGCAGTGGTCTCCGCCGTCGTTGGCGACGGTGTCTCCGGCCGCCGCGCCGACGCGGGGCGGTACGGTCATCACGCTGAGCGGGGCGAACTTCGGCACGGGCTCGAGGACGGAGGTGATGGTGGGCGCTCAGGCGTGTCCGCTGGTGACGGTCGGGCACGCAACGCTGACGTGCGTGGTGCCGGCTGCAGTGACCCCGGGCTCAAGCCCCGTGGTCGTGACGGTGGGGCTTCAGGCGACGGCGCCGGGCGCCTTCAGCTACGCGGCGCCCTCCATCAGCGGGGTGTCTCCGCTGCGGGTGCCGACGGCGGGTGGGACGACGCTCACCGTCATCGGCGCCAGCTTCGGGAGTGCGTCGGCAGGAGTGACGCTCGCGGGCCAGGCGTGCCCGGTGCTGCAGCAGGGGCACGGCGCGGTGCTGTGCCGTGCGCCCGCGGGCCAGGGCGCGAACCTGCCGCTGGTCGTCGTGTCGGGTGGGCAGGCGAGCCCGGCGTACTTCGTGTCGTACGAGGCGCCGCTGGTGGCGTCGACGTGGCCACCGAGGCTGCCGACGACGCAGACGACGCTGTGGATTCGGGGCCGGGACTTCGGCACCTCTCCGGCGGTGACGCTCGGCGGCGTGGCCTGCCCCGTTCTCCGCTCGACGGGGACGGAGGTGGTCTGCGCGGCGCCGCCGGGGAGCCCCGCAGCCGTGCCGCTCGTCGTCGTCGCTGCAGGCCAGGTGAGCCAGACGGTGTTGGTGACGCGGACCGCGACGTGCGGGCGCGAGCTGTCGAACGGGGCGGTATGCGAGGACCACCGTGAGTGCCGCGGCGTGGGGACCTGCCTCGGAGCGGACTGCGTCGGCGCGCCGGCGGCCAGCGAGGGCCTCGCGTGCGAGGACGAGGACCCCTGCTCGTCGCCGGGCACGTGCCGCTCCGGCGTGTGCCTCTCGCCTACGGGCCTCGACGGTGGCGAGGCCTGCGTGACGGGGTCGGTCTGCAGCGGCCTTGGCGCCTGCCTCGCGGGCCGGTGTAACGCCGTGCCGCTCAACGAGGACGCGGGGTGCACCGACTACGATGGCACCACCGCCGGTGACGTCTGCCGCCTGGGGCGCTGCGTCGGCACGCCCAGCGCGGGAGACGGAGGCCTGCCGGATGGGGGTGGAAGCGCCGACGGTGGGAGCGGGGGCGGTGCCGCGGGTGGCGCGGCGGGTGGCATCGCGGGTGGCATCGCGGGTGGCGCGGCGGGTGGCATCGCGGGCGGCGCGGCTGGTGGCATTGCGGGCGGCACGGCCGGTGGCGTCGCGGGCGGAACGGCCGGTGGCGTCGCGGGCGGCACGGCCGGAGGCATCGCGGGAGGCGCGGCTGGTGGCGTCGCGGGCGGCACGGCCGGTGGCGTCGCGGGCGG
>JADCJJ010000515.1 GCA_020247085.1 Myxococcaceae bacterium | reverse complement strand
TCATGCTCCGGGCAGGTCGGACCGCGCGTGGCGAGGCGCTGCGGGGCCGTCGGGAGGTCCTGCTCCGCTCACGCCGCCCGTTCGTGACTTGCGGGCCGGGGCGCGGATCGGGCAAACGGGACGCATGCCTTTGCGGTGGTGCATCGCCTGGAGCGTCGCGGCGTGCCTCGCCGGAGCGGTCGCCTGCGTGCCAGTCGAGGAGTCGTGCGAGCGCGGGCAGACGTACGTTTGCTACCCGGGGCCCGCGGGCACCCAGGGCGTCGGCCGGTGCAGGGCCGGGCGCGCGGTGTGCCTTTCGGCGGGGCACCTCGGCGTCTGTGCCGACGCCGTCGTCCCGTCGGGCGAGCTGTGCAACGGCGAGGACGACGACTGCGACGGGCAGACGGACGAGGGCGTCACCAACGCCTGCGGCGGCTGCTCGATGCTCGACGCGCCGCCGGGCACGGCCTGTCAGCCCTGCGGCACCGTCGTCTGCGCGGGCCCAGACACCGTCCGCTGCGAGGCCCGGCCACCCAACAACTGTGGCGAGTGCGGCGCGCCCGACGTCACCGGCCTCGGGCAGCCGTGCCTGGGTGACAACGGCTGCATGGGTACCACCGTCTGCCCGGCCGATGGCGGTGCCCGCCCGGCGTGCCTCGGCGCTCCGAAGAACAACTGCGGCGTCTGCAGCCGCCCCGACGTCGCCAACCTCGGCGGGGCGTGCTCCACCGGCGGCTGTGCGGGCACCCTCACCTGCGCCACCGGCGGCACCGCGGCCGTCTGTGGAGGCCCGGCGCGTAACAACTGCGGCGCCTGCGGCCAGCCCGACGTGCCCGGGCTCTCCGTGCGGTGCACCCTCCCGGCGGGGACCGGCTGCGGCGTGACGGCCTGCGACACCGCTGGCACCGGCGTCACCTGCGTCGCCTCACAGGACGACGCCGACGCCGACGGCGTCGCCAGCCCCTGTGACAACTGCCCGACGCGCGCGAACGCCGACCAGGCCGACCAGGACGGCGACGGCGTCGGAGATGCCTGCGACACCTGCCCGGCGGTGCTCAACCCCGCCCAGCTCGACGGCGACGCCGATGGCGCCGGTGACGCGTGCGACAACTGCCCCGCCGTGCCAAACCCCACGCAGCTCGACGCGGACCGCGACGGCCAGGGTGACGCCTGCGACGGCGACCGCGACGGCGACGGCGTGGCCAACGCGTCGGACAACTGCCCGGGGGTCGCGAACGCCACCCAGGCCGACGGCGACGGCGATGGCGTGGGCGATGCGTGCGACACCTGCCGCACCGTCGCCAACGCCACGCAGGCCGACGGCGACGGGGATGGCGTCGGAGACGCCTGTGACGTCTGCCCGGCGGTGGTCAACCCTGCGCAGGCCGACGGCGACGGCGATGGGCGGGGTGACGTCTGTGACAGCTGCCCCACGGTGGCCAACGCCGCGCAGACCGACGGCGACGGGGACGGGCGCGGTGACGCCTGCGACAACTGCGCGAGCCTGCCCAACCCGCTGCAGCGCGACGGCGACGGCGACGGGCGGGGTGACGCGTGCGACCTCGTCATCTCCGAGCTCGCCGCCGCCGGGCCGTCGGGCGCCGACGACGAGTTCGTCGAGCTCTACAACCCGGGCCAGGAGGACGTGTCGCTCGTCGGGTGGGCGCTTCAGTCGCGTGGCCCGACGGCCAGCAACTGGTCGACCGTCAACACCTTCACCGGCGCCGGGCTCGTCATTCGGGCGCGCGGGTACTTCCTCGTCACCTCGGGCGCGTCGGCCGGCTACTCGGGGCCGACGCCCGCCGACTTCGAGGCGCGCACCACCGCCGGCGCGCCGAAGAGCATGGGCCTCGCGAACGCCAACGGGCACGTGCGCCTGGTGTTGCCCGGCGCCGGCGCCGCCACGCCGGCCACCGACGCGCTCGTCGCCGACACCGTCGGGTACGGGGCTGGCGCGACGCTCTGCGAGGGCTCGCCGGCGCCCCAGGGGCCGTGGGGCAGCACCGCGCCGTACCTCGCGGCCAGCCTCGAGCGGAAGGCGAACGCCGCCTCCACCCCGGCGACGATGGGCCCCGGCGGGGCCGACGCGACCGCCGGCAACGGGCACGACACCAACGTCAACGGGAGCGACTTCGTCACCCGCGCCCAGCGCCAGCCCCAGTCGAGCCAGTCGGGCAGCGAGCCCTGACGGTCGGCTCGACGACGGGGCGCGCGCGGGCGCGGCGCCGGGTCCGCCGCCGTCAGGGGGTCGGCGCGCCCGGCGCCGACGTGTACACCTTCGAGCGCCCGGGGCCGTCGGGGCGGACCTCAACCTGGGCGGCGACCTGCTCCTTCAGGTACGGCACGTGGCTGATGAGGCCAATCTGCACGCCGAGGGCGCCCTGAAGGGCCTCGAGCGCGTGGTGCGCGTCGGCGAGCGTCCTGGCGTCGAGCGAGCCGAAGCCCTCGTCGATGAGGAGCGTCTCGACGCGCAGCCGCGAGGCGCGCATCGAGGCGAGGCCCAGGGCCAGCGCCAACGAGACGACGAACGACTCGCCGCCGCTGAGGCTCTTGATGGAGCGCGCCGCGCCCTGCTGCGACAGGTCGACGACGCGGAAGTCGAGCTGCGGCCCGTGGTCGACGTGGTTGACCTGCTCGAGCTGGTAGCGCGGCATGAAGCGCGAGAGGTGCTGGTTGGCGTACCCGAGCAGGCGCTGCAGGTTGAGCGCCTGCACCACCACGGCGAAGCGCTCCCCGTTGTTCATCCCGATGAGCTCCTGGAGGGTCGCCCACGCCGCGTGCTGCTCCCGGGCCTGCTCGAGCGCGTGCGCGCGCTCATCGTGCGCCGCTCGCGCGGCGTCGTCGTCGCCCAGGCGCTGCTCGCACCGCGCCACCTCGGCGGCGCGCTGCTCGAGGCCGGCCTGGGCGGCGGCCACCCGCGCCTGCAGCTCCTCGAGGCGCGCCGGCGCGGCGCTCCCGTCGGGCTCGCCGGCCGGGCGGCTGCGCAGCAGCGAGGCGCACCGCTGCTCGGCGGCCTCGACGAGCGCGGCGGCGGTGCGCGCGTCGCGCTCGACGGTCGACCGCAGGGCCTCGGCGTCGGCGCGGGCGGCGTCCGTCAACGTCAGGGGCGTCAGCGCCTCGGGTGACGACAGCCCGAGCGACGTCAGCGCCGCCGAGAGCGCGTCGTGGGCCGCGGTCGCCGCCGAGGCCCTCGTCGCCGCGAGCGCCGTGCGCTCGTCGAGGCGGGCCGCCAGGCTCGCGCGCTGCTGCTCCGCGGCGGCCAGGGCTCGCTGCGCCGTCGCCTCGCCGGTGGTCGCCGCGGCGACGGCCGCGTCGAGGGCCGCGCGTGCCGCCGCCGGGTCGTCCCCCCCGAGGTGGGCCCGGGCGCTCAACCGCAGGGCTTCGGCGCGGGCCGCTCGCTGCGCGGCCTCGGCGGCGAGCTGCTCGGCCCCGCGCTGCAGCGCCTCGAGCCGGGCCGCGGCGCTGGCCAGGGCCAGCTCCGCGGGGGTCACCTCGCGGGCGCACGCCTCGAGCCGGGCCCGCAGCTCGCGCACCTTTCGCGCCCGTTCGGCGACGAGCGCGGCGCCCTCGGCGGGCTCCACCCCGGTGACGGCGAGGCGCGCGAGCCCGGCCGTCAACTGGTCCCGCGCCGCGCGCTCCTCCTCGGTGAGCGCCGCGGCAGCGGCCTCGAGCGCCGACCGCCGCTCCGCGACGAGACGGACGACGCCGTCGTGGTGCTCGACCGCGAGCGCCGCCTCCCGAGCGCTCGCCGCCGCGGCGCTCGCCTCGGCCCGGGCGCTCCGCAGGGCGGCCTCGAGGGCGCGGACCTGCTCCCGCGTCGTCTCGGCCCGGGCCTGCTCCAGCGTGGTCGCGGTCGTCGCGGCGGTGACGGCCGTGACGTCGCCGAGGCCGGCGTCGCGGGCCGTCGCGTCGAGCGCGCGCGTCGCGCCGGCGAGCGTCGCGCGGCGGCCCTCGAGCTCGGCAGCGAGCGTGGTGGTCCGGCCCTCGGCGGCGCTGGCCCGGCGCCTCGCGTCCTCCAGCGCGGCGCTGACCTCGTCGTGCTCGCGGCGCGTGCGCTCGAGGCGCGCGGTGAGCTCGTCGCGGCGCGCGCGGTGCTCGTCGGCCGGCGGGGCGCTCCCGGGCGAGCGCCGGTACGGGTGCTCTTCGCTCCCGCACACCGGGCAGGGTTCGCCGGGCTGGAGCACGTCGCGGCGCTCGAGCACCGCCAGGAGGGCGTCGAGGGTGCGCGCGTGCTGCTCGTCGGCCGCCGCGGCCGCGGCCAGGCGCGCGCGCGAGGCCTCGAGGGCGGCGCCGCGGGCGGCCCAGTCATCGCGCGCCGCGCGGGCCGTGGCCACCTCGGCCTCGAGGCGCGCCACCTCGTCGGCGAGGCGGTCTCGGGCCGAGAGGTCGCGGCCGAGGGCCTCGAGCTGCCTGAGGCGCCGCTCGAGGTGGGCCCGGGCCTCGTCGAGGCGGGTCGTGAAGTCGTCGGCCGTCGCGCCGGCGGTGCACGTGGAGAGGGCCTCCTCGGCGGCGCGCGCGGCGGCGGTCGCGGCGCGCTCCGCCTCGGCGGTGGCGTTCGCGCGCACCTCGAGGGGCGCGCGCCTCGCGGCGGCGGCGAGCGCCTCGTTCGCCCCGCGCTCGAGGGCGGCGCGGGCGTCGTCGGCGGCGCGGGTCCGCGCCGCGAGCGCCTCGGCCTGCACGGTGATGGCGCCGCTGGCCTCGACGACGTGGTCCGCCGCGGGGAGGCGTGCCAGCTGCGCCCCGGCCGTCGCGGCGGCGGCCCGGTGTGCCTCGAGCGCCGCGCGCGCCGCGTCAGCCTGGTCCGAGGCCGCGGCCAGCTCGCGCGCGGTGTCGCCCGCCCGGGTGGCCGCCTGCGCGGCCTCGAGCGCGGCCTGGCGCGCGTCGGCCCACGCCTGCTCGGCGGCGGTCACCAGCGGGAGCCGGGCAGCCCTCGCCTCGACGGCGGCGCGGTGCGCCTCGGCGCGGGCCTCGTGGGTGAGCTGCGCGCTCCGCGCCGCCGCTTCGGCGGCCGTCACCTCGGCGCGCACGGCCTCGGCCTGGCGCGCGGCCTCGGCGGCCTCGCGCTGACGCGTCCTCCACTCGTCCAGCGCCACGCGGCCAGGGGCGACGCGGGCGTCTTCGGCGAGCGCGGCGAGCGCCGGCGCGGCCCCCCCGAGGGCCCGGGCCGCCTCGGCCTGCCGCTGGTGCGCGCCATCGAGCTGGGCGCGCGCCTCGAGCAGGCTGGTCCAGAAGGCGCGCGCGCCCTCGAGCGAGGCGAGTTCGTGCGTGAGGGCGTCGCGGCCGGCGCGCGCGCCCTCGCGCGCCGCCTCGAGGGCCGCGCGCTCGTCGCTCGACAGCAGCGTCTGCCCGGCCAGCGCCTGCTCCAGCGCCTTGACCTGCTGGTCGGCGAGCCGGTGCGCCTCCATGGCCCGCTTGCCGATGGCGCGGAAGTGCGTCGTGTCGGTGACGCGCTCGAGGATGTCGGTGCGGGCCCTGGGGTCGGCCTCGAGGAACTCGCGGAACTTGAACTGGGCCAGGAGCACGCTGCGCTGGAAGTCGACGAAGGTGAGGCCTCGCAGCAGCGCCTCGAAGGGCTCCCGGAACTCCTTGAGCTTGTCGGAGTCCACCCGCAGCCGCCACTCACCGTTCACCCACTCCTCGAGTCGGCGCCTCGGCGCCTGGAAGTCTCCCTCGGCCCGCCTCCGGGCGCGGTGCACCGCCCAGCCGGCGCGGTAGCGCGTGCGCGTCCCCTGCTCGTCGGTGACCGACAGCTCGAGGACGGCGGCGCACGCGCCCTCGCCGAGGGACATGACGCGGGCGGGGCCGTCTTCGGGGGCGCCGTCCCTCCTCCCGTCGGCGGCCTCGCCCCGCTTGCCATCGAGCCGCGGCGTCTGCCCGTAGAGCGCGAGGCAGATGGCATCGAGCAGCGTCGACTTGCCGGCCCCCGTCGGCCCGTGGATGAGGAACATACCGGCGTCACCGGCGACGGCGTCGAAGTCGACGGTGTGCGTGCCGTACAGCGAGTTGAGGTTGGTCACCTCGAGCCGGTGGAACCTCACGCGCCATCCCTGGGGGCTTGCTCGAGCAGCCAGCGGAACTTCGCCAGGAGCGCGTCGGGCGGCGACGCGTCGCGCCCGTACCTGGCCTGCCACGCGAAGCGGAAGGCGGCCTCGGGCGTCACCTGCGTGGCCTCGGGGGCCGGCAGGGGCGACACCGCGCCGCCCCGCCGCGCGACGAGGCCCTGCACCTCGAGCACCACTGGCGCGCAGGCCCGGTTGGCCGCGGCCGCCTGGCGGACGAGCTCGACCAGCCGCGGCTCGGGCGAGGAGAGCCCCACCCTGACGGAGACGTAGGGCGGCAGCTCGCCCTCCGGCACCGTGAGCGCGGTGAGCTCGGCGCGCACCTCGTCGAGTGACCCCGAGAGGGCCTTGAGGCGCCGGCGGCAGGGCACTGCGAGGGGCGTCACCTCGACGCGGGCGCCGTCGACGTCGACCAGCAGCACGCGCCGGTGCTCGGGTGGCTCGACGCTGCCCACCTGCACCGGCGTGCCCGAGTAGCGCACGCGCCCGCCGGCATCGACCTGGAAGCCGCGGTGGATGTGGCCGAGCGCGACGTAGGCGTAGCGTGGGTCGAAGATGGAGGGGCCCATGGCGCCCAGGGTGCCGACGCGGTTGATTTCGGCGGGCACGCCGTCGGCCTCCGTCGGCTGGTCACCCTCGCGGGCGAGGCAGGTGAGGTGGCCGGTGGCGACGACGGGCACGCCGGGGAACGCCTGCGCGGCCTGGTCGGCGAGGCGCGCGTACACCTCGCGGAAGCGCGCGTGCATGCTGGCGCGCTGCTCCCCCGGGTCGGCGTCGAAGCCGCGCACGCCGATGCGCCAGTCGTTGAGGAACGGCACCGCCGCGACGACGAGGCCGACCTGCCCACCGGCGCCGGCGAGGGGCACGAGCACGCCCTCGGGGCGCGAGAGCGCGGCCTCGGCGCGGGCCGGGTCGTAGCCGCCGACGACGTGCGTCTCGAGCGCCGACAGCACGTGCCTGGGGGCGTCGAGGCGGCCGGGGGAGTCGTGGTTGCCGCCGACGACGACGGCGGCGCGCGGGCCCCCGGAGCGGGTCGGGCCGTCGAGCGACGAGAGGCGCGCGAGGAAGCGGTAGTAGAGCTCGAAGGCCTCGTTGGGCGAGGTGGGGCTGTCGAAGACGTCTCCGGCCACCACCAGCGCGTCCACCGCGTGCGCCTGCATGGCCTCGAGGAGCCAGTCGAGGAAGAAGGCCTGCTCGTCGAGCCGGGGGCGCTCGAAGAAGGCGTGGCCCAGGTGCCAGTCGGACGTGTGGAGAATTCGCAACCTGCCTCCTCGACGAGAGGGGGCACCATACCGCCACGGCGGCCACTGCCGTTCTCCGGGACGCCCGCCGCCTCGCGGGCCTGACCGTCGGGCCGCCGCCGACAGGGTTCCCTTCGCGCCGCAGGTCTCGTACGAGGCCCGCCCGCATGCACGTCTCCATCACGCTGCTGTACGGGGGCCTCACCTTCCTCTTCGTCGTCGCGCTGGGCATCAACGTCACCCGGCTGCGGGCGGTGAGCGGCAAGGGCCTGGGCACGATGCCGCCGGAGTTCGCGCGCGAGATTCGGGCGCACGGCAACGCGGCCGAGTGGGCGCCGCTGACGGTGGTGCTGCTGCTGCTGCTCGAGCTTTCGGGCCTGTCGAGCGGGGCCCTGCACGTGCTCGGGGGGGTGATGCTGGCCTCGCGCGTGCTGCACGGGCTCGGGGCGCTGTCGGAGCGGGGGCACCCGCTCGTCGCCGTGGGCTCGGTGGGGACGTACCTGGTGGCGCTGGTGATGGGCGGCTGGGCGCTGGCGCGGCACTTCGGCTGACGGCCTTCGTCGCGGCCGGGTGACGCCGTGCGAAACGGGCGCGGCGCGCCAAAGCGTGGACCTCTTTGGGGCCCTCAAGTAGAGCGCCCGGCGTCATGGCGCGCGAGACGAAGAAGAAGCCGAAGCCGGTCAAGGCGTTCAAGCCCCTCGTCACCCGGAGCACCGAGCTGCCCCTCGAGGCCGACACGCTGCGCTTCATGCACGAGACGATGGTGAAGGCGCGCTGCCTCGAGGAGCGCCTCATCGCCATGTACAAGTCGGGCCACGGCTACTTCTGGATTGGGGGGCCCGGCGAAGAGGCCTTCAACGTGCCGCTGGGCATGCTCATCAAGAAGGGGCAGGGGCCGGCCTTCGACTTCTGCCACTTCCACTACCGGCAGTCGGCCACGCTGTTGGCGATGGGCGAGGCGCCGCTGGGCGCGATTCGGCAGATGAAGAACACCGTCACCGACCCCTACTCGGGCGGCCGGAACTTCGCGGGCCACTTCTCGAAGCGGGAGTGGAACGTGGTGCCGGTGTCGAGCCCCATCGAGGTGCAGTACTCGATGGTGGCAGGCACGGCGCTCGCGCAGAAGCGGCACGGCGGCGACGGCATCAGCATCGTCACCGGCGGCGACGCCGGCACCGCCGAGGGTGACTTCGCCACCTGCCTGGTGTGGACGAGCCGGCCCGGCCAGGAGCTGCCGGTGCTCATCGTCGTCACCAACAACCGCTGGGGCATCTCGACGCCGTACGAGCAGGTGCAGGGCGTCGAGAAGATTTCGGACCGCGGCGTGGCCTTCGGCATGCGCACCAAGACCATCGACGGCAACGACCCCATCTCGGCGTACCTCGAGCTGAAAGAGGCCTTCGAGTACGTGCGCACCGAGCGCAAGCCGTACCTCGTCGAGGCGCGCGTCTCGCGGCTGTACGGGCACTCGTCGGCGTCGGGCGCGAACTTCAACACCGTCGAGGCCGACTGCCTCTCGCTCTTCGAGGCGCGGCTCGACGCGCATGGCGTGCGCTCGAAGGCCGAGGCGAAGGCGCTGCGCGAGCAGTACACCGCCGAGTACGCCGAGCTGGCGCGGCTGGCGAAGGAGGAGCCCTTCCCTGAAGGCAGCTCCATCTGGAACCACGTCTTCGCCGGTGAGGCCCCAAAAGACCCGCTGGCCGACTGACCGTCACCCCGCATCCCCGGAGAAAACCACCGTGGCGAACATGGCCCAGGCCATCCGCATGGCGCTGCACTACGCCGAGACGCACCTCGGCGTGACCGACATCTTCGGCGAGGACGTCGGCCCCCCGCTGGGTGGCGTCTTCACCTGCACGCAGGGCCTGCGCACGGCCTGGAACTCGCCGCTCGACGAGCGCGGCATCATCGGCGCCGCCATGGGCCTGGCGATGGCCGGCAGTCGCCCCGTCGCCGAGATTCAGTTCTGCGACTACGTGTACAACACCATCGACCTGCTCAAGCTCGCGGGGAACACGCTGTGGAGCTCGAACGGCCAGTGGAACCTGCCCATGGTGGTGATGACGCCGGTGGGCAGCGGCATTCGCGGGAGCATCTACCACTCGCACTCCTTCGACGCGACGATGACCCACATTCCCGGGTGGAAGACGGTGATGCCGTCGACGCCGCTCGACGCCTACGGGCTGCTGCTGTCGGCGTGCAAGGAGCAGAACCCGGTGATGTTCCTCATCCCCAAGGCGTTGATGCGCGTGCGGGGCGACGAGGCGATTCCGGGCGAGCCGGGCGACGACAAGCAGCTGTCGAAGATGATTGACGCGCCGCTGGGGGACCGATCGAAGTGGAGGCCGCAGTGGCCCGAGCTCGCCGACGCCTCGATTCCGCTGGGGCAGGCGAAGGTGGTGCGCGCGGGCACGCAGCTGACGGTGGTGTCGTACGGGCGCACGATGGTGCTGGCGAAGAAGGCCGCCGAGACGCTGGCCGCCGAGGGCCTCGACGCCGAGGTCATCGACCTGCGCACGCTGTGGCCGTACGACTGGCCGACGCTCGAGGCCTCGGTGCGGAAGACGGGGCGGGTGCTGTTCCTCAACGAGGACACCGAGGTGACGAACTTCGGCGAGCACCTGGCGCGGCGGGTGACGGAGAAGCTCTTCTACCAGTTGCTGGCGCCGCCGAAGGTGCTCGCCGGCAAGTTCGTGCCCGGCATCGGGCTGGCGGACACGCTCGAGGCGGCGTCAGTGCCGCAGCAGCACGACGTCGAGCAGGCGATGCGGGCCCTCGCGGCGCAGCAGCCCTGAGGTGCGCTCCGCCTCGACGGGCGTCGGCGCGGTGCGGCCGGGAGGCGAGGGGCGCTTCGTCTGGGCGTGGCGCAGCGTGAAGCGTCGAGGGGGGGGCGGCGTCATGGCGCGGCCGAGCGCTCACGACGTCGCCTCGCGGAGAGGCGCGCAGATGACGGCCTGGCGGGCAGCCGAGCGCGCGCCGGCGCCTCGTGGAGCGGGGCGCCGCCCGGGCCTCGTGGCGTCGGGAGCCGCCGAGCGCGCGTTGACGCCTCGTGCAGAGGTGCACAGGCGAGGGGCTGTCTGGGCCTCGTGACGCCAGGGCGCGGCGCGGGGCTGCCGGAGACGGTGTACGCCCGCGGGCCTCAGCGGCGCACGGTGACGGTCTGGCTCACGGCGACCTGCTCCTTCGCCAGCTTCGCGTCGAACAGGCGGTCGGCTGCCTCGACGAGGGAGTCGCCGTACAGGACGTTGCGGCGGAGCCGGGCCGGCAGGCCCTCGGTGCCGAGGTGCGCGCCGAGGATGGCGCCGACGATGCCGGCGGTGACGTCGACCTCACCGCCGCTCGACAGCACCATCGTCATCGCCGCGCGGAAATCGCGGGGGGCCTTGAGCACGCAGTACAGCGCCGTCAGCAGCACCGGCGTCACGTGCGGGGGCAGCCCGGCGTCGAGGTCGAATTCGCTGGCGCTGACGCCGACGCGGCGGAGCGCGGGCAGGGCGCGCTCGGGCTCCCAGGCGAGGGCGCGCGGCAGGTAGTACAGCTCGTCGGCCAGCTCTTGCAGCGCCGGCGCCGCGGCTCGGGACACCTCGGCGCAAAAGGTGTTCGCGTCGAGGGTCTCTCCCGAGAGGCCGAGCTGAACGGCGCGGGCGAAGGCCGCCGAGGCCGCCGTGCACAGCGGGTCCTTGTGCGTCACCACCGTCGACACCTGCGCGTCGTGCGCCAGGCGAGGCGGAGAGGCCTCGCTCCAGAAGCCGAGCACCAGCGCCCGCGACAGGCACGACGGGTCTCGCACGCCCAGCTCGGCGCCGGCGCCCATCCACGGGGTGCCGGCCAGCAGCGCCTGCGCCGCGTCGGTCGCGCTCGTCGGCGGCTGGAGGATGACGCCCTCCTGCCACAGCCACGAGAGGTGCGACGCGATGGCGCGGCCGTCGATGCGCTGCTCGCGCGTCACCGCTTCAGCCATCGCCAGCATCAGCTGCGTGTCGTCGCTGAATTGGCCTCGCGCGAACCGGCCCCGAGGGCGCGCGGCGAAGTCGTCGGCGATGTGCGTCAGCCGCATCAGCCCCGGCGGCGGAAGGCCCCGCAGCGGGAACCCGAGCGCGTCGCCGACGGCGAAGCCCAGCATCGACGCGCGAAGGCGGTCCTGGAGCTCGGCGAGACGGAGCGGCATGGTCGGAGGCGAACCCGAAGAATAGGCCCGACCGGGCAGCCGTGGCCATCGCGATGTCACGACGAGCTCGGCGTTGCGACGGGCCTCTTCGCTGGTCATCGGCCTGGCCCACGCCCGCATCGTGTCCGATGACACGCCACGCCGCTCCTGCGTGAAACGAATCTGGCGCGCGCCGCGTCCGCGGTCGTCGTCGGAGGTCATCGGGCGTGGAGGGCGTCAGAGGAACGGAGCGAAAGCGACAGGTGACTCGTACACCGCGGCGCTTCGGCGCGACAAGAGCGAAGCGCGGTGACGCGCGACCTTCCTTTGTGTCGATGCATGGCGCTCGTCTCGGGGTCGCGTCTTCGGTCGGCCGGCCGCGCTTCGTGGATCGTGCGCGAGGGTCGACCGGACCTCCGCGACTGCCGCGCGCCCGACGCGAGGGTCCCGCGCGGCGACGGAGCAGGAATGACCTCGGCCTCGGAGCGCGTTGAACACTGAACGCGGCAGCGCGCGGCGAGGCTGGTGGCGCGCGGCGAGGCTGGCAGCGCACGCCGAGGCTGGCAGCGCGCGGCGAGGCTGGTGGCGCGCGGCGAGGCTGGTGGCGCGCGGCGAGGCTGGTGGCGCGCGGCGAGGCTGGTGGCGCGCGGCGAGGCTGGTGGCGCGCGGCGAGGCTGTGGCGCGCGCCGAGGCTGTGGCGCGCGCCGAGGCTGTGGCGCGCGCCGAGGCTGGTGGCGCGCGGCGAGGCTGCTGGCGCGCGCTGAGGCTGGTGGCGCGCGCCGAGGCTGGTGGCCCACTCCGACGATGGTGGCCCGCCGTGAAGAGCCGGCCTCGTGTGCACCGTCGCCGGGCGCTCGGTGTCGCTACGGGAGCGCGTGGAACAGCGGCAGGCCCTTCGGCGCCGGGAAGAAGGCGGGGTCCGCGGCCGAGCCCAGGTCGCTCCCACGGATGACGCGCTCCGGCGTCGTCGGCGCGCCGGGCCCCGTCGACACGGTGAGCTGCTCCGGCGTCAGGCGCGCCACCTGGCCGGCCGCGCCCGGCAGCCAGAGCCCGCCTCCCTCGTCGAACGCCAGGCCCTCGAGCACCGACGACACCGGCAGCGTCACGCGCACGCCTGGCTGCACCGGCCGCGTGCCAGCGCCCGCCAGGTCCGTCGCGGACACGGAGAACAGCAGGTTCGCGCCGAAGTCGAACGACCAGAGGGTGCCGCTCCGGTCGAAGGCGAGCGCCCGTGGCCCGAAGGCCGAGGTGTCTGCAGGCATGGTGGTGCGGCGCACCTTGAGGCGCGTCGACGCCGTCGCCGTGCTCCCGGTGAGCGCCGCCGCGTCGTAGCGCACCACCTGCTCCGCCTCGGCGTCGCCGACGTAGAGGTTCCCGGCTGCGTCGAAGGCCAGGCCGTCGACTGACGTGAAGCCGCCGAGCGTCAGCGCCGGCTCGACGACGACGTCGCGCGTGCCGGTGGCGCCCGCGAGCGCGCTCGCCGACAGCCGGTAGACCTCTTTCTGGCACGACGAGCCCACGTACAGGTTGCCGCTCGCGTCGAAGGCCAGCGCGGCGAGCGCCGGAATGCACGTCAACCGCGTGATGCGCACCCGGCGGTCTGGCGTCACCGCGCCCCCCGTCGCGAACGCCGCCGCCGGGAGCCGCGCGACGTGCGGGTCCGACACCGTCGCGCCGAGGGCCCACACATTGCCCTCGCGGTCGAAGGCCGGCACGCGGCTCGCTGCCACGACGCCCTTCCATGACGACGCCGCCGCTCCGGCCGCCCGCAGCGCTGCGCTGTCGAAGCCGTGCAGGTTGCCCGTGCCGCCAGCGCCGTTGCCGACCCACAGCCGGTTGCTCGTGGGCACCTTCTCGAAGGCGACGTCCACCGTCTGCGCCGCGCCTGGTCGCAGGCAGAAGCTCGGCGCCGAGACGCGCCCCGCATACACCGTGCGCACCACCGGGTCGCTCGCCGTCGCCAGCTCGGCGGTGACCACCCAGTTCCCAGAGCCCACCGTCAGCGTCTGGTCCATCGTCACCGTCTGCTCGCTTGGGCCGCGCAGCGTCACCGTCGGCGTCACTCCGGCAGGCAGGCCGCTGAAGGCGAGGGTGATGCTGCCGGTGCCGCTCGGGTCGCACGCACCCGGCGGGGGCGGGCAGGCCGACAGCCCCGCGCACACCAGCGCGCCGGACAGGGTCGTCAGGGAGGTCGTTCTCATGGCGCTGCCACCGAAGCACAGCCATCGCCGACGGCAAGTCGCGCCTCGCCGAATCACGCCGTGGCGGCGAGGGCCTCGACCAGGCGCTCCCGGTTGGTGCGCAGGAAGCCGGCGTTGAAGCGCATCACCGGCGCCGAAGCGAGGCCGAGCCCCAGGGCCACCAGCCCCATCACCGGGCCGCTCCACCCGGGGGCCCGCGAGAACAGCACCGACGCCAGGGCCATCAGCCCGCCGCCGCCGCCGAACACCGTCGCCAACGTCACCAGCACCACCAGCAGCGGAGGGCGCGCCCCCCGCATGCCGTTCTTCGACAGCGGGTGCGGCTGCCAGATGCTCATGAACTGGCCAACCATCGACACGAGGAAGAAAGCGCAGGCGCTCAGCGCGAAGCCCAGCAGCAACGCCGGCCGGTCGGTCTGCCCCGCGAACGCCAGCAACACCGTCAGGAAACAGGCCTGCACCAGCTGCCACGCCGCGAACGCCACCTGCTTGCCCTTGAGCAGCGCGTACTCGTCGATGGGCAGCAGCAGCAGCGCCTTCACGCCGTGCCGGTCGAGGCCGAACTGGTTGAACAGCATGTTGGTGCTCGACAGCCCCGCGTAGAGGAAGGCCGCCGGCACCACCCAGCTGCCGCGCGCCGTCAGCACCGCCAGCGGCCCGCGAATGAGCACCACCGTCAGCAGCGGCATCGCCATCATCATGCGGCCCGGCAGGCTGGTGGCGAGCGTCTCCCATTGCAGGCGCGCGACGCCGACCCACGGCGCGGCGAAGCTCCACAGCGCCTTCGCGGCGCCGGCCGCCGCGTCGGGCGCCAGCGGCCGCTCGCGAGACACCAGCAGGTAGGCGCCGACGACGCTGACGGCCGTGAAGAGCAGCACCGGCGCCAGGAGCGCTGGCACCTCGCTCCAGGCCACCGTGCCGTACGAGGCCCGGCTCGCGTACAGCAGCTTGCCCATGGGCGAGGCCCGCCCGAAGGCCAGCACCCACTGCCCGAGCGTGGTGGTCTCGCGTGACGTCAGCACCTTCAGCAACGCCGGCGAGCCCAGCGACAAGATGAAGGCCAGCAGCGGCAGCGTCACCACCAGCAGCCGCACCTGTCGCGTCAGCCGCTGGGCCAGCGAGGCCACCGCCAGCTGCAGCGACAGCGTCAGCAGCACCCCGCAGCCGAAGGCCACCAGCAGGAAGGGCGCGGCGCGCGGCGAGGCCACCGTGACGCCGACGCAGACGCCGGCGAGCGCCACCACCTCGACGACGGTGAGGAACTCGGTGACCCCGGCCACCAGCTCGGCCGCGAAGAGCGCGCGCGGGCCCACCGGGTAGGCCAGCAGCGACTCCCAGGGCAGCTGCCGGCTGGCCCCGCCGATGCCCGAGAAGAAGCCCCCCAGCAGCGTTAACATCGACAGGAACAGCGCGAGCCCCGAGAGGTTGCGCTCGTAGGCGACGTCGGCGCGCAGCGCTTCTCCGAGCAGGTAGCCGACGAGCGACAGGCCGGCCACGAAGGGGAGCACGAAGACGACGAAGGCCGCCACGACGAGCACCGTCGTCGCCACCACGCCCAGCGTCCCAAGCTGGCGCCGGAGCCGGTTGACGCTGCCCTCGAGGTGCGCGGTCACCACCGCCTGCACCGCGCTCACAGCCATGAGAGCTGGCCCTTCTGGGTGCTGCCGACGAGGTCGACGAAGAGCGACTCGAGCGTGCGCTGGCCGCGCCCCAGCTCGTCGTGCGTGCCGAAGGCCTTCAGCCGGCCCTCGTCGATGATGGCGATGCGCGGGCACAGCCGCTCCACCACCTCGAGGATGTGGCTGGTCAGCACCAGGGTGACGCCCTTCTGCTGCAGCGACAGCAGGATGTCCTTGATGGTGCGGTTGGTGACGGCGTCGATGCCCTCGAAGGGCTCGTCGAGGAAGACCAGCTTCGGCCCGTGGATGAGCGCCGAGCAGAGCGCCAGCTTCTTCTTCATGCCGAACGAGTAGTCCGCCACCAGCGTGCGCGCGCCCGGCGCGAGGTCGAGGGTGTCGAACAGCTCGGCCGCGCGGCGGTCGATGACGTCGTCGTCGAGGCCATACATGCGGCCGACGAAGCGCAGGTACTGCGGCCCGGTGAGCAGCTCGAGGAGCGCCATGTCCTCTGGCATCACGCCCATCAACC
The DNA here is from genome assembly GCA_020247085.1 of Myxococcaceae bacterium. Classification (GTDB taxonomy): domain Bacteria; phylum Myxococcota; class Myxococcia; order Myxococcales; family Myxococcaceae; genus Xiheimicrobium; species Xiheimicrobium aquaticum. Next base: position 9,271 of record JADCJJ010000515.1, on the reverse strand, counting down.
GCCGCGCCTCGAGGCCCCTCGAGGCGATGTCGAGGCCGAGCACCTCGATGCGCCCGCTCGTCGCCGGCACCAGGCCGGTGGCCATCTTCAGCGTGGTGGACTTGCCGGCGCCGTTGCGGCCGAGCAGCCCGACGAAGTCGCCCTCTTCGATGCGCAGCGACAGCTCGTCGACGGCGACCTTCTCGCCGAAGCGCTTGGTGACGTTCTCGAAGACGAGGGCAGCCATCTCAGCGCGCCATCACCGCTTCCCGCCCCTCGGAGTCGTGCTGACCGTCAGCTCGGCCTCGCCGTCGTCGCCGAGGGTCTCGTGCGGCTGGGTGCGCCGGGCCTGGGTCGACAGCCCTGGCACCGTCGTGACGCTCCCCCGCGCCTGCTGGGTGGCAAGCGCATGCGGGCGGGTACTGACCTCGTCGATGGCCGGGGGCAGGTCGGCCACCGGCGGCAGGTCGAGCAGGGTCGGGGTACGCGACTCGACGTCGAGGTGCACGTCGTCCAGCTGGGCGAGGGCCACCGCGGCGTCGGCCGGTCGGTTCGACGGGTGCTTCTCGAGCAGCCGCGACACCCACGTCGCGAGCCCGTCGGGCACGTCACGTCGCGCGGTCTTCAACGACGGCGGCTCAGCGAAGAGGTGGTCCCGGGTCAGGGACGCGATGCTCTTCGAGGCGAACACCGGCCGGCCCGCGAACATCAGCCAGGCGACGCAGCCGATGGCGTAGAGGTCGCTCTGTGGCACCGGCTTCCCCGAGAGCTGCTCCGGGCCCATGAAGCCGATGCTGCCGAGGGTGAACTCGGGCGAGGTGAGGCGCTCACGGCCCGCCCGGTGGGCGATGCCGAAGTCGAGCAGCTTCACGCGGGGCGTCGAGGTGGTGACGAAGACGTTCGTCGGCTTGAGGTCGCGGTGCACGACGCCCACGCGATGGGCCGCCGCGAGCGGCTCGAGCACGCCCCTGAGCAGCTCGACGCCGTCGAGGATGGAGGTCGGCCCGTGGGTCACCAGCTGCTGGTGCAGCGAGGTGCCCTCGAGCAGCTCCATCACGAGGTAGGGGCGCCCGTCGGGCAAGACGTTGGCACCGAAGATGTCGACGATGCCGCGGTGGCGAATGGCGTTCACCGTGCGCGCCTCTTCCAGCAGGCGGCGGGCCTCGGTGAGCGCCTCGGCGGCCGGCGCGCGCATCACCTTGATGGCGACGCGCTTGCCGATGATGGGGTGCACCGCCTCGTAGACCTCACCCATGCCGCCGGCGCCCAGCAGGGGCCCGACCTCGTACTCACCGACGGGCGTCCCAGGCTCCAACGGCATGGCGCCGCAGCCTAGCCCGGATGTGCCTTGCGTACCGCACCCTCGACGCAGGTGCAGGGCGCGGCCGAGAGGTCCGCAGGTGGGTGCCCGAGGGTGTCCGTGCTGTGAGGTGGCAGCCCTCGTCGAGTCGTCGTCTGCGCAGGCGAGCCAGAGACGGCCGACGAGGCCCGGCGCGGGCGTCGGCGCAGGTCTGGCCATCGTCGTCGAGGCGTGGACGTCGGCATGTCGAGGCGGAGAGCCTGTGTCGGCCGGACGGGGCGACGGCGTCGGCGCTGGTCCGGTCGTCGTCGTCGTCGGGTGGACGTCGCGGCGAGGTCGACAGCGGCCGGTTTCCCTGCTTCTCAGCGGCGGGTGCTCCGCCGTGGCCCGCCTGCCTTCGCCGTCGTTGCCTGGAGCCTGTTCTGCGCCTGGTGCGTCGCCGGCGTGGCCCCCTGCGGCGACCTCCCGGCGCATGGGGCGCAGCTGCAGGTGCTGGCGGAGCTGCTCCGCGGCGGCCCCGCGCGAGAGGTCTTCGAGGCGCACCTGTCGGTCGGCTACGGCCTGACGACGTGGCTCTTCGCCCCGGTGGCGCTGGTGTCATCGGGCGAGGTGGCGGCGAAGGCGGCGAGCTGGCTGACGCTGACGGCTTTCCCGGTGTGCGCCGGCTTCCTCGCGCACCGGCTCGGCCGCCCCTGGGCCCTCGGGGTGCTGGCGGCGCCCCTCGGCTTCAGCGTGTCGTACTGGTACGGCTTCCTGCAGACGTTCACCGCGGGGCCGCTGGTGCTGCTGGCGTGGGCGCTGCTGTGCGGCCACCTGGCGCGCCCGGGGTGGCGGAGCGCCGCGGCCCTCGCTGGCCTCTCGCTCGTGGTGCTGCTGTGCCACTTCATGGCCTTCGCGGCGCTGGCGATGGGCGCGCTCACCCTGGCGCTGGGGGCGCCGTCGGCCCGCCGCGCGGCGGCTGCCCTGGCCCTCGTGGGCGCGCCCGGGCTGCTGGCCGTGCCGCGGGTCGTCGCGCTCGCCGCCCCGGCCGCCGAGGGCGTCGCGGGGCCGGCCACCCGCTACAACCTCGACGCGCACCTGCTGGGTGTCGTGAAGCAGTACCCGCTCGGCGCGCGGGTGTCGCTCTGGCTGTACGTGGGGGTGTTGGGGCTCTGCGGGGCCTGGGCTGCGTGGCGCTGGTGGCGTGAGCGGCGGTGGGACCCGGCGCTCGGGCTGGCGGTGGGCCAGCTGGGCCTCTTCGCGGTGATGCCCGACGACCTCGCGGGCTCGTGGCGCGTCGGCGTGCGGCTGGTGGTCTTCGTCGCGGTGGCAGCGCTGTGCGCCCCGCCGTGGCCCCGCGTGCCCCGGTGGCTCTTCGCGGTGCCCGCCGTCGCGGTGGCCTGCCTGGCGCAGGTGCACGTCTGGTTCGCGCGCGAGGTCGAAGGGCTCGACGCCGTCATCGCACGGCCGCCGCCGCCGGGGGTGCACGGCGGGCTGCTCCTCACCGACGCCGCGCCGCGGGGGGCGTGGCTGGCCCTGCTCGAGCATCAGCCCCAGTGGTGGACGGCGCGGTGGGGCGGGCTTGGCACGCACTTCTTCGCCGACGCCAGCCACCAGGTCGTGCAGCTGCGCGAGGGCGTGCCCCTGCCGCCCGCGCTGCGCGCCTCGACGTTGGCGCCGGCGCCCCTCGACGCGGCCCTCGTCTTCGGAGAGGGCGAGCTGCCGCCGGAGCTGCAGGAGCTGACGGTGGTTCAGGTGGCGGGCCGCTGGCGGCGCCTCGAGCGCCGGTGAGCGTGGGCGTCTCAGCCCCCGATGGCCAGCCGGGGCCGGGGGCGCTTGAATGGCTGCGACGGGCGCAGGCGAAGCCACGGAAGGGACCGACCCGATGACGACGTTCACCCTCGACGGCCGCCGGGCCGACGTCGACGCCCCCGCGCACATGCCGCTGCTGTGGGGGCTGCGCGACGGGCTGCACCTGACGGGCACGAAGTTCGGCTGCGGCATGGCGCTGTGCGGCGCGTGCACGGTGCACCTCGACGGCGCGGCCACGCGCGCCTGCGTCACGCCCGTCTCGGCGGTCGAGGGCCGGGCCGTCACCACCATCGAGGGCCTGGCGCCGGGGGGGCGACCCGCCCCCCTGCCAGCGCGCCTGGCGCGAGCTGTCCGTGCCGCAGGGTGGCTATTGCCAGTCGGGCCAGCTCCTGAGCGCCGCGGCGCTGCTGTCAGCCAACCCGGCGCCCACCGACGAAGACATCGACGCCGCGATGAGCGGAAACCTGTGCCGCTGTGGCACCTACCCGCGCGTGCGCGAGGCGATTCACAGGGCCGCCGCGCTGGCGAAGGGGCGCGCGCCGTGACGCCGTCGGAGGGCGGGTGAACGAGCTCGCGGCCATCGTGCTGGAGGGGCGCGCGGCCCTCGTGCGGGGACTGGCGGCGGTGCTGGCGACGGTGGTGGGGGCGCGCGGCGCTTCGGACCGGCGCTCGGACGCGCCCTTCCCCGGCGCCACGGTGCGGCTCGCGCCGGCGAGCGCGCTCGAGGCGCGGGACGAGCGGGAGCCTGGCGTGCTCGCGGTGGTGGTGGCCCACCACGTCGACTCCGGCGCGGCGGCGCTCAAGGGGCTGCTCGCGGACAAGCGGGTGGCGTCCGTGGGGCTGCTCGGGCCAGGGCCCCGCGCGGCGAAGGTGCTGGCGCTGGTCGGGTCGCGGCGCCGGTTGACGCTGCCGCAGCGCGGCCGGCTGCGGGCGCCGATGGGTCTCGACCCGGGCGCCGAGGGGCCGGCGGCGATTGCCCTGTCGGTTCTGGCCGAGGCGCAGGCGACGGTGAACGGGCGGCCGGCGGCGCCGCTGTCGCAGCCGCGCGGCGCTTCTGGGTCCGCCGGGAGGTGATGGGTGAACGTCGCCTTGCTGCTGGCCGCGGGGGCGTCGACGCGCTTCGGGAGCCCGAAGCAGGTCTCGTCGTGGCGGGGCGAGCCGCTGGTGGCCTCCGTCGCGAAGGAGCTCGCGGCGGCTGGTGCGCGGGTGGTGGTGGTGACGGGCGCGCACGACGCGCTGGTGCGGCGCGCGCTGCAGGGGCTCGACGTCGACGTCTGCTTCGCCGAGCGGTGGGCGGCGGGGCCCGGGGCGTCCATCAAGGCCGGGCTCTCGGCGGTGCCGAAGGGCGCGAGCGCGGTGCTGGTGACGCTGTGCGACCTGCCGCACGTCACCCGAGAGGACTATCGGCGGCTGCTCGAGGCGCCGGGCCCGTTGGCGGCGGCGGCCTTCGACGGCACGGTGGGCGCGCCGGCGGTGTTCCGGGCGCCCTTCCTCGAGCGGTTGGCGGCGCTCGACGACGGCGCCGGCGCCCGGAGGCTGCTGCAGGCACATCGCGCGCTGGTGACCGCGGTCGAGTGTCCGGCCGCGGCGCTCGACCTCGACGTGCCCGAGGCGCGGTGAGCGGCGCCGCAGCGGTGGTGACGCATGCGGACTGCCGCGGCGTACGGCGCGGGTGCCGGAGGTGGAGGGCGCGGACGCGTGAGGTTGCGCGCAGGTACGTCCGCCCCGTTCGGCGCGGCTGGAGGGCGCGGACGCGCGAGGCGGCGCGCAGGTACGTCCGCCCCGTTCGGCGCGGCTGGAGGGCGCGGACGCGCGAGGCGGCGCGCAGGTGCGTCCGCCCCGTTCGGTGCGGCTGGAGGGCGCGGACGCGTGAGGCGGCGCGCAGGTACGTCCGCCCCGTTCGGCGCGGCTGGAGGGCGCGGACGCGTGAGGCGGCGCGCAGGCACGCCCGCCCCGTTCGGCGCGGCTGGAGGGCGCGGACGCGTGAGGCGGCGCGCAGGTACGTCCGCCCCGTTCGGCGCGGCGGCGAGGTCGTCTGGTCCGGCGCCCGGCCGGCGGTGCGTGCTGCGACGGCGGAGGACGGGTGCGGCGCCCCCGCTCGTCCGGTACGGTGCGCGTCTTCCACGGCCACGCCATGGCTGCCCGAGGTCTCCGTGATGCGTCAGTGTGTCGTTGGCTTCATCGTCGCCTGCGCCTGTGCCTGTTCGCCCCCTGACACCGAGCCCGACGCGGGAGCACCTCAGCCCTCGCTCGACGCTGGGCGCGGCGACGCCGGCGCGCCTCCAGGGGATGCCGGCGACACCGACGGTGGCGTTCCCGACGCCGGAGCACCTGATGCCGGAGTCGACGCGGGCGGCACCGACGCCGGGACGCCCGACGCGGGAGCCGACGCGGGCTTTCAAGATGCGGGGACGCCCGACGCGGGAGTTGCCGACGCCGGAGGCCCAGCGCTGCCGCTCCCCGGCTTCGGCGCCGTCTCGGGCGCTTGTGGGCCGCTCGCCCTGTCGGACCTGACCTCGCCCGCGCCGTCGACGTTCGAGACGCGCCTCGACTTCGGCATGGTGCGCTTCGACGGCGGCCAGCTGAGCGACGGCGGCCGTCGGCTCTTCACGACGCCCAACGCCGGCGGCAGCTCGGGCAACTCCGAACTCTTCTCGTTCGAGGTGCTGCACCGCTGCGAGCTGGCAGAGCTCTTCGCGACCGAGACCGAGGTGATGTACACGCCGGCCTCGAGCAAGAAGACCGACCTCGTGGTGCGCCTCGAGGGCGAGGTGGTGGGCGTCAGCGTCGCGCGCGCCTTCAAGTTCCCGCCCGGGAGCCCGCTGACGGTGACCGACGCGCGTACCCTGCTGACGGGGAAGTTCAGCGACATTCAGGTCAGCTCGCAGAACGTCAACCCGCCGTGGCGGTGGCGGAAGCAGATTCTGCACATCCTCGCCTACGACGACGTCGCCCGGCAGGCGGTGCTCGACGCCGCCGCGCAGCTCGACGCCGGCGTGCGTCGGGACACGATTCTCTACGTCACCACCACCGACGGCGACGACGCCTTCATCTACTGACCCGGGCGCCGCGGCGTCAGGACCTCGTCCAGGCGCCAAGGCGTCACCCGGGGTTCGGCGCGCGCCACGGAGCTGCTGCTGACGGCCGCCCGGCGCCGGGTCGTCACCGCGCGCCGGGCCTCGCCTCGAACGTCATGCCCGCGGCGCGCAGCCGGTCGACCAGCACCAGGCCCATGGCCGTCGCTGGCGTCAGCACGCCCGCCACCTTCGGCAGCTTCTCGCCGTCGAGGGCCAGGCACAGGGCCGACTCCGAGAGCATCTTCGCCGTCTCGCCGTAGCCTGGGTCCGACGTGCCCGCGACGAGGGCGTGCAGGCGCTCCCCTTCGACGGTCTCGGCCTCGAGGCGGAGCCGGAAGAAGCCGCCGTCGCGCGTCGCCTTGTCCGGGCCCTCGCCGGGCTTCGGCAGGAGCGCGCCGACCAGCTTCTTCGTCGGCCCGAAGAGCTGGCTGCCCACCACCGCACCCAGCCCGGCCGTCATCACCGCGCCGAAGACGAGGCCCCCGACACCCTTCAGCGCCGTCGTCTCGCGGTAGCGCAGCTCGCGTCCATAGGGGTAGCCGAGCAGGGCGTTGGTGCGGCGCACGACGCGCGTGTTGATGCTGGCCATGACGAACGGCGCCGTCCACGTGCCGAGAAAGTCGTCGAACTGCAGGCCCGTCTGGTCGCGCTGGCGGCCCAGGTCGGGCTCGCGGGGACGGTCCGGCGAGAGCGCGTAGGGGTCGGCGAAGAGGCGCCGCAGCGCGCGGTCGGCGGTGGCCTCTTCGATGCCGTTGACCATCGAGGCGACGGTGCCGCCGCTGAAGCCGCCCTTGAGGCGCAGCACCGCCAGCGTCGCCCGGCTGAACTGCCCCGACAGGCCGCGCTGCCGGGCGAAGTCGTGCAGCACGAGCAGGCCGAGGTCCGAGGGGATGGAGTCGAAGCCGCAGGTGTGCACGATGCGGGCGCCGCTCGCCTTCGCCGCGGCGTCGAAGCCGTCGATGGAGCGCCGCATGAACTGGGGCTCGCCGGTCAGGTCGCAGCAGTGCGTCCCGGCCTTCGCGCAGGCCTCGACGACGGGCAGGCCGTACTTCGCGTAGGGGCCGACGGTGGTGATGAGCACGCGCGTCGCCGCCGCGACGGCGGTGAGCGACGCTTGGTCCGACACGTCGGCCACCAGCACGCCGAAGCGGTCGCCGCTGGGGCCGAGGGTGCGCTTGACGGCCTCGAGCTTGTCGCGGCTCCGGCCCGCCAGCGCGAGGGCGAGCCCGGGCGGCGCGTGCGTCGCGAGGTACTCGGCGGTGAGCGCGCCGGTGAAGCCGGTCGCGCCGAAGAGGACGATGTCCCAGGGGCGGGTGCTCATGCGGCGCTCGTGTATCGCGCCCGGCGCGGGGCGGCAGTGTCATTCCGGCCAGCCCGTTCCGGGAGGGCTGGCCCCGGCGCCGATGTGGCGACGACGCATCGTCCAGCTGGCACGAAGTCCTCGACGTCGGCGGTTGCCCCCTCGCGCACCAGTTCGCGCGCCGTGCTCCGTTGCAGAAGACGTGCCCTGCGCCCGGCTCGTCGTCACACAGCCGCCCATGAACGAACTCCACGACGTCCCGGCGCTGAAGGCCCACCTCGAGGCGGGGCGGTCGCTCGCCGACACCGTCGTCACCGGCCTCGACCTGCGGGCCGGCGTCGTCGACCTGCGCCGCGCTCCGGTGGCGGACTCCGTCTTCCTCGGGTGCCAGCTCGACCCCGAGGTGTTGGTGGACCTCGTCGCGCGCGGCGCGCTCGTGTTTCCATGCCTCCCGGGGCGGCCCTACGAGGCCTGGCGCACCTCGCTGTACTCGCCCGACGAGCTCTTCTCGGGCTTCGACCCGGGCGACCCCTGCAGCTACTGCGACACCCCCGACGCGCGCATCTACCGCCACTTCCGGAAGACCGGCGGCGCCGACGAGACGCCCCTGCTCGAGGCCTTCGCGCGCCGGCTCCACGACCACGGCATCACCGAGGCCCTCGAGGCGCTGCTCGCCCGCCACCCGCGCGTCGTCGCCTTCATGGGTGGCCACGCGATGCGCCGCGACGCTCCGGACTTCCTGCAGGTGGCGCAGATGGCGGCGCGGCTGGCCCGCGAGGGGTACCTCGTCGCCACCGGCGGCGGCCCCGGCGCCATGGAGGCTGCCAACCTCGGCGCCCGCTTCGCCCACGCGCCCGAGCGCCTCGAGGCGGCGGTTCGGGGCCTGGCCCGCGCGCCCCTGTACACCGACCTCGCCTGGCTGGCCGCCGCCTTCGAGGTGCGCGCGGCGCACGCCGAGGTGCTGGCGCCCGCCGTGCCCACGCTCGGCGTGCCGACGTTCTTCTACGGGCACGAGCCGCCCAACCTCTTCGCCACCCACCACGCGAAGTACTTCGCCAACTGCACCCGCGAAGAGGGCCTCGTCAGCCTGGCCACCCACGGCATCATCTTCGCGCCCGGTGCGGCCGGCACGGTGCAGGAGGTGTTTCAGGACGCCTGCCAGAACCACTACGGCACCGTGCGCGGCCAGGTGGCGCCGATGGCCCTCTTCGGCGTGCGCTACTGGACGCAGGAGCTGCCCGTCTGGCCCGCCCTCGAGGCCCTCGCCCGGCGTGCCCAGTGGACCGACCGGCTGCTGGTGAGCGACGACGCCGAGGCGGTGCTGCGCTTCGTCACGACGGTCGGCCCTCGTGACTCGGCGCGGGGCGGCTGGTCGTTCTGTGGCGCCTCGTGCGCTGGCCGCTGACGTCCGCCGCGGGCTAACGTACCGCGCCTCACGAGGTGGTCGGCATCAGGGAGCGGTCTTGGCGCACTGCAAGGGCATCGCCGTCATCGCCCGCCTCAAGTGGGTGCGGCGCTTCCACGGCGACGCCGGCGCGCGCCGGCTGCACGACGCGCTGTCCGCGCCGACGCGCGATGCCCTCGAGCGCCACATCCTCCCGCACGACTGGGTGCCGATGCGCACCTTCGTCGAGGTGAACGTCGCCGTCGACCGGCTGTTCGGCTCCGGCGACCTGCGTCTCTGCAAGGACCTGGGCGCCTGGGCCGCCCAGGAGAACCTGCCCCGCCTGTTTCGGCTCTTCTACCGGCTCGGCACCCCCGGCTTCATGTTCGAGCGCGCCGCGAAGCTGTGGAGCGCCCACTACGACTCAGGCCGCCTCACCC
>JADCJJ010000514.1 GCA_020247085.1 Myxococcaceae bacterium | reverse complement strand
GCGCCCAGCGCCGCGCGAGGCGCTTGAGCAGCAGGCTGCTCGAGTCCACCACCTGCACGTCACGGAACTCCTTCAGCAGCACGCCGAGGTCGTCTCGACGACGCCCCTCCGGCGTCGCCTCGCGTACGGCCTCGATGCTGCGCCACATCATCGCCTGCATCATCTCGGCGAAGGGCCACGTGAATCGGTCGTAGAAGGACGACAGCGCGAGCGGCTCGTCGGTCCTCGACAGGTAGTTCACGAAGATGGAGGTCTGCACTCCTGGTGTCGGCGACATCGCCCAGATGGTGGCCTCCACCAGCGCCCGGAGGTCGACCTTGCGCTGCCGCTGAACAACCCCTAAGCGACGGCCTGTCTCCAGAATCTCGTCGGGCCCCACCAACTCGTGCAGCCGCTCCACGATGTTGGACGGCTCTGCGGGCGGCACGGCCTTCGACGAGCGAGCGCGGGGCATGTCACCGAGAAACATGAATCTCCCACGCATGTCGATCCCCCTCCCCAAGTGATCGCCACGCCTCAGGATTTCACCCCGTCGCTAACCGGACGCGCATGGCCCTGCGCCAGACGCGGTGACCGTCACGCAGCGGGGTCGACCGGCCGCTTCGGCAGATCGAGGCCGGCGCTGCGCGCGAGCCCCATCACGCCCTCGACGGCCGCCGCGATGTAACCGAACGGGTTGGCGCCATCGACCGCGGTGACGTGCACCTCGCCCATCTTCTGCTGGAAGGCCTGCGCGAGCGCCGGGAGCCGCTCCGCCACCGCGAGCTGGATGGCCTCGGGCGAGAGCGTGTTCTCGATGGCCTTGAGCTTCTCGAGTCGATCGAGCTCGAGCTTCGCGAGCAGCGCCTGCCGGGACACCTCGAGCTCGACCGTCTTCGCCTCGATCTCTGCGAGCCGGCGCCTGGCCTCGGCGACGTCGAGGCGCGCGTGGGCGACCTCGGCCTGTTGCACCTCCTGCGCCACGCGCGCGAGGTGCCGGGCCTGCTCGGCCTCGGCCTCGAGCCGGGCCGCCTCGACCTGGTGACGCAGGCGCTCCTGGGTGAGCCGCGCCTCGGTGAGCTGCGCGTCGAGGGCCTGCTTCTCGTCGGCGCGCTGCTTCGCCTCGGCCAGCCGCGCCTGGCCCTGCTGCTGCTCGAGCGCCGCCGCCTCCTCCGCCGCCTGACGCCGCTGGCGCACCTCGCGCTCCGCCTCGATCTTCGCCAGCTGAAGCTCACGCTCGGCGGCGACCTGGTTGGCGCGCGCCAGCCGCTCCTGCGCCAGCCGCTGCTCCTCGACCCGCGCATCGCCGGTGATCTTCTCGAGCCGGGCCTCTTCCTCGGCCACCTGCTTCTTCCGGCGAATCTCGGTCTGCGCCGACACGCGCGACAGCTCGACCTCCTGCTCCGTCGACGCCTCGTTGAGCTGAATGGCGCGCTGCTTGACCAGCTCGGCCTCACGGGCCACCCGCTCCTGCTCCTGCCGGAAGCGCGCCTGCATGTTGGCGAACACCTGCGCCGAGGTGACGCGCACGTCCTGAATCTCGATGGTGTCGACGACCACGCCCCAGCCCCGCGTCGTGATGTCCTCGGGGCGGCCCGAGCCCGACACCACCGGCGCGACCTCGCGCACCAGCTCCGAGGCGAGCGCGTCCTTCCGCCGCGTGAGGCACTCGTCGACGGTGAGGTTCGCCACCAGCCGCCGCGTGGCACCGATGCACATCTCCTCCATCATCGTCGCGAGCTTCTCCTGCGCCCGCTCCGGGAAGCTGAAGTTCAACATGCGGAACGCGATGAGGGGCTCGGCGATGCGGTAGACGACGATGCCCGTCACCTTGACGCCCACCTTCTCGCTCGTCACCTGATCGGCGGTGAACTGCAGCCGCTGCACCGTCGTCGGAACGATGGCAACCGAGTCCCACGGCCACTTGAAGACCGTCGCACCCTGGCCGCTCGTGACGACCTCGCCACCCCGCATGCGAATCAGGAACTCGCTCGGCCGCGCCGAGAGAACACCCCACCGCTTGAGCTTGTCGGGGTCCTCCTCGGGCTTCCCGCGCCGCCACCCCTGCGCGTAGCGCGTGGGCTCGGCCTCCTGGGTCGTGACGAGCTGCACCTCCTTGTTCGGTGGGCGAGACATGGCTTCTCCTGGCTGGTGGTGGGGAACGAAGCCCCACCCAGCGACGCGCGTGCCGACTGGCAAGCCACCGAAAAGACCTGCCCCTCGCTGCGCAGCGAGCCAGACTGGGGCGACGGGCTGCGCCAAAATGGAGCGCATGGGCCTCCACGCGCCCCGGAGTCCGGCCGCATCGCCGCCCCGGGGAAAGTGGACTTGACGAGTCCACTTCATCGCAGTTACGAGGGGCTCAGCCATACCGGACCTGCATGGTCCACTTTGAAAGCGGGCCTCGCGATGAAGTTGCCGATCTTCATGGACTACCACTCGACGACGCCGATGGATCCGCGCGTGCTCGAGGCGATGAAGCCCTACTTCGTCGAGGAGTTCGGCAACGCGGCCTCGCGCAACCACAAGTTCGGGTGGACCGCCGAGGCGGCCGTCGAGAAGGCGCGCAAGCAGCTCGCAGCGCTCATCGGCGCCTCTGAGAAAGAGATCGTCTTCACCTCGGGAGCGACCGAGTCGAACAACCTCGCCATCAAGGGCGTCGTCGAGTTCTACAAGGACAAGGGCGATCACATCATCACCATGACGACCGAGCACAAGGCCGTGCTCGATACCTGCAAGCGGCTCGAGCGGCAGCGCCTCGACCGCATCGACGAGCTGAAGCTGCAGCGGCTGATGGAGCTCACCGGGCGCGACGTCACCCCCGACGAGCTGGCGACGCTCGAGATCAAGCACGGCCTCGAGAACGACGCCCTGCTGAAGCGGTGGATCGACAAGGTGCGCGTCGGCGCGCGCGTCACCTACCTCTCACCGAAGAAGGACGGCCTCATCGACCTCGACGCGCTCCGCGCCGCCATCACCGACAAGACGGTGCTCGTCAGCGTGATGCTGGCGAACAACGAGATCGGCGTGGTGCAGCCGGTCGCCGAGATCGGCGCCATCTGCCGCGAGAAGGGCGTGCTGTTCCACACCGACGCGGTGCAGGGCGTGGGGAAGATCCCCTTCGACGTCGAGACCGCGAAGGCCGACCTGGTGTCGATCACCGCGCACAAGATGTACGGCCCCAAGGGCGTGGGCGCGCTCTACGTTCGCCGGAAGCCGCGCGTGCGCATCGCGGCCCTCATCGACGGCGGCGGCCACGAGCGCGGGATGCGCTCGGGCACCCTGAACGTCGCCGGCATCGTCGGCTTTGGCGCCGCCGCCGAGATCGCCCGCGCCGAGCTGGGTGCCGAAGGGCAGCGCATTTCGGGCCTGCGCGACCGCCTGTGGGCGGGCCTCTCGAAGAACCTCGACCTGCTGACAGTGAATGGCTCGCTCGAGCACCGCCTGCCGGGCAACCTCAACGTCTCGTTCGCCTACGTCGAGGGCGAGGCGGTGATGATGGCCATCAAGGACGTCGCCGTGTCCTCGGGCTCGGCCTGCACCTCGGCGTCGCTCGAGCCCAGCTACGTGCTGCGGGCGCTCGGCGTCGACGAAGACATGGCGCACTCGTCGATTCGCTTCGGGCTCGGCCGCTTCTCGACCGCCGAAGAGGTCGACTTCGTCATCGACCTCGTCACCCGCGCGGTGAAGAAGCTCCGTGACATGTCGCCGCTCTACGAGATGGCGAAGGAAGGCATCGACCTGAAGTCGATCGCCTGGACCGCGCACTGACTCCGTTCCACCAGCTCACCCAGGAGAACCCCATGGCGTATAGCGAGAAGGTCATCGAGCACTACGAGAACTCCAGGAACGTCGGCACCCTCGACAAAGAGGACCCGAACGTCGGCACCGGGCTGGTGGGCGCGCCGGCCTGCGGCGACCTGATGCGCCTGCAGCTCAAGATCTCGGACGACGGCATCGTGCAGGACGCGAAGTTCAAGACCTACGGGTGCGGCTCGGCCATCGCCTCGTCGTCGCTCGTCAGCGAGTGGGTCAAGGGCAAGTCGGTCGACGAGGCGCAGACCATCACCAACAAGGAGATCGCCCGCGAGCTGTCGCTGCCGCCGGTGAAGATCCACTGCTCCGTGCTCGCCGAGGATGCCATCAAGGCCGCCATCAAGGACTTCCAGGAGAAGCGCGCGAAGCGGCAGGCGCAGGCCGTCGTGGCGCCGAAGGCCGAGACCCCCGCGCAGCCCTGACGAGGCCGTCATGACCACCGAGGCGCCTGCGCCAACCTTCATCGCCCCGAACCCGAACGCGCTCCCCACCGGGAAGCCGACGGGCAAGGGCATCGGCCTCACCGACAGCGCGGTCGACCGCCTCAAGAAGCTGCTCACCGAGCGCAACACGGCGAACGCTGGCCTGCGCATCGCGGTCAAGGGCGGCGGCTGCTCGGGCCTCGCGTACCACATGGAGTGGGCCGAGGAGCCGAAGGCCCGCGACAAGGTGTTCGACCGCGACGGCGTGCGCGTCTTCGTCGACCCCAAGAGCTACCTGTACCTGATGGGCACCGAGCTCGTCTTCGAAGAGACCCTGATGGCCTCGGGCTTCAAGCTGCGAAATCCCAACGAGAAGTCCGCCTGCGGCTGCGGTGACAGCTTCTCGGTGTAGCCGCCCATGAACCACTTCGAGGTCTTTGGGCTCGCGCCAGTGCTCGAGCTCGACGTCAAGGCGCTGGAGCAGAGGCACCGCGCGCTATCCCTCGAGCTGCACCCCGACCGCCTCGTCGCGGCTGACGCGAAGGCGCGCCTGTCTGCTCTCGAGAAGACGGCCGCGCTCAACGACGCCTTCAAGGTGCTGAAGGATCCGGTGCGCCGGGCGTTCTACGTGCTCCGCCTCAAGGGCGTCGATCTCGAGAGCGAGGGCGGGGCCGCCCGGGCGGCGATGCCGATGGCCTTCCTCGAAGAGGTGATGGAGCGGCGGGAGCGGCTCGAGGCGCTCAAGGCCCGCGGCGAGCTCGCGCAGGCCCGGGCGCTGGCCGACGACGTCGCGCGGGAGCAGCAGGCGGCCCTCGAGCGCGCGAAGGCCGCGCTCACGAGTGACGACGTCGCCGAGGCGACCCACCAGCTCGGCCGCGTGCGCTACTACGCCCGCTTCATCGAAGAGGTCGAGGCGTTCGAAGAGGAGGCGTCGTCGTGAAGGGGTTCCTGCAGATCCACGATCCGCTCAAGCCGAAGGGGCACGCGGTGGGCATCGACCTCGGCACCACCAACTCGCTGGTCGCCGCCGTCGTGAGCGGCACGCCGGGCTGCCTCGCCGCGGACGAGGGCGACGCGAGGCTGTTGCCGTCGGTGGTGCACTACGCCCAGACCGGTGGCGTCGTCGTCGGCGCCCGCGCGGTCGAGCTGCTGCCGCAGTTCCCCACCGACACCATCAAGTCGGTGAAGCGGTTCATGGGCAAGTCGCTCGGCGACGTCGAGACGAAGAAGCTGGGCGCGTACCGCTTCGTCGAGGGCGCCGGCGCGGTGCGCTTCCAGGTTGCCGGAGGCCAGCCGGTGACGCCCATCGAGGTGTCCGGAGAGATCCTGCGCGCGCTCAAGCGCCGGGCCGAGGCGCACTTCGCCGGCAAGGTCGAGCAGGCCGTCATCACCGTGCCCGCGTACTTCGACGACGCCCAGCGGCAGGCCACCCGGGACGCCGGCCGGCTCGCGGGGCTCGAGGTGCTGCGCCTGTTGAACGAGCCCACCGCCGCCGCCCTCGCCTACGGCCTGGACAAGGGCGTGCAAGGCACCTACGCCGTGTACGATCTCGGTGGCGGCACCTTCGACGTCTCGATCCTCGAGCTCGTCGACGGCGTCTTCCAGGTGAAGTCCGTCGGAGGTGACTCGGCGCTCGGCGGAGACGACTTCGACCGCGCCATCGCCGAGCGGGCGCTGGCCGCCTTCTCACTGGACGCGCCGACGCCCGGCGAGGTCGCCCGGCTGCTGCAGCTCGCCCGCGCCGCCAAGGAGCGCCTCACCGATGCCGAGCAGACGACCCTCGAGCTCGACGGCCGCGTCTTCGCCTTCTCTCGGGCGGACTTCGACGGGTGGATTCAGCCGCTCCTGCAGAAGACCGGCGTCGCGGTGCGGCGGGCCCTGAAGGACGCCGGCCACCAGGCCTCGGACGTCAAGGGCGTAGTCCTCGTCGGCGGCTCGACCCGCGTTCCCGCGGTGCGCACCTTCGTCGAGGCGCTCTTCGGCCAGCGGCCGCTCTCGGACATCGACCCGGACCAGGTGGTGGCCCTCGGCGCGGCGATTCAGGCCGACCTGCTCACCAACGCCGACCGCCAGGACGAGGTGCTGCTGCTCGACGTGATTCCCCTCTCGCTTGGCCTCGAGACGATGGGCGGCGTCGTCGAGAAGCTGATCCCCCGCAACAGCGCCATCCCCATCGCGCAGGCGCAGGTGTTCACCACCTTCCAGGACGCCCAGACGGGCATGGACGTGCACGTGGTGCAGGGCGAGCGCGAGCTCGTGAATGACAACCGCTCGCTGGCGCGCTTCCGCCTGTCGGGCATTCCGCCGATGGCCGCCGGCATGGGGCGGGTGCAGGTGACGTTCTCGGTCGACGCCGACGGCATCCTGTCGGTCAAGGCGAAGGAGCAGACGACCGGCGTCGAGCAGGCCATCACGGTGAAGCCGACGCACGGCCTGTCGGATGAAGAGGTCGAGCAGATGCTCCTCGACTCCATCGAGCACGGCGAGGCGGACATTCAGCGGCGGCTGCTCGTCGAACAGCAGGTCGAGGCCCAGCGCGTGCTGTCCGACGCGCGCAAGCAGCTCTCCGAGAACGGCGACCTGCTCTCGCCCGACGAGCGCCTCGCCTTCGAGCAGGGCATCGCCGGCCTCGAGGCCCTCGCCGCGAGCGGCACCGATCACTCGACGCTGAAGAACGCCATTCACGACCTCGACGAGCGCGCCCGCCCCTTCGTCGAGAGAATCATGAACCGGGCCATCGCCAAGGCGGCGGTAGGCCACAGTATTCAGAGCTTCTGACCCATGCCACGCGTCCACTTCCTCAGCCCGCTCCAGGACGTCACCGTCGAGGCGCCCGCCGGCACCTCGCTCCTCGACGCGGCCGAGGCCGGCCACGCCCAGGTCGGGCACTCGTGCGGCGGCGTCTGCGCCTGTTCGACCTGCCACGTCTGGGTCCGCAAGGGCCTCGATTCGCTCTCGGCGCAGGACGACCTCGAGATGGACCGCCTCGACCTCGCCTTCGACGTACGGGCGAGCTCGCGCCTGGGCTGCCAGGCGAAGGTCGGTGAAGCCGACGTCGAGGTGTGGATCACCGAGGAGTCCCTGAAGGCGTACATGGACGAGAACCCCGACGAGCGGCGGGCGCTCGAGGCCGCTGGGCGGTGGCCTCCGCCGAAGTTCTCGTGAGCCCCCGTCAGGCCGGCCTACCCTCGGCGTCTATCCACCGACACGCAGCCTCGACTGCGTCGTTGACACCTCGGGGCCAGCCCCGTAGAAACCCCGCGCCTCGCCCAGGTGGCGGAATTGGTAGACGCGCTAGATTCAGGGTCTAGTGCTGGAAACAGCGTGGAGGTTCGAGTCCTCTCCTGGGCACTCCAAGGGAATCGGTCGAAAGGCCGATTCCCTTGTTCTTTTCGTGGGATCGGAAATGCGGCGGCACTCGGAGCGGGCGGGCACGTGGCAGCGGGCGATCGCCGCCCTCGGCCTGGGGGCGGTGGCCTGCGTCGGCCCCATCGGCGTCGTCGCCGAGGACGCGAGCGGCGCGCTCGGCGCCATGCGCTTCGAGACCGTCTCCGATGACTGCACGCCGCAACGCTTCACCGGTGACGCGGGCACCCTCTTCGTGGGCGCGCAGGCCAGCGGGCGCCTCGTCGTCGCCACGTCACTCGAAGCCTTCTGGGGCCCGCCCCGCCCAGACGCCGGCGCCATCGTCTCGGGCTCCCGCACCGACTTCGTCACCGGCGCGCCCGTCGAGCTGCTCCAGGGGGGCGACCCGGCGCGGCGCTGCGGCCGCCTGCGCTACACGTGGAGCGACGAGGGCCTCGACGACGGGGGCGCGCGCACGCTGCTCCTCGAGCAAGTGTGGATCGGCGTCGACGTCGGCTGCCCCGAGCTCTTCCCCTTCCTCCCCGGGCGCGACTGCACCTCGACACGACGCATCACGTTCGAGCCAGGGACGCCGTGCAGGCTCCAGTGCCTACGCCCCTCGAGCGCCTCGTTCACCTGCGGCTGCTGAAGTCGCTCTTCCTGATTTTGAAATGCACTCGCAGTTGCGAGCGCGACGGGGCGCCAGCACATCTGGCCGCATGAACGCACCACTCCAGCCGTCCCTCCGCCCGCCGCATCTCCCGGCCGGGGCCTCTCCCGGGGGCCTCGCCATGAAGCTCCGCACCGGCACCGCCGCGGCCCACCGCGAAGCCGAGAGCGCCGCCTTCGTGAAGGCCATCTTCGACGCCACCGTCGAGCGCGCGCAGTACGTGCGCTTCCTCGAGGCGCTGAAGGCGGTCTACGGCGCGCTCGAAGCGGCCCTGGAGCGCCACCGCGGCGACCCACGCCTCGCCCCGCTGGCGCTGCCGGCGGTTTACCGCTCCGAGGCGCTCGCGGCCGATCTCGCCTTCTATGGTTCGCCGGCGCGCCCGGCGCTCGAGGCCACGGGCCGGTACGTTCGGCAGCTCGAGCAACTCGCGAGCGCGGCGCCGCACCGGCTCGTCGCCCACGCCTACACGCGCTACCTCGGCGACCTGTCGGGAGGCCAGGCGCTGAAGAAGTGCATCCAGCGCGCGTTCACGCTCGAGGGTCAGAGCGGCGTGGCGTTCTACGAGTTCGGCGCCATCTCCGATCTCAATGCCTTCAAGGGCCAGTACCGCGCGGCGCTCGACGCGCTGCCCCTGTCCGAGGCCGAGCAGGGCGACGTCGTCGCCGAGGCGGTGCTCGCCTTCGAGCTCAACGGCGCCCTCACCCGCGAGGTCTCGGCGCGCACCTGACGCGGCGTTCACGACGGCTTCGGGCCCGGCGCGGCGCCCTCATCAGCCCAGCCGGCGCCCGAGGGCCACCGCGAGCTGTGCGGCGAAGCGGGCGTTGTTCTCGAGGAGAGCCAGGTTGGCCTCGAGCGACCGCCCGCCCGTGCGGCGAACCAGCTCCGCCAGCAAGAAGGGCGTCACCTGCTTCCCGCCGATGCCGCGGCGCCTGCAGAGGGCCAGCGCGGCGCGCAGGTGCCGCTCCACTACTCCGACGGAGAGCGCCGTGGCCTCTGGCGGTGGCACGGCGAAGACCACCCCGCCCTGCCTCAGCGCGCGCCGCGCCGCGACGACCGAGGCCGCCACGCGCGCGTTCGGCACCTGGTGCTCGAGCGTGAGCCCCGTCTCACGGCAGTAGAAGCCGGGGAGCTCATTCGTCCCCACTCCGAGGACCGGGACGCCCAGCGTCTCGAGCAGCTCCATGGTGCCGGGCAGGTCGAGTACCGACTTGGCGCCAGCGCACACCACCGCGACCGGCCAGCGCGCGAGCGCGGGGAGATCCTGCGAGATGTCGAGCGTCTCGGCGACGCCCCGGTGAACGCCCCCGAGCCCTCCGGTGGCGAAGACGGAGATGCCGGCCCGCGCGGCCAGCTCGCACGTCGCGCTCACCGTCGTCCCACCGGTCGCCCCCGTCGCCACCGCGACCGCGAGGTCCCTCGACCCCAGCTTGAGCAGCCCCGTGCCCGACGCCAGGCGTGACAGCTGCGTCTCATCGAGGCCGGCGTGCAGACGTCCGTCGAGCACCGCCATGGCCACCGGCGTCGCCCCCTGGTCCCGCACCGCGGCCTCGCACCGGCGCGCCGCCTCGAGGTTGTGGGGGAACGGCAGCCCCTGTGCCAGCACCGAGGTCTCGAGCGCGACCAGCGGGCGACCAGAGCGACGGGCGCGCGCCGCCTCCTTCGACCACACGAGCTTCATGGCCCGGCGTTGTGCCACGGAGCCCCTCTCGTGGCGACGCCCGAGGCGCGGCCCTGCTCGGCGACGGAGAGGGAGTCGTCGACCTCTTCGTCGAGCGGGGACCCTCACGCTACGCGGCGGCAACAGGCGACGCGCTGGGAGTCGTCGACCTCTTCGTCGAGCGTGAACCCTCACGCTACGCGGCGGCAACAGGCGACGCGCAGGGAGTCGTCGACCTCGTCGTCGAGCCGGTGACCCCGCACGCTGCGCGGCGCCTGCGAGCGGCGAGCCGGGGAGCTTCGAACAGCTCGTCGAGCGTGGGCCGCGCCCTACGCGCGGCGCTTCTCGACGACGAGCTGATAGTCCTCGATCTTCTTGTCGAGCGTTGGCCGCGAGATACCCAGCAGCGCCGCCGCCTTGATCTTCTTGCCGCGCGCCGTGCGGAGCGCCTCGGCGATGGCGTCGCGCTCGAGGCGCTGCACGCGCTGGGCGAGCGTCAGGAGCCCCTCGGTGGGCCCCTGCTGCACCTCAGGCGGCAGTACCAGCGCCGACACCTCGGCCCCGGCATAGAGCAACGCGAGGCGCTCCGCGACGCCCCGCAGCTCCTCGACGTTCAACGGCCAGTGGTGGTCCACCAGCACGCGGCGGGCGTCGGGCGTCAGCTCCGGCGGCTCCTTACGGCGCGCCCGCGCGGCGGCGAGGGCGAAGTGCTCGAAGAGCTGAATCACGTCAGGCCGGCGGTCTCTGAGCGGCAGCGTCTCGATCTCGATGCCCGCCAGCACCCGGGCCAGCTCCGCGTGCACCTCACCGCGCGCCACCAGGGCCTGCAGCGGCCCATCGCAGGTCACCATGAGCCGCACGTCGACGGGCTCCTCGCCGCCCTGCCGCGAAGGTGCGACCCGGCGTGACAACAGCCGCGTCAGCCGCTCGGCGGCCTGCCTCGGCAGGGCCTCGACGGCGCGCAACACGAAGGTGCCTCCGTCGGCCTCGAACAGCGAAGAGCTCGCGGGCGGCACCCCCGGAGCGCTGGTGCGACCGAAGAGCTGCTCCTCGACGACGGCCGGGGGCCTGCGGCAATCGACCACTACGAAGGGCGCCAGGGCCCGCGGCGAGCGCGAGTGAATGTACTCGGCCATCTGGAGCCGCCCGGTGCCGAACTCGCCCCACAGCACGACGGTGTCGCTCGCCGAGGCTGCGCGGCGCGCCTGCTCGACGGTCTTGCGGAACTGCCGCGACGAGCCGACGAGCTGCACCTGTCGCGAGGGGTTCTCCTGTGCGCGCAGGGCCGTACAGGCCTCTCCCACGAGCCGACCCAGGGCGGTAATGGTGCGCTGCTCCTCGCCACCGAAGGGCTCAGGCCGCTCCGCATAGAGGATGCCGAAGGGGGCACCACCCGAGGCGATCAGCGGCGCCACCAGCACGCCGCCGGCGAGGCTCGCCTCCTTCCGCTCGAGCGCCGCCCGCACCATCGAGCGCGGCACCTCGACCTTCTCGGCTCCGACGACGGCCGCAGTGAGCAGCCCCTCGGCCCCGCCGAGCAGGGCCGCGGCCTTGTCCGAGTTCACCCCCCGGCTCAGCTCCTCGGCCGCGCGCCGCAGCACCATCGCCTCGCTCGTGGCCGACAGCAGCGCCACGCCCGCATGGTACAGGCCGGCCGCCGGGCCCACCGCCGGCAGCAGCTCCTCGACCGGCAGCCCGGCCACTTCGCCCGCGGTCTCGCGGTCGGACAGCGACGCTCGCGCCGACGGCTCGTAGAGGATCGTCGAGTCACCGACCTGCAGCTGGTCACCCGGCAGCAGCACCATCTCGGCTTCGATCTTCTCGCCGTTGACCACCGTGCCGTTTCGGCTGCCGAGGTCGCTCACCCGGGCTTGCCCGTCTTCGAGCACCAGGCGCACGTGACGCCGCGACACCTTCGCGTCCTCGAGGCTGATGGTGCAAGAGGGGCTGCGGCCGATGATGACCTCGCCGCCCACCTCGTGCCGTCGTCCGGCCTGGGGCCCCGTCAGCAGCAACAGTGCAGCCACGATCCCTCCCTCTCCTCGATCAGGCCGGCAGCTCGGCCTGGAGCAGAGCCTTCAGCTCGTCCGGGTCGAGTGTTCGCCCCTCGCGCGTCACCGCCAGCGCGTTGATCTGCGACTCGTCGATCTCGACGTGCGCACCCTTCCTCCACTCCGTCGTCGTCTCTCCGCCGTCGACGAGGCGACCGATGACCTTCCCGTCCTCCCAGGTGATCACCTCGGCCCACAGCTGCTCATCTCCGGGCTCCTCGTCTTCGCCGTCCGGGTGCACCTCGAAGGGCGCGCGCACCACGAAGGCGAGCGGCTCCATCAGGCCCCGGCGCAGGAAGCGGGCCTTGAAGTGCGGCATCAGCCGCTCGGCCTGGGCCTTGAACTTGAGCGCCTGCTCCTCGGTCTCCTCCTCGAAGCGGTCACGGTACTGCTCGAGCATCTCGCCCATCGAGTGCTTGCCCTCGGGCGACACCACCGTCACCATCTGCGCGTTGTGGCCCTCGAACAGCTCCGGGTCGACGCCGGGCAGGTTGGTGCGCGCCTCCTCGCTGGGCACCAGGATGAAGGCCTTGCCCACGCTGGTGCTCACCACCGCGCGCTGGGTCGGCCCCTGCCCGAAGGCGAGATCTGTGCACAGCTCGTGCAGGAAGGTCTCGGCCGCCGGCAGGTCGTCCTCTCGAATGTTGAACAGCTCGACGTCGAGGGTGGCGAACTTCGACAGCCCGTGCGTGTGCACCCACATCGCCGACCCGGCCTCGCCCATGGCCATCGCGTGAATGGTGACGTGATCGCGAATGTCGAAGTCGAGCTCGGTGATCTCCTCGACGTCGAGAGCCGAGTGCATGCGGAAGGCGGTGACGTCGACGCAAACCGCCTCGACGAGCTCCATCAGCGTGCGCACCGTCCACAGGGCCTCGAAGACGGCGACGGTCTGCTGCGGCTGGCCGGGCACGTAGCGCACCCGGTAGAAGCCCCGCGCCCCCTCGAGGAGCCGCCGCAGCTCCGGCGTGCCGATGAGCAGGTCGGGCGACCACCCCAGCGGCGCGTCGCGCACCTCGAACGAGACGTCGACGCGCGAGGACTCGGCGCGCACCGAGAACAGGCAGTCGTCTTCACCGAAGACGAGCTGCACCTCGTCACCCGAGAAGGCCTCTTCGAGCGCCTCACGGGCCACTGGCGCGGTCTGCTCGACGGCCAGCACGTAGACGTCCTTCATCGGGGCAGCGTCGCTCACAGGTGCTTCTCGATCTGCTTGAAGAGATCGGCGCGGTCGACGAGGTCGGTGACGTAGTCGAGCGTGTCGGTCGGCAACACCAGCACCGGTGACATCGTGTACCGCTCGAACCAGTTCTCGTAGAGATTGTTGAGGCGCTTCAGGTAGGCCGTGGGAATGTCCTGCTCCATCTTGCGCCCCCGGAGCTTGATGCGGGCCTTGAGCGTCTTCACCGGGCACCGCAGGTAGATCATCAGGTCGGGCGGCTTGAGCGAGGCGGCGATCGTCTCGTAGAGCTCCCAGTAGGTCTGCCAGTCGCGCTTGTCGATGAGCTTCTGCCGGGCGAGGTTGCGCGCGAAGATCTCGGCGTCTTCGTAGATGGTGCGGTCCTGCAGTGCCGTGCCGGCCTCGCGCTCGAGCTCCCGGTGCAGCCGGAACTTGTGGGTCAGGAAGAAGATCTGCGAGCGCAGGGCCCACGTCTTCATGTCCTGGTAGAAGTCCTCGAGGTACGGGTTCTGATCGTTCGGCTCGTAGAACGGCTTGAGCCCGTACTTCCGACAGAGGAAGGCCGTCAGCTCGGTCTTCCCCGCGCCGATGTTGCCAGCGATGGCGATGAACTTCGTGTGGGCCACGGCGCGGTCGACCCGTCAGGCGGCCTTGACCTTCGCGGTCGGCGTCAGCGCGTACCACGAGGTGCGGAACTCCTTGAGGGCCCGCAGCTGCGCCGGGTGCCGGCCGAGCTCGGGCGCCAGGGTGACGGGGAAGCCGATCTTCTTCTCGACCACCTTGGCCACCTCGAGCTGGTTCTTCCGGCGCTCCTCGGTCACCGGGCAGGTCGTCTTGGGCAGCACGCGGTTCACCAGCACGCGCTCGAAGGGCAGCTTGAGGTCCTTGAGGTAGTCGACCTGGCGCTCCATTACGGGCACGCCGAGCTCCTCGCCGCGGGTGACGACGACGAAGCGGCACTCGGCCGGGTTGACGAGCGCCTTCTCGAAGCGGTCGATGTGCTTGAGCTGCGCCTCGCACCACGCCATCAGCGCCGCGCCGCCCTTGGCCTTGTACTTCGTGGCGACGGCGTGAATGGCCTTGAACCACTCACGCGCGATGGCGGGCACCTCGAGCACGCGCAGCGTATTGCCGGCGGGCGCCGGGTCGATGACGATGCGCTTGAAGCGCTCCTGCACGAGCGCGTCGGTGAGCGCCATCATCGCGGCCAGCTCGTCCATGCCGATCGGCGCGAGCTCGAACAGGTTCCGGAACAGCTCGCGGTCCTGCGCGAAGGCCTCGCCCTTGGCCTCGGGCCCGAACATGGGCTCGGCGAGTTCCTTGAGCTTCTTGCGCAGCGCGGTGAACCAGACGGCGAAGTCGATCTCGCGGGCGTAGAGGCCCTTGGTGCCCTTCACCTGCGTCTCGGTGTCCGTCAGGCGGCTCACCAGCACGTCGGAGAGCGAGTGCGAAGGGTCGGTGGACAGCAGCAGCACCGGCCCCTCTTTCTCGGTGAGCGTCACGGCGGCCGCGGCCGCGCACGACGACTTGCCGACACCACCGGCGCCGACGAAGAAGATGAAGCGCGTCGGGGGCAGCGGTGGCGCGGCGATGGGCGGCATCGAGGGCGCCCGCACCAGCGCCGGGGGGGCCTCGGCGGGGCCGAACTGGAGCGCCTTCGTCTCCTTCCCGCTCGCCCACTCGGCGGCGAACGCCTTGACCTCGTCGAGGCCCCGGGGCCCGACGATGCGGCGCTGCAGCAGCGCCACCTTCGGGTGCATCGACTGGTACTTGCGCACGTGCGGGGCCTGCAGCCCGCGGCGGTTGGCGACCTCGCGGCTCGCCTTGCCGTCCTCGATCATGTCGACGACGATCTCTTCGGCCGGAATGCCGCGCTCGCCGATGACCTTGAAGAGCAGCTTCGTCTGCGCCTCGGCGACCGGCTCGGCCACCGTGCAGACGTGCAGCGCGAACTTCTTCGGGTCCTTCAGGAACGCGACCGCCGCGTCGGCCCTGGCCGCGAAGGCGTCGACCGGCAGGGGCGGCCGCACCGCGTTCTTCGAGGGGCGTCCGTGGCGCTCACCGCGAAGCAGCGCGATGAAGCGCCGCAGCGTCGAGGCGTGGTCGAGGAAGCGCAGCGCGTGCGAGGTCGAGAAGCCGTCGACGACGACGGCGTCGTACTCACCTGACTCGGCCAGCTCGATGAGGTGAACGAGCGCCGCCACCTCGCCCATGCGCGCCGTGCTCGTCTCGAGCAGCTTCTTCAGGTCGTCCTCCGACAGCACCGCGCCCTTCTGGGCCGAGCCCAGCAGCGCCGGCCTCCACTTCTTGTTGAAGGCCTCGGCGAGAGCCGGCAGGTCGAGCTCGACCGCCGCCAGCGCGCCCGGCCCCTTTCCCGTCAGCAGCCGGGTCGGCTTCGCCGACAGCTTCTTCTTCAGCAGGTCCGACAGACCGCTGTCGGCCTCGAGGGCCACCAGCAGCACCCTCGCCTTCGCGTCGTCATCGAGCGTCGAGATCGCATGGGCCGTCGACAGGGTGGTCTTGCCAGCGCCACCTTTTCCGGCAAAGAAGTGAAGCACGGGTCCGTCAGCCATCGGGTTGGCCTTCCTGACTGCGTCGAGAGGTCGTCGCGCCACTCCGGGGCGACGTCGGTCTGTTCAGCGGGTCGCGCATTCTCACCGAACCGACCCCTGTCGGTCAAGGTAAGACCGTCGTCTTTCCGCGCGTTTCCGCTGCCTGCGCGGTCCGATCTGCCCGCGCAGGTCCCCGGAATGTCACGGGATTTGACGCACTGGCGCCAAAGGCAGGCCGCGGTCGAGGCGCCGCACCTCGTGGCGCGCCGGGGCAAAGCGCTCGACGAGGCACGCGACCCCGGCGTCGGGCAGCGTGTGGCCGCAGGTGAGCAGGTCGACGGCGGCGTAGCGGCGCTCGGGCCAGGTGTGCACCGACAGGTGACTCTCGGCGACGAGCACGACGACGCTGGCGCCCTGGGGCTCGAAGCGGTGGCGCACGCTGCCCAGCACCTCGCACCTCGCGGCCCGGGCAGCGGCGAAGAGGTGGGCCTCGAGCGCGCGCTCGTCGTTGAGGAGCGCGTCGTCGACGCCCCACAGCTCGAGGAGCACGTGGGTCGCCAGCGGGCCGGCCGTCATGCGTAGCGCTTCTTCATCAGGAAGACGATGGCGTCGCGGGCGCTGGCCTCGGTGTGCCCGTATTTCGCCTTCATCACCTCGAGCGTCTTCTGCACCTGCTGCTGCTCCTTCGCCGACAGCGCGCTGCGCTCGCCGGACAGCGCCTTGAGCACGTTCTCGGCGTTGATGCGCAGGGTGCGCCGGCGCTCGTCGTAGAAGTGGTCCGACAGGCGCTTGAACAGGTCGGGGAAGATGCGGCGGTACTCGACCTGGCCCTCGGGGTTGTCGATGCGCCAGGCGCCGACGGTGGCGATGAGCCCCTTGCGGAACTCCTTCGCGTCGTCGCCCTTGGGCATCACCAGCGCTTCGAACTCGGCCAGGCGCCCCTCATCGGGTTTCTCGGCCTGGCCGGTGATGCGATTCTGCACGCGCTCGCCCTTCACCCAGGCGCTCACCGTCTGCACGTAGCGCTCGAACAGCTCCTCGTACTGCCCCTCTGACACCAGGCCCATCGACTCGCGCACCTCGCGGTCGGTCCACTCGAGGTACTGCTCCTCGGCGACGCGCACGAACTCGGTGTGATCGTGGTACCCATCGACGATCTCCTGCTGGAGGAACTCGTAGACGCTCTTGTCGCGCACGAGCGCCGAGAGCTCCTTGAGCACCGCGAGCGGGTGCAGGCTGTCGTGCTCGGTCGACTGGGCGGCGTTGAGCAGCGCCGTCTTCACCTCGCGGGCCGAGGCGCCGCTGCGGCCCTCGTAGTTGGGCCAGGCGTCCGACTCCTCGTACAACTGGGGCGCGAGCTTCTTGAGCTCCTTTTGCTGCTGCAGGGTGAGCCGCTCAGGGGCCTCGCCGTCCTGGTACAGGCGGAGCTTTTCGAGGGGCGACAGGCGCTCGACGAGGGTGCGCACGTCGGGCGGGTAGCGGTCGGCCTGGGGCTTCTTCAGGCGGGTCAGCGTGGCCCACAGCGCGGCGACGGCGGTCGCGTGCGGCGCGATGTGGCGGCCCACCGTGCGGGCGTTGACCTGGGCGTCGTACACCTCGCGCTCCACCCGCCAGCGGCGCAGGTACGGCACGCGCACCAGCTCGATGCGGCCCTTGAAGCTGGCAAAGTCTGGCAGCTCCTTGAAGGCCGCCAGGTGCTTCTCGTTCGACGAGGCGATGAGCACCTCGTCGAGCTGCAGCGAGAAGTGCTCGAGGGGCACCTCGCCGCTCTCGCAGAACCCCAGCAGGTACTTGAAGGCCTCGAGCGGCCGCTTCAGCAGGTCGGCGTACTCGATGAGGCCCCGGTTCGCGTTCACCAGCGCGCCGTGGGGCTCGAAGAGCACCGTGCTGTGCAGGGCGGGCGGCAGGTTGCCCTGCGTGCGATCGGCGGTGACCTGGTGGAACGAGGCGTCGACGCTCATCTGGGGCTCGACCGAGGCGATGCCCGCCAGGTAGCGCCGCGAATAGTAGAAGCGCTCGACCTGCACGTGCCGGAGCACCTTCAGGTAGTCGCCGCCATACGCCGCCAGCAGCGCGTCGAAGATCTTCTTCGACTTCTGGCTCAGCTGGCCCTCGAGCAGCACCGACGGCACCACCAGCTCGCTCTTCGGATCGAGGGCCTCGACGATGAGGCGCTTGCGCTCCGCGACCGGCACGAGCAGCAGCGGGTGCTCGCGCAGGGGGTTGCCCAGGCGCACCTCGAGGTCCTCGGCGGCGAGGTGCGCGAAGGTCGCCAACGAGCCCGACGGCCCGCCCTTCTCTCCGCCGAAGCCGATCGACCCCTTCATCAGCTTCTCGGTGGGGAAGACCCAGTTGAACGTGTACTGCGCGCCCTCGGCGGTCTGCGAATAGCGCTCGAGGCCGCGCTTGAGGCACTCGACGATCGACGACTTCGCCGACCCGTTGGGGCCGTGCAGGAAGATGAGCTTGTTCACCTCGCCAGCGCGCACGAAGTTGCCGAGCAGCCGGTAGATGGCGTTCTGCACCTCTTCCTGGCCAGCGACGCGCAGGTCGGGCTCCTCGGGCGTGGCATCGAAGACCTTGAAGCGGCGGATGCGGCCGGTGGGGTGCGGGACCTGCTCGGTGCCAAAGGCGTCGATAGCGTCGACGAGGTACTGGGCGGCGTTGCGCAGCTGCTGCCCCGGCGCGCCGAGGAACAACTGCACGTACTCCTCGAAGGACAGGAGCGACCGGTTCCTGACGAAGTCACTCGAGACGGCGGAACCGATGTCGTGCAGCTGGCGGCGGGCGTCCACGTGCCGAGCGTAGCCCCTTCTCCACGAAGCACAATCGCGCGCCCCGCCCGCGGTGCGGCGCGCGACGTTGGCCTCAGCGGGTCCGGGAGCGTCGACGCCCGAAGCGCGCCAGCGCCAGCGCGAGCACTCCAAGGAGCGGCGCGTCCGCCGTCCCGCAACCGCAGCCGGGACGGAGCCGGGTGAGCTCGCAGTTGAGGCAGGTTCCGGGGCCGCCGAGCGGAGGATCACCCAGGGGGCCCGCCCCCGCGTCACCCGAGGTCCCGCCGTCGGGCTCGACGCCAGCGTCGAGCTCGATGCCAGCGTCGGGCTCGATGCCAGCGTCGGGCTCGATGCCAGCGTCGGGCTCGATGCCAGCGTCGACGTCCGCGCCCGCGTCGGGCTCGACGAGCCCGCCGTCGTCGGGCACGTAGAGGCCACCGTCGGGCCAGCGCACGCCCGCGTCGGGGTTGCAGGGGTCGGCGATGGGCGTCTGTGCCGGGCAGCCCGGGCCAACGACGTTGGTGCGCATCACGCCGCGCCCGTCGGTGGCGAACGAGAACCACTGCCCCCACCGCTGCCGGTAGCGCTCCACCTTCGCCAGCATCGCCGGCGGCACCGCCGTCTGCCCCGGCGCCAGCACCACCACGAAGGCCACCCGCCAGCAGCGCGGGGCGTGCGGGTATGCCGGGCTGCGCACGCCCATCGCCCGCTGGATCTCGTCGATGGTGATGTCGTGCCGGGTGAGCCCGCTCCGGGTGCGCCCCGACGAGGTGCGCCCCATGGCGATGACGTCTTCGCCGCGGCCCGGGTTCGACGGGTCCTCGAGCACCATCATCGGCGACACCTCGCAGGCGCCGCGCACCCCCATGAGGTACTGGTCGACGTGGTTGTACTTTCGCGCGCAGCCCTCGAAGCGGAACGAGCCGTTCCCCAGGTCGGTGATGCACTCGCCGTACATGACGCTGCGGGAGTCGGCGAGGTGGCTGTAGTGCTGGTTGGGGAAGCCCATCATGCCCCCCTCGCCGCTCTCGTTGGCGTAGCCGCGGATGAAGTGCTGCCGCCCCCGCCCGTCGCTCTGGTCGAACTCGACGCCATTGAGCCAATGGTGGCCGTACTCGTGGCCGAGCATCTCGATGCCCGTCAGGCTCTGCGAGCCGGGAAGCGTGATGCCGAGCGACGGCGCCCAGGCCGCGTCGGGGTCGGCCGGCAGCGGCTCGGGGCCCGCCGGAAGCCCGGGGAACAGCGCGCCCGTGCGCCCCAGCGTTCCCATGAACACGCACTGCGACAGCCGCTGCGAGTTGTACGTCGCCACGCTGAGGAACGGCCCGTCACGACCGATGCCCGACGCCGTCTTGCGCACCGGCGGGCCCTGCCAGACGTTGTCGAGGTCGGTCAGGCTCTCGGCCGTGGTGAACGAGACGATGCCGTCGAAGTTGTCGGCGAGGCCACCCAGGCGCGCGGCGTTGAAGGCAGCACGGCAGAACTGCTCCTGCTTGCTCGGGAAGATGGACATGTTGTTCATGCCCACCACGTTGGTGATGGCGCCCGACGGGTCCTGCACCACGACGAGGTCGTTGACGATGCTGACCTGCCCGGCAGCCGTCGCGGCCAACCCCACCACTGCCGCCATCACCAGTCGCCGCATGCTGCCTCCGCTCCACGGGGTGGGGCAAAACCTTGCTCCCCATCGGGTTTGGCCACTAACCACAGGCGGCCGACTCCGCGCAACGAGCGGCCGCCCGCGGTGGGTCGCCCGCCCGCGTCCCAGGGCCGCCCGTTCGCGCCGCTGCGAGCTGGGCTCGACCTGTGGCACGGTGGCGCCGATGCGACTGGCTGCCTGCCTCTTCGTCATGCTCGGCCTGTCGGCCTGCCCGGCCGTCAACTCCGCGCCCTGCGTGGTCGACACCGACTGCGCGAGCGACCAGCGCTGCCGCCGCGGCGCCTGTGGGCCCCTCTGCCTCAACGACGGCGAGTGCGGTGACGGGCAGCGCTGCCAGGGCGGCCGCTGCGAGCGCCGCCCCGAGTGCGCCCTCGACGGAGACTGCGCCACCGGCTTCACCTGCTCCAGCGGCACCTGCGCCTGCACCGGAGACGCCGCCTGCGCCGCCAACCAGACCTGCGCCGCCGGCGTCTGCACCGCGCGCCAGCGCTGCCGGATGGACGCCGACTGCTCGGGCGGCACCCGCTGCGAGGTGACCCAGGGGCTCTGCGTGCCGAGGTGCACCTTGCCGCAAGACTGCGCCCCCACCCTCGACCCGCGCGTCGCCACAGGTCTCTACGCCTGCGCGATGGGCACCTGCTCCCGGCGCTGCACCACCGACGTCACCTGCGGCGGTCAGGGCGTGGTGTGCAAGGACGGCCTGTGCGCCACCGCGGACTGCAAGACGAAGAGCGAGTGCCCCGAGGGCCAGTACTGCACCAGCGCCACCTTTGGCCGGTGCGCCGCCTTCACCGTCTGCGCCTCGAACGCCGCGTGCGACCGCAACGCGCGCTGCGAGCGCTTCCCGCAGAACCAGTGCCCACCGGGCTTCGACTGCGCGCTCTCCGTCTGCCGGGAGCTGCCCCGCTGCTTCATCGACTCCGACTGCGTCTCGGGCGTTCCCGGCACGACGCAAGCGACGCAGAACGGCTTCTGCGACGAGGGCTTCTGCCAGCCCACCAACCGCTGCCTCACCAGCACGAGCTGCCTCGAGGGCCGCGCCTGCATCGGGGGCGTGTGCGTGCCGCCGGCCTGCCGCGGCCACGCCGACTGTGGCGCCAGCGCCGCCTGCGTCGACGGTGCGTGCACGCCCGAGCCTTCGCCCGCCGAGCTTGCGCGCCTGGGGCTCCACCCGCGAGAGGCGCTGCTGGTGGTCGGCGACGTGCTGCCGTTCGCCCTCGTCGGGTTCCGCCTCGACCAGAGCACCTACCCGTTGCCGCGCGCCGCCTTCGCCATCCTCGACGAGCAGGGGCAGCCGAGCGCCGCGGCGACCGTCACGGCCGAGGGCCTGGTGCGGGCCGTGGCCCCGGGGGTGGTGACGGTGCGGGCGACGCTCCCCATGTCCTTCGCGACGCCGGCGTCCAGCCGGCTGCGCATCTACCCGGCGGTGGCCCAGGGGCGGCGCGCCGTGGTGGTGAGCGCGGCCTCGCGCCTCCCGCTCGCCGGCGTCGTGGTCTGGGCCTGCCTCGACCCCGACTGCGCGATGCCCCTCGAGGCCGTCACCGACGCGAGCGGCATCGCCGCCTTCCCCACCCTCGGCGAGGGCCCGGCCACCTTCACCGCCGTCAGCCCCGAGGTGCGCACCGACGCGAAGCCCACGTACGAGCGCGTCTCCATCACGCAGACGCGGGCGGCCGACGTCTACGTTCCGCTCCGCGACAACCCCGTCGGGGCCAGCACCGGCTTCAACGGCTCCGTCGGGTTCAGCCAGGTGAAGGCCAGCGGCGCGTGGTGGCTGGGCCTCGTCGCCACCTCGGTGTCGGACCTGCCGTCGATGCGCCTGGCGCGCCTGTTGGGAGACCCGGTGCTGACGCAGCTCGACGGGGTGAACCAGCGCGTGCCCATTCCCGGCGCCCTGGTGCTGTTCAACTCGCCGGTGCTGGGGTTCACCCGCGACGTCAAGCCGCGCGCCTTCGGCTTCGCCCAGGCCGGCGACCGCGCCGCCGTCGCCTTCGCCACCCGGGGTGACCTCTCGCAGCTGGCCACGCTGCGCACGGTCGACCTGCTCAGCTACGTCGGCTCGTCGGAGTTCACCCTGCAGGCCTCGGCCGAGCTGAGCCCGCGCCTCGACGTCCCCGACACCGCCGACGTCAACGGCAATGGCCTGTGCGCCGACCCGCAGCGCTGCCCGATGGGCTCCGAGACGGTGCCCGACTGGGCCGGCTTCACCCGCCTCTCGATGAGCCCCAACCGCGCCCTCGGCCGCCGCACCGAGGTCGTCGTGCCCCGGGTGCCGTCGACCGTCGACACGGTCATCGTCGCCGGGGTCGAGCTCGATCGCTGGCGGGGGCTGCTGCCCACCGGCTTCGCCTCGAAGGCCGCCGGCGCGCCGGGCAACGACGGGACTCGGCCGGTCGACCCGCTGCTGCTCCGCACCGGCGTGCCCTTCGCGGGCCTCGAGACGTCGCAGGCGGGCCTCTGGAGCATCGCCGTCTCGACGCGGACGAACGCCGAGTCGGCCCGGGTGTTCAGGGCTACCGGGTCTCTTCCGTCACGGGTGGCCGTGCAGCCGTTCCTGCCGCTGACCGGCGCCGGGGCCTACAGCGCGCCGGCCCGCCGGTGGAGCGCCCCCGCCGCCGAGTGGGCCTCGCTGTACGCCTCGGGCGCAGAACTCGGCCGGGTCGCACTCGTGGGCGCCGACGTGCGCCACACGGTGTACTTCCCCATCTCGGTCGGGCAGACCGGCGTCGCCCTGCCCCGCGCTCCAAACGGGCCCGGCGCCGACCCCGGGCGCGAGGGCGCCCCCGACTTCGAGGTCTCGGCCGTCGACCTGGCCAGCACCACCACCGTCGACGAGGTGTTCTCGTTCCCCGACGTGAACCTGTCGACCGTCGTCACCGTGGTCGATGGCTATTCTCGAATCGACAGGTGATGCCAAACGAGTAGCATTCGACCCCGTGAGCTCTGAAGTCATCATCGGAATCGACCTGGGAACGACGAACTCGTGCGCGGCCTACGTCGAGGGCTACAAGGACGGCCAGCCGAGCGTGAAGCTGATCCCCTACAAGGGGGGCGACTACACGGTGCCGTCGATCTTCGCGATCGACGACAAGGGCAACGAGCTCATCGGCTACGAGGCCAAGCGCCAGTGGCAGCTGAACCCCAAGAACACGATCTACGGCGCTAAGCGGCTCGTCGGGCGCTCGGCGACGAGCGACATCGTCGAGTCGATGAAGAAGGTCGTTCAGTACGGCGTGAAGCCGTCGGGCGACAACAAGGAAGTCCTCATCGAGGTGGCGAAGAAGGAGCTGTCGCTCCAGGAGGTCTCGGCGCGGATCCTCAACAAGATCCGTGACGTCGCCTCGAACTACCTGCGCGTGCCGGTGAACAAGGCGGTGGTGACGGTGCCCGCCTACTTCTCCGACCGCCAGCGCCAGTCGGTGAAGGACGCCGGCAAGCTCATCGGCCTCGAGGTGGTGCGCATCATCAACGAGCCCACCGCGGCGGCCCTCGCCTACGGCGTCGGCAAGGGGCTCAACGAGAAGGTGGTCATCTACGATCTCGGCGGCGGCACCTTCGACGTGTCGATCATCGAGATTCGGAACCAGGTCTTCGAGGTCAAGTCCACCGGCGGCGACATCTTCCTGGGTGGCATCGACTTCGACAACGCGATGATCCACTACGTGTTGCGCGAGTTCCAGTCGAAGACGGGCATCGACCTGTCCACCGACCCGGTCGCGATGCAGCGCATCAAGGACCTCGCCGAGCGCACGAAGATCGACCTCTCGTCGCGCGAAGAGGCGCCCTTCAACATTCCGTTCATCACGATGACGCCGCAGGGGCAGCCCCTGAACATCGAGATGAAGTTCACGCGCAAGCTGCTCGAGTCGCTGACCGTCGACCTGGTCGACCGAACGCTGAAGATCGTCGCCAAGGTGCTCGTCGAGTCCGGGCTGTCGAGCCAGGAGGTCGACGAGGTCATGCTCGTCGGCGGGCAGACGCGCATGCCCGTCGTACAGGACCGGCTGACCAAGTTCTTCAGCAAGACGCCGTCCAAGGGGGTTCACCCCGACGAGGCGGTGGCCATCGGCGCCGCGCTGTACGCCTTCTCGCTGAAGGACGACACCAACCTGAAGGTGCAGCTGCTCGACGTCATCCCCATGGCGATCGGCCTCGAGAAGGCCGACGGCAAGATGCACGTCGTGTTCGGGCGGAACACCCCGATTCCCAACGCGAAGCAGCTCACCGGCACCACCAGCGTGCCGAACCAGACCGAGCTCATCATGCGCATCTACCAGGGCGATCATGACGTGGCGAACCAGAACGAGCAGCTTGGCGAGTTCACCTTCGCGGGCATTCGCCCGGGCCCGGCCGGGAGCGTGAAGGTCGAGATCACCTTCGACGTGAACGTCGAGGGCATCTTGAAGATGGAAGCCAGAGACCCGGACACCGGCAAGACGCTGCAGACGACCGTGCGCGTCACGCAGAGCTGACGGCGGGCGCCCCTCGCGCCGCGACGGAGGGGCTGCTCGTTCGGTGGGGCGGCAGTTGCCGGCCGGCGGCGCTGCTGTACCCGTCGCTCATGCGTGCAGCGACCCTCTCTACGTCCACCCTCGCCAACCGGAGCGCCAACCTGCTCAAGACCGGCCTGTTGCTGGCGGCGTTGAGCGCGCTGGCGCTCGCGCTCGGCCGGCAGCTGGGTGGGGCGCAGGGCCTCGTGCTGGCGGGTGGCGTCGTGCTGGTGATGAACGTCGTGTCCTACTGGTTCAGCGACCGCATCGCGCTGGCGATGCACGGCGCGCGCGCGCTGGCGCCGGGCGAGCTCCCCTGGCTCGAGGCGATGCTGGCCGACGTGGCCCTTCGAGCGAACCTGCCCCGGCCGCGCCTCTTCGTCATCGAGGCCAACACCCCCAACGCCTTCGCGACCGGCCGGTCTCCCGACACGGCAGCGGTCGCGGTGACCACCGGCCTGCTGCGGCTGCTCGACCGCCGGGAGCTCCAGGGGGTGCTGGCGCACGAGGTGGCGCACGTGAAGCACCGCGACACGCTGGTGATGACCGTCGCCGCGACCCTCGCCGGCGTCATCACCCACCTGGCCCAGCTCGCGTTCTCGTTCGGCGGCGCCCTGCTCGGCGCACGTCGCGACGACGAAGACGAGGGCTCCTCGGCGCTCGCGGCCTTGGGCGTGCTGCTCGTCGCACCCCTGACGGCCACGCTGCTGCAGCTGGCGATCAGCCGCTCGCGCGAGTTCGACGCCGACGCGGCCGCCGCTGAGCTCACCGGCGACCCTCACGGCCTCGCCAGCGCCCTCTCCCGCCTCGAGGCAGGCAACCGGCTCGTGCCGATGGATGGCGCCGCCGGCAGCAGCCACCTCTTCATCGTCAACCCGCTGTCCGGCTCCGGGGTGATGGGGCTGTTCGCGACCCACCCCCCCATCGCGGCCCGCGTCGAGCGGCTGCTGGCGATGACGGTGGGGCGCTGAACCTCGGGGCGGGGCTGGCCATCGGCCTCACGAGGGGGTATTGGCGCCACGCCGTTCCACCCAGGACCCGTCCGAGGAGTCTTCATGTCGCTCACCATCGTCATCGTGCTGCTGGCCATTGCGCTGGTCGTCAGCCTCGCCTTCAACATGGGGTTCCTGGGCGAGAAGGCCACGCCCGCGAAGAGCGCCGGCGCGGGCGAGGACCGGCCCCGTGAGTCCCGCGACGACGGCGCCGCGGCCCGGGCGGGCAAGCTCGAGTCCGAACTCGACAAGAAGCGCAAGGAGCTCGACGAGGTCAAGAAGGCCCAGGCCGAGCTGAAGGACGAGCTGAAGGCCGCTAAGAAGAAGCTCCACGAGCAGCGCGAGGCCGACAAGACCGGAGACGACCTGGTGAAGGCCCGCGCCGAGGTCGAGCGCCAGGCCTCGATTCAGCTCGACGCGACCCGCCAGGAGCTCGCCAACGCCCTCGCCGAGGTGCAGCGGCTCAAGGGCGAGGCCGAGCGGAGCCGCAAGCGCGCCGAGGCCCCCAGGCCCCTCACCGACGCCCGGCCCGAGGAGAAGCGAGAGGCTGCGCCGGCGCCGGTGCAGCGGGTCATTCGTGAGCTGTCCGAGGCCGAGAAGGAGAAGATGCAGCGCCTCGAGCAGCAGTCGGCCAGCGACAAGAAGAAGGCCATCGAGCTCGCCGCCGAGCTGCGGAACGTGAAGGTCCGCGTCGATCGCGAGAAGCGCGAGGCGCGCCGCGTCTACGAAGAGGGCAAGCTGGCGCGCGACAAGTTCCGCGCCGTCGAGATCCGCCTCAACCGCACGCTGCTCGAGAACGACATGCTTCGGCGCGCCATCTCCGATCTCGAGAAGCGCACGGGGACCCGGGCCGAGACGCACGCGCCGACCGCCGAGCAGTTCGCGGAGAGCGACCAGAAGATGCGCGAGAAGCACGCCGCCGAAGACCAGGCCGCCGAAGACGCGCGCGCGAAGCTCGAGGCGGCCGAGGCTATCTCGCTCGAGGGCGCCGAGACGACCGTGCCCGACACGGCCACCGGGCCGGTCACGCCGGCCGCCGAGGCGAAGGCCGACGCGCCTGCCCCCTCGGCACCACCGGCCGCGTGATCGCCGCGCCATCGTCGGCGACCGACGCCCCGGCCTCACCTCGTCGCGGCGAGGGTGGAGCGCTCGAACGACGCCGCGCTTCGGCGCTCGAGGGCCTCGCGCACCTTCGCGTCGAGCGCCTTCGGCGAGACGACGCCTGAGTAGGCGGCGATCACCTCGCCCTGGCGGTCGAACAGCACGCGCGCCGGCAGCTCACGGATGTGGCCAAACGGCGTCTGACCGCTCCGGAGCCGATCGTCGCCCACCAGGAGCGGGTACGTCAGGCGGTACTCAGCCGCGAAGGGCTCGAGCACCCGCCGGCCCTCGAGATCGAGCCCGACGAGCACCTGGCGAAACCCGCGGCCGCCAAAGTCGCGCTCGAGCTTGTCGAGCGTCGCGAGATCGGTGAGGCAGGGGAAGCACCACGTCGCGATGAAGGTGACGAGCACCACCTGGCCCTCGAGCGCCGCCCGATCGAACGGCACGGCGCCCACGACGTCCTGCGGGAGCGCGCCGAGGAAGAGGTCGCGGTGAGGGAACCGGGCCTCTGGGGCGTGGGCGCACCCGAGCAGCACGAGCAGCGAGGCCCCCCACGCCCGGATCACGCCGGCTCCGCGTCCACCGCCCGCTGGCACGCCCGGCACAGACCGTAGAGCTCCATCTTGTGAGAGGTGACCCGGAAGCCGTGCTTGCGCGCCACCGCGTCCTGCATCGCCTCGATGCGATCGTTCTCGAACTCGACGATGGTGCCGCAGCGGGTGCAGATGAGGTGATCGTGGTGCTC
>JADCJJ010000513.1 GCA_020247085.1 Myxococcaceae bacterium | reverse complement strand
GGGCGCCGCCCCACAGATCGTTCCCGGTTGGGAAGGGGTTGTCGTGCACGGCGGTGACGGGGCCCGCGAGCGGCGGGTCGCGCACGACGAAGACCTTTGCGGTGGCGGTCTTCATGCCGGCGCGGGCCGTCACCGTGGCAGTGCCGGGGTCGAGGGCGGTGACGGTGCCGCCCATGTCGACACGGGCGACGCGCGGCGGCAGGGTGCTCCAGGTGACGGTGGCCTCGAGGGTGTCGCCGTTGGGCGCGAGCACGCGCGCGGTCAGCTTGCGCATCTCGCCGACGCGCAGGGTGATCTCTCTCGGCTCGAGCTCGAGGCGCTCGATGTTCGGGGTGGCCGGCGAGGTCAGCCAGAACAGGCCGAGCCGGTCGGTAGTGGCCTCGACGGCCTCGAACGGCGTGGTGTTGGTGCGCGAGCCCGGGAGCGGGTTCATGAACGACTCGTTCCCGGTCTGCCGCCGCATGTCGTAGGTGCCGGGGTCGACGCCGCGCA
This sequence comes from Myxococcaceae bacterium, assembly GCA_020247085.1. Taxonomy (GTDB): domain Bacteria; phylum Myxococcota; class Myxococcia; order Myxococcales; family Myxococcaceae; genus Xiheimicrobium; species Xiheimicrobium aquaticum. Next base: position 15,687 of record JADCJJ010000513.1, on the reverse strand, counting down.
CGAGCCGGTCGGCCTCCCACGTCAGGTACAGCTTCACCGGCGCCTGGAAGCGCAGGTTCGTAGGCGAGACGCGCCAGCCGAAGCTGATGCGCTTGCGCCCCTCGATCTCGGGGATGCCGGTGTCGACGCGGGTGAAGAACAGGCGCGTCTCGCCGTTGACGGCGTTGCGCGGCACGTCGAGCGCATACCCGTTGCGAACGAACAGGCCGCCCTCGGGGGTCAGCGTGAGGGCGTTGTCGTCACCGCCGTCGGGCAGGTCGACGGGCGGCGGGCAGCCCAGCAGGCCGCCGGCGCTCAAGAGCGCGAAGAGACGAATCGACGAGGACGTCACGAACGGGTGCTCCTTCGGCCCAGACGGCGTTCTGGCAACGAGACGGCCAGCGTTCGTACGTGAATACTCCACCTTCCGGGCGGGGAACAGCAGCGCCGCGCGCCCTTGACGGGGAATCGCGCCCGCCGAAAGTTCGTTCGCTCAGATTGGTCCACCCCGTCGCGGAAGGTGCAACGCCATGAAGGCTCGTTCGCTGGGAGTCGTCTTCGCCGTCGCTGCGCAGGTCGCGCTGGCGCAGCCGGTCACGCCGAAGGAGGTGGCGCTGCCGAGCCTTGCGCCGTTGGTGGAGTCGGTGAAGGGCGCGGTGGTGAACATCGACGTGCGCAAGGAGGTGAAGGGCGACGAGCTCGCCAGCCTGCCGCTGCCCCTGCGCCGCCGGAGCGGGGGGCTGCCGCCGACGACACAGGGGAGCGGTTCGGGGGTGATCATCGACTCGAAGGGCCTGGTGCTGACGAACAACCACGTGGTCGCCGACGCGCTCTCCATTCGCGTCCGCCTCGACGACGGGCGCACGCTCGAGGCCGAGATCCTCGGGCGCGACCCGCTGACCGACCTGGCCCTGCTGCGGGTGAAGGGCAAGCCCGAGCGGCTGCCGTCAGTGGCGCTGGGAGACTCGGGCCAGCTCCGCGTCGGCGACTGGGTGGTGGCCATCGGCAACCCCTTCGGCCTGGCGCACTCGGTCACCCTGGGCATCATCTCGGCGAAGGACCGCGACATCTCGGCGGGTCCGTACGATCAATTCCTGCAGACCGACGCGGCCATCAACCCGGGGAACTCGGGCGGCCCGCTGTTCAACCTGAGGGGCGAGGTGGTGGGCATCAACACGGCGATCAACGCCGCGGCCAACAGCATCGGCTTCTCGGTGCCTTCGACGCTGGCGAAGGCGCTGGTGCCGCAGCTCGAGGCGAGGGGCTTCGTGGTGCGCGGCTGGCTCGGCCTGGCCCCGCAAGACATCTCGCCAGCGCTGGCCCGGGCGCTCAACGTGCCGGGCGGTGAGGGCGCGCTGGTGGTGAGCGTGACCGAGGGCGGGCCCGCGTCGAGGGCCGGCGTCAAGGACGAAGACGTCATCGTCGCCCTCGACGGGATCAAGGTGCCCAGCGCGTCGGCCCTGGTGCGCATGGTGGGCCTCAAGCGCCCCGACGCGCCGGCGACGCTGTCGCTCTGGCGCGAGGGCAAGCCGCTCGAGCTCAAGGTGACGCTCGGCACCCGGCCCGACGTCGAGGGCATCGGCGCCGTCGAGCGGCCCCAGGAGGGTGACGAGAAGCGGCCGGCGGCGCCGCGCCTGGGCCTGGCCTTCGACGACCTCGACCCCCGCTTCGCGAGCGCGACGGGCCTCAAGGGCGGCGCCGCGGTGGTCGAAGTGACGCCGGGCTCTCCGGCCGAGAAGGGCGGCCTGCGAAGGGGCATGGTCGTCACCGAGGCGAACCACAAGCCGGTGAAGAACCGCGACGAGCTGCTCAAGGAGCTCAAGGCGGTGCGCCCCGGCGACGTCGTGCTGCTGCGCACCGTGGTGCCGGGCGGCGGCCGCGGCCTGCAAGCCATCGAAGTGCCGTAGCGCGCCCCACGACCGCGCCCCGGCCGGCCCGCAGCGCCGCGCCCGGGACGTATGGTCACGGCACGTAGTGTCACGCTTGCTCACCTCTTCTCGCGCATGCTACGTCCCCGCGGCGGCTGAGGCCGATTTACCGGCCCTGGCGGCGACAAGCGCCCCCCACGCAGCGGGGGCCACAGAGGGGACGACATGCGTCTGAAGCGGCTCGACATCACTGGCTTCAAGTCCTTCATGGACCGCACGGTGTTCTCGTTCGACGACGGCATCACCGCCGTGGTGGGCCCCAACGGCTGCGGCAAGTCGAACGTCGTCGACGCCATTCGCTGGGTGATGGGCGAGCAGAGCGCGAAGAACCTGCGCGGCCGGGGCATGGAGGACGTCATCTTCAACGGCTCCGAGACGCACGCGCCGCTGTCGATGGCCGAGGTGACGCTGACGCTCACCGTCGAGTCGCAGGACGTGCTGCCCGAGACGCTGGCCGGGCTGCCCGAGGTCTCGGTGACGCGCCGGCTGTTCCGCTCCGGAGAGTCCGAGTACCAGATCAACAAGACGACCTGCCGGCTGCTCGACATCACCGAGCTCTTCCTGGGCACGGGCGTCGGCACGAAGGCCTACTCGATCATCGAGCAGGGCCGCGTGGGGCAGATCGTCTCGGCCCGCCCCGAAGACCGCCGCTCGTTCATCGAAGAGGCCGCCGGCATCACCAAGTACAAGGCCCGGCGCCGCGCCGCCGAGCGCAAGATGGAGTCGACGCAGCAGAACCTGCTCCGCGTCAACGACATCGTCGCCGAGCTCGAGAAGCGCCTCGACTCGCTCGAGCGGCAGGCCCGGAAGGCCGAGAAGTACAAGCGGCTGCGCGCCGAGATGCGCGACATCGAGCTGCACCACTCAGCCCACCGCTGCCTCGAGCTCACCGCCAGCCGCGGCCTGCTCGTGGCCCAGCTCGACGCCGTGACCGTCGAAGAGCGCGAGACGCTCTCGCGGGTGCAGGCGATGGATTCGGACATCTCGGCGCGGCGTGAGGCCCTCCAGGTCGAGACCGCCGCGCTCGAGGCCACTGCCGCCGAGTTCTATGCGCTCGAGGCGCAGGTGCAGCTCGACGCGCAGAACCTCGTCCACTGGCGAGAGGACCTCGAGGCCACGAGCGCGCGCGTCGCCGCCGCCGAGGCTGAGCTCTCCGAGGTGCTCGCCCGCAAGGCCGTCGCCGAGCAGGAGAAGCTCGACGCCGAGGCCGAGCTCCAGCGCCTGGGGGTGGCCTCGCGTGAAGACGAGGTGGCCCTCGAGGTGCTCGACGAGGAGCTCCGCCGAACGCTCGAGCTGTCGGCGGCCGTCGCGGGCCGCCTCGACGTCGAGCGCCGGGAGTTGGTCGAGGTGTTGACCCGGGTCGCGAACCACGAGTCGAACCTGTCGAACCTCGACTCCCGCCGCGCCGAGCTCGATCAGCGCCTCGAGCGGCTCACCGGTGAGCGCGCGGTGCTCCAGGCGGAGCAGGGACAGCTCGAGGAGGCCCGCCGCGAGGTGCTCGCCCGCGTCGAGCAGAGCCGCCAGCTGGCGATCGAGATCACCCAGCGCCGTGGCGAAGAAGAGACGACGCTGCAGAACGCCCGGGCGGCCTTCACCGAGAACGAGGTGATGGTGCTCGCCGTGCGCGACGAGCTGTCCGACTCCCGCAGCCGGCTGCAGTCGCTCGAAGAGATCCAGCGCAACTACGAGGGCTTCGACCGCGGCGTGCGCGCGGTGATGGCGAAGGCCGGCGACGACCTGCGCCAGGCTGGCCTCTTCGGCCTGGTGTCCGACGTGGTCACCGCACCGCCCGAGCTCGAGAAGGCCATCGAGGGCGCGCTGGGCGAGCAGCTGCAGCACGTCGTCGTCGAGTCTCCAGCGCGGGGCCTCGAGTACGTCGAGTACCTCAAGTCTTTAGGAGAGGGCCGCTCAACCTTCGTGCCCGCCGCCGTCGAGCGCCCCGAGCCGCTGCCACCGCTCGAGGGGCCCGAGGTGCGGGCGATGGCGCTGTCGCAGGTGCAGGTGAAGGACGAGGCGGTGCGCGCGCTGGTCGAGCGGCTGCTCGACGGCGTCGTGGTGGTGCACGACCTCGAGAGCGCCCGGTCGCTTGCGTTTCGCGCGCCGAGGTACACGTTCGTCACCGTCGACGGTGAGGTGCTGCGGCCCGGCGGTGTCGTCACCGGCGGCGTGATGGAGGGCCCGGCGGTCGGCGCGCTCCACAAGAAGCGGCAGCTCGCCGAGCTGGGCGACGAGGTGCGCCGGCTCGAGGAGCGGTACCAGGAGCGCATCACGCGCCACTACGAGCTGCAGAAACAGGTCGGCCAGCTCGAGGGCGTGCTCAAGGGGCTCGAGAAGAACCGGCACCAGGAGGAGCTCCAGCTCCAGGGCCACGAGAAGGACCTGTCGCAGGCCGCCTCGAGCCTGGTGAAGCTGCGCGAGCGCATCGCCGGGCTCGACGCCGAGGTGGGGCAGCTCGAGGCCTCGAAGGGCCTGCTGGCCGCCGAGCTCGAGACGTCTCGCGGCGAGGTGATGCACGGTCAGACCGACCGGCAGACCCGCGAGGAGCGCGTCGCCTCGCTCCAGGCCGAACTCGAGGCGCTCACCGCGAAGGGCGAGGCCGCCCGGGTCGAGGCGACGCAGCTGAAGGTGAAGGTCGCCTCGACGAGCGAACGGGGGTCGTCGGCGCGGCAGCGGGCCGACGCGCTCTTCGCGCAGGTCAACGAGCTCACCGAGCGCCTGGGCCGGCTCTCGGCCTCGAAGCACGAGGGGGCGGCCCGCATCGCCGAGCTCGAGCAGCGGCTGAGCGAGACGGGCACGGGTCGCGAGGAGCGCGAGGCGCGGCTGGCCGAGGCCCGTGGCGCCCTCGAGGGCCGCAAGGAGGCGCACGCCATCGAGGTCGCGAAGGTGCGCGACGAAGAGCACCAGCTCAAGGAGCTGCGCGGCGCCGCCGAGGGGCTCTCGCACCACCTGGCCGAGGTGACGCTGAAGTCCCGCGAGCTGTCGCTCGAGCTCGAGCACCTCGCGGCCAACCTGCAGGAGCGCCACGGGGTGGCGCTGCATGAGGCCATCTCGCTCTACCACCTACACCCGCAGCTCGGCGCCGAGGCCGTCGAGCGCCTCAAGGAGCTGCGCGCGCAGGTCGAGAAGATGGGCGAGGTGAACGTCACCGCCATCGAGGAGCACCAGGAGATCGCCGGGCGCTTCGAGTTCCTCTCGAAGCAGAAGAAGGACCTCGAGGCCTCGCTCGCGCAGCTCACCGAGGCCATCAAGACCATCGACGAGACGTCGCGGGAGCGGTTCAAGGAGACGTTCGACGTCGTCAACGACAAGTTCCAGCAGGTGTTCCCGCGGCTGTTCGGCGGAGGGCGCGCCAGCCTGCTGCTCACCCAGGAGCCGGGCTCGAGCGAGCCGGGCATCGAGATTCTCGCGCAGCCGCCGGGAAAGAAGTTGCAGAGCGTCAACCTCTTCTCGGGCGGAGAGAAGGCGCTGACGGCGGTGGCGCTCATCTTCGGCATCTTCCTCATCAAGCCGACGCCGTTCTGCCTGCTCGACGAGGTCGACGCGCCGCTCGATGAGGGCAACGTCGGCCGGTACAACGACATGGTGAAGGAGATGAGCTCGACGTCGCAGTTCATCCTCATCACGCACAACAAGCGCACCATGGAGATCGGCGACACCCTGTACGGCGTCACCATGGAGGAGCCGGGCGTCTCGAAGCTCGTCGCGGTGAACCTGAAGGAGGCGGCGGCGAACTCGGACCAGCAGGTGGCGTGAGCCGGCGATTCGCCCGGTGACGTCGTCGCGCGCGTGCGGTAGGGCTCCCTGTCTCTCTCGTCAGGAGCTCACCATGCGTCTGCGCTGGTTCCCCGTCGTCCTCGGCCTCTCGGCGTGCGCCACGCAGGAGGTCGCCCAGAAGGCCCCCGAGCCCGCGAAGGCCGTCGAGGCGCCGCCGGCGCCGCCGAGGTTCTCGGTCGACCCGGCAAAGCCCCTGCCGGCCGGGCTCGACGCGCGGGCGATGAACGTCAAGGCCGACCCCTGCGTTGACTTCTACCAGTTCGCCTGCGGCGGCTGGCTGGCGACCACCGAGATCCCCGCCGATCGGCCGCTGTACTCGCGGGGCTTCGTCTCGATTCAGGAGCGGAACGAGCAACTGCTGAAGACCATTCTCGACGAGGCCGCCGCCGAGTCGCTCCCGGCGGGGACGCCCTTCGCGAAGCAGCTCGGCGACTACTACGCCACCTGCACCGATGAGGCGGGGCTCGAGCGAGCGCTACCCGAGGTGCGGCGCTTCGTCGAGCAGACCATCAGGGTGAAGGACGCGCGCTCGCTCGCCACCGCCGTCGGCGCCCTCCATGCAGCCGGCTTTCGCGCCTTCTTCGAGGTCGGCGCCATTCAAGACCTCAAGAAGTCCTCCGACGTCATCGCCATGCTCGACCAGTCGGGCCTCGGCCTGCCCGACCGCGACTACTACTTCGACAAGGACAAGCAGAACGTGCGGGAGCTCTACAAGTCGTACGTCGAGGCGACGTTCGGCCTGCTCGGCGTCGAGGCGAAGCTCGCGCAGCGCAAGGCCGACGAGGTCATGGCGCTGGAGACGCGCCTGGCGAAGGTGTCGCAAACCAAGGTCGAGCGGCGCGACCCGAACAAGCTGTACAACCGCGTCGACCGCAAGGGACTGGTGGAGAAGGCGAAGGCCTTCCCCTGGGACGCGTACTTCGCGGCCCTCGGCGCGAAGGACCTGTCGGCGATCAACGTCAACTCGGTGCGCTTTTTCTCCGAGCTCGCCGCCATCGCCGGTGACACCCGCCCCGAGCAGCTCGAGACGTACCTCACCTGGGTCGTGCTGCGCAGCTCGACGCCGGCGCTCCCGAAGGCCTTCCAGGACGAGGCCTTCACCTTCTCGTCGAAGGCGCTGACCGGGGCCAAGCAGGATCGCGCCCGTTGGAAGAAGTGCGTCGCCTTCGCCGACGCCGACCTGGGAGAGGCCCTGGGCCGCGAGTTCGTGCGCCGGGCCTTCGGAGAGGACGGCAAGGCGCTCACCAACGCCATGGTCGAGGCGCTGCAGCGCTCGTTCGAGAAGAACCTGGCCGCGCTCGCGTGGTTCGACGAGCCGACGCGGAAGGCGGCGCTCGAGAAGGTCGCTCGCATGGTCGGCAACAACAAGATCGGCTACCCGACGGCGTGGCGCGACTACGCCGGCATGAGCACCACGCGCACGTCGTTCTTCGCGAACTCGCTGGCCGCCAACCGCTTCGAGGTGAAGCGCCAGCTCGCGAAGGTCGGCAGGCCGGTCGACCGCAACGAGTGGCTGATGTCGGCGTCGACGGTGAACGCCTACTACGACCCTCAGAAGAACGAGATCGTCTTCCCCGCTGGCATCTTGCAGCCGCCCTTCTTCAACCGCGAGGCGACCGACGCGGTGAACTTCGGGTCGATGGGCATGGTGGTCGGCCACGAGATCACCCACGGCTTCGACGACGAGGGCCGGCAGTTCGACGTCGACGGAAACGTGCGCGACTGGTGGTCGCCGGCGGTAGGCCGGGCCTTCGTCGAGAAGGCCGAGTGCGTGAAGCGGCAGTACGACGCCTACGTGGCCATCGACGACCTGAAGGTGAAGGGCGATCTCACCCTGGGCGAGAACATCGCCGACCTCGGCGGGCTGAAGCTGGCCCACGCGGCGATGGTCGACTGGTATGCGAAGAAGCCCGAGGCCGACGTCGGCGGGCGTTTCACGCGCAGCCAGCAGTTCTTCCTCGGCTTCGCCCAGTCGTGGTGCACGAAGATGCGGCCCGAGATGGCGCGCCTGCGCGCGGCGACCGACCCGCACGCCCCCCCGTTCCTTCGGGTGCTGGGGCCGCTGGGCAACCTCGACGCCTTCCAGGAGGCCTTCCAGTGCCCGGCCTCGGCGCAGATGGTGCGTGAGGGCTCGGACCGCTGCGTGGTGTGGTGAGGGCCTGAGGGTGGCGGCGGCGCCGGCTGCCCGCTACCGAACGAGGCGATGGACACCACCGCGCTCGCCCGGGCCCAGATGGGGTTGTCGCTGGCCTTCCACATCGTGTTCGCGGCCTTCGGCGTCGGCCTGCCGCTGCTGCTGGTCGTCGCCGAGGCCCTGGCCGCCCGCACGCGAGACGAGCGCTACCGCCTGCTGGCGCGGCGCATGGCAAAGGGCACCGCCATTCTCTTCGCGGTGGGGGCCGTCTCGGGCACCGTGCTATCGCTCGAGCTCGGCCTGCTGTGGCCGGAGCTGATGCGCCGCTTCGGCGAGGTGCTGGGGCCCCTCTTCGCGCTCGAGGGGGTGGCCTTCTTCCTCGAGGCCATCTTCCTCGGCGTCGTGCTCTACGGGCGGGAGCGCGTCTCGTCGCTCGCCTTCCGGTTCTCGGGCGTCGTGGTGGCCCTGTCGGGCGCCGCGTCGGCCGCCTTCGTCACGGTGGTGAACGCCTTCATGAACGCGCCCGTCGAGGTGCAGTGGGTCGACGGCCGCGCCTTCCTCGAGGCGCCATGGCGGGTCTTCCTCGCGCCGTCGGCCTTGACGCAGATCGTCCACGTGCTGCTGTCCTGCTACGCGGTGACGGGCTTCGTGATGGCGGCGGTGCACGCGACGCTGCTGCTGAAGGGGCGCGAGGCGGCCTTCCATCGGGCGGCGCTCGACGTGGCGCTGCCCGTCGGCGCGGTGGCGGCGCTGCTGTTGCCGCTGTCGGGCGATCTGTCGGCCAAGCAGGTGACGAAGCACCAACCGTGGAAGCTCGCGGCGATGGAGGCCCACTTCGAGACGAAGGCGTGCGCGCCGCTGCTGATCGGCGGGCTCCCCGACGAGGCGACCGGCACGGTGCGCTTCGGCCTCGAGGTGCCCTGCGGGCTGTCGGTGCTGGGGGCGATGAACCCGAGCGCCGTCATCACCGGGCTCGACCAGATTCCCCCCGCCGAGCGGCCGCCTGTGACCCGCACCCACCTCAGCTTTCAGGTGATGGTGGCGAGCGGCGGCTACCTCGCGCTGCTGTCGGTGGTGGCGCTCCTGTGGCGCTGGTGGCGGCGGGCGTGGCCAGAGCGCCGGCCCTTCCTCGTGGCCCTGGTGGTCGCGGGCGTCGCCGCGCCCGTGGCCATGGAGGCGGGGTGGCTCGTCACCGAGTTCGGCCGACAGCCGTACGTCGTGCGGGGGCTCCTCTCGACGGCCGAGGCCGCGACGCGCGTCGAGGGGCTGTTGCCGCGGCTCTTCGCCTTCGCTGGCGTCTACCTCTTTCTGGCGGCGACGGTGGTGAGCCTGCTGCTGGGGCTCTTCCGCGAGCCCGAGCCGGTGGTCGAGCCGCAGGCGGTGCCACATGCCGCTTGAGCGGGTCCTGGCCGCGACCATCGTCGCAGGGCTGGTGATTTACGTCATCGGGGGCGGCGCCGACTTCGGCGGGGGGATGTGGGATCTGCTGGCCTCGGGGCCCCGGCGCGACGCCCAGCGCGCGCTCATCGAACGCACCATCGGCCCGATCTGGGAGGCCAACCACGTCTGGTTCATCTTCGTCTTCGTGCTCCTGTTCAGCGCGTTCCCGCCGGCCTTCTCGGCCCTGACGACGGCGCTCTTCACGCCGCTGACGCTCTACGCGCTGGGCCTGGTGATGCGGGGGGCGGCCTTCACCTTCCGGCACTACGAGGCCGACGCGGCGCGCCGGCGGCGCCTGGGCGCCCTCTTCTCGGCGGCCAGCGTCGGCTGCCCGTTCCTGCTCGGCGGCATGGGCGCGGCGCTGGTGCGGGAGCAGCCGCTGACGTTCTCGATCGACGTCTTCACGGCGGCGGCGGGTTTCTTCACGCTGGCACTCGTCGCGGCGCTCGCCGCCACCTACCTCACCGTCGAGGCGGCCGAGCCTGGCCTGCAGGAGGACTTTCGCCGAAGGGCCCTGGGCAGCCTCGCCGTCGCAGGCGTCGCCTCGTGGGTCGTCCTCGGCAGCGCCGCCGACGTGGCGCCGGGCCTCGTGGCGAGCGTCGGCCACGGCGCTCCGGCGCTGACCGGGCTCGCCTTCGGCGGCCTCGCCCTCGGCGTCGTCGGCGCCCGGCGCTTCCAGCTCGCGCGCGTCGTGGTGGCGGCCCTCGCCGCGACGGTCGTCGTCGGCTGGGCGGTGGCGAAGCGCGAGTCGTTGGTGTGGGGCGAGCACACGCTCGCCTCGAGCCACGCCCAGCCCTCGACGATGCGCTTCCTGGTTGGCGCAACGGTCGTCGCCGCCGCTCTCGTCCTGCCGAGCCTGGCCTTCCTGTACTCGGTCTTTGCGCCGCGCCGAGACAGGCCCGTCCCCCCGCCCGCGGCAGCGCCGTGACGACGTGAAGCGCCGGCCTCGCAGTCGCGAGATGACACGTGGTGGCCTGCGCACCGTCGGGGGTGTCACCCGGAGAAGACAGGGGGCCGGGCGGGGGACCTTGACCGGCTTGGCCGCTCCGTGGTCGCCTTGTGCGCATGGCCAAGACCGACCTCCGCCCCCCGCTGCCTGTCGTACCAACACCGACCCCGCAGACGACGCCGCCGCCAGTGCCTCCGGTCGAGGACGCCGACGAGCGCATCTTGCGGGCTGCCGGCCGGCTGTTCCGCGAGAAGGGGTTCGCGGCGACGACGGTGCGCGAGATCGCCGCGGCGGCGAACATGCTGCCGGGCAGCCTGCACTACCGCTACGCGAGCAAGGACGACGTGCTGTTGGCGCTGATGAACCGGGCCGTGCGGCGCGCGATGCAGGTGGTGCGGCAGGCGATCGGCGAGGTGAAGGACCCCATCGAGAAGATCCGCCTCGGCCTGCGGGCGCACCTCGAGCTGCTCTGCAACGGCGACGACTCGCTGTACGTGCTGCTGTTCGACTGGCGCTCGCTGCCGGTGGGGGCGCGGGAGGGCGTCGAGCGCGAGCGCGGCAAGTACGAGGCCTTCTGGGACGGCCTGCTCTACGAGGCGCACGGCAGCGGGCGCGCCCGGCCGATCCTCGACATCGAGCTGGTGCGGCACTTCGGGTTTGGCGCCATCAACTGGGTGGCGACGTGGTACCGGCCTGGCGGCGATCGCACGCCCGGGCAGATTGCCGACACCTTCTTCTCGTACCTCGCGTATGGCCTCGTGCACGAGCCGGCACGCCCGGCCGACCTGAACACGCACTTCGCGGCCCTGATGGCCGCGTCCTTCAAGGGACGGGGCTGAGCCCGTGGCTGCGATCGACGTCTTCTCGAACGTCTTCGACACCTTGCCGCTGGTGAAAGACGCCTCGGCCTCGGGCAACCTGCAGGTGCTCAAGTCGCTGCTGGGGCCTGCCTTCCGCGGCATGGTGCTGCAGCGGGGGAAGAGTGAGCCGCTGTCGTCGATGCCCGTCGACTACTCGGTCACCTTCGACTGGAACTACCTGCGCAACAAGCCCGAGTTCTCGAGGCTGTACGAGGCGGCGAAGGGCTCACAGTGGAACGCCACCATCGACCTCGACTGGACGGCGCCGGTCGACCCGCTGTCCGACGAGACGGCGCTGCTCCCTTGGGACTTCCTGCCGGTGGCGAACCTCGCCTCGTTCCAGAAGGCCTCGCCGAAGGAGCGCGCGGAGCAGCGGCGCGGCATCACCGCCTGGCTGTTGTCGCAGTCGCTCCATGGTGAGCAGGGCGCCCTTCACGCCGCCTGCCAGGTGACCGAGGCGGTGCCGTGGCTCGACGGGAAGCTCTACGGCTCGACGCAGGTCGTCGACGAGGGCCGCCACGTCGAGGTCTTCCACGCGTACCTCACGAAGAAGCTCGAGAAGCGCTACGACATCAACGACAACCTGTACGTCGTCATCGACGCGCTCATGAGCGACCGCCGGTGGGACATGAAGTTCCTCGGCATGCAGATCATGGTCGAGGGCCTCGCCCTGGGCACCTTCGGCATGATCCAGCAGATGACGAAGGAGCCGCTGCTCAAGCAGATGCTCAAGTACATCATCACCGACGAGGCGCGGCACGTGCACTACGGCGTGCTGGCGCTCAAGGAGTTCCTGCGCGAGCTGACCGAGAAGGAGCGCCGCGAGCGCGAGGACTGGGCCTTCGAGGTGTCGCTGTTCCTGCGAAACCGCTTCTTCGCGCACGAGTTCTACGACGAGTACTACGGGCACGTGATGACGCGGGCGCAGTGGGAGCGCACGGTGCTCGAGAGCGAGATGATGAGCCGGTTCCGCAAGACGATGTTCAAGCGGGTCGTGCCCAACCTCAAGCGCATCGGCCTGCTCACCGATCGCATCAAGCCGCGGTACGCTGAGCTGGGCCTGTTGGGCTTCGAGCACGGCCGGGCCGCGCCTGAGCTGACGGCGACCGACCTCATCAACGACGCCGACTGACGCGCCGCGCGCGGTGCGCACCCCGAAAAGGTTCGACGCCGGTCCCCCTCGCAGGGAACCGGCGTCGTTGGCTTCAGGGCCCGGTGGCGCCGCTCAGGCGCGCACTTCGGGGTTGGCCGGCTCGACCGGCTTCGGCGGCGTGGCCGAGAAGGGCGAGCGCTCGAGCACGGTGTCGAGCACCTCGTCGATCTTCGACACGAAGAAGAACTGGAGCTCGTTGCGCACGGCCTCGGGCACGTCGATGAGGTCTTTCTTGTTCTTCTCGCACATCACCACCCGCTTGATGCCCGCGCGGTGCGCGCCGAGCACCTTCTCGCGAATGCCGCCGACCGGGGCGACGATGCCGCGCAGGGTGATCTCTCCAGTCATGGCGGTGTCGCTGCGCACCGGAATGCCGGTGAAGAGCGACGACATGGCCGAGATGATGGCGATGCCGGCCGAGGGCCCATCCTTCGGGGTCGCCCCGTCGGGGAAGTGCAGGTGCATGTCCACCTTCTCGAACGAGGCTGGCGTGAGCCCCAGGCGCTCGGCGTTGGCGCGCAGCCACGAGAACGCCGCGGTGGCCGACTCCTTCATCACGTCGCCGAGCTGGCCGGTGAGGGTGATCGACCCCTTGCCCGGCATCTTGGTCGCCTCGATGAAGAGGATGTCTCCGAAGCCCAGCGGCGTGTAATACAGCCCGACCGAGACGCCCTGCTGCGAGGTGCGCTCCGCGACGTTGAGCTCGTGGCGCTTGGGCCCGAGCACCGTCTCGACCCGCGTGGCGTCGATGGTCTGCTTGTCGGTCTTGCCCGAGGCCACCTCGACGGCCACCGCGCGGGCCAGCTCGGCGATGCGCCGCTCGAGCGTTCGAACGCCCGGCTCGATGGCGTAGCTGGTGATCACCTTGTCGAGCCCATCCTTCGTGAGCTCGAAGTGGTCGAGGGTGATGCCGTGGTCTTTCACCTGCTTGGGGATCAGGTGGTTGCGCGCGATGTGCTCCTTCTCGATGAACGTGTACGAGCTCATCTCGATGATCTCCATGCGGTCGCGCAACGGCGGCGGGATGGTGTCGAGCCGGTTGGCGGTCGCGATGAACATCACCTTCGACAGGTCGAACGGCACGTCGAGGTAGTGGTCCGAGAAGGTGTGGTTCTGCTCGGGGTCGAGCACCTCGAGCAGCGCCGCCGACGGATCGCCGCGGAAGTCCGAGCCCAGCTTGTCGATCTCGTCGAGCAGCATGAGCGGGTTGCGCGTGCCGGCCTTCTTCATCTGCTGAATGAACCGGCCCGGGAGCGCGCCGACGTAGGTCCGCCGGTGCCCGCGCACCTCGGCCTCGTCCCGCACGCCGCCCAGCGCCAGCCGCACGAACTTGCGCCCGACGGCCTTGGCGATGGACTGCCCGAGCGACGTCTTGCCGACGCCCGGCGGCCCGACCAGGCAGAGGATGGGGCCCTTCATGTCGTTCTTGAGCTTCCGCACCGCCAGGTACTCGAGCATGCGCTTCTTCACGCGCTCGATGCCGTAGTGATCGTTCTCGAGCTGCTTGCGCGCGTTCTCGATGTCGAGGTTGTCCTCGGTCATCTTGTTCCACGGCAGATCGGCGATCCAATCGAGGTAGGTGCGGGCGACCGTGTACTCGCTCGACGCCGCGGGAATGGTCTTGAGCCGGTTGAGCTCCTTGTGCGCGACCTTCTCGACGTCGGGCGGCAGCTGGGCGTTCTTGATGCGCGTGGCGAGTTCGTCGAGCTCCTCCTCGTCCTCGCCCATCTCGCCGAGCTCCTCCTTGATCGCCTTGAGCTGCTGGCGCAGGTAGTACTCGCGCTGCGTCTTCGACATCTCGCCCTTGACGGCCGAGTCGATCTTGTTCGACAGCTTGAGGATCTCGCGCTTGCGATTGAGCAGCTCGAGCACCAGCTTCATGCGGGCCTTGAGGTCGACCGTCTCGAGCACCGCCTGCTTCTCTTCGATGGGCACGTCGACGTTGGCCGCGATGAGGTCGGCGAGGTGGCCCGGGTGGGTGATCGACTCGACGAGCTCGGTCGCCGCCGCGGGCAGCTCGGGCATCATCTCGATGACTTCACGGGCGAGCTTCTTCAGGTTGATGGTGAGCGCCTCGATCTCGACGTTGTCGGCGGGCGTCTTGTCTTCCACGGGCTCGATGCGGGCCTTGAGGTACGGCGACTCCTGGACAAGCTCGAGCACGCGGAAGCGCGCGAGGCCCTGGACGACGAGCGAGTAGTTGTCCTCGCCCATCTTCAGGAGCTTCACGATGCGGGCGACGGTGCCCATGTTGTAGAGGTCAGTCGCGCCGGGGTCCTCCTCCTCGGCCTTGCGCTGGGTGACGACGCCGATGACCTGGTCGTCGCGGACGGCGTCCTTGATGAGGGCGATGGTCTTCTGCCGGCCAACCGCGAGCGGTAGCACGCCGCCCGGGAAGAACACCGAGTTCCGCAGCGGGAGAATCGGCAACACCGCCGGAATATCGTCCTTGTTGATGGCGCCCGGAGGCTGCATCGCGGCCGGCATGGTCTGCGCTCCGGCTCCCTTCTTCTTCTCGTCGGACATGTGGTTGCTTCTTTCGTGATGCGAAACGTCGAGGAGCGCTGGCCTCGTGAACGACGACGTCAGCGGATGACGGGAGGGTAGCAATGGATTTCCAGTCAGCAATGGCGACGAGCAGAAAAAAGACCCCGGAGAACGGGGTGGAGGGCGCCAGTCACGCAACCCGATCGACGCGCTGGCGCGCGACCAAAGTCACGCCAGGGCACCGTCCTCTGTTCGGACGACCGCCCGCCGAAAGCCGGGGCGGCGGAGCCGGCCGCGGGTCGAGGCGCCTCCGACGCCCTTGCGCGGCCGATCAGAATGCCCACCGGAAGGCGCGTGGAACCCGGGGGTTGGCGCCGCCACCGGATCTTCAAAAGCTGAGTAATTCCAAAAACTTGCGTGATTGCCTGGGGCGGGCACCCTGCGCGCCCATGCCCTCCCTCCACAACCAGACGGCGACGTTCTTCTTCATCCCCGACGCGGCGCGCGCGAACGACCGGACGACCCGCGTGACGACGCCCCCGCCGCCGACGGCGACGCTGCCGGTGCGCGTCACCTGGGTCCGCTGACGGCCGCTCAGCCGAGTCGCCGCGTGACGGTCTGGCGCCGTGCGTCCGCGGCCGCGACGAGGGCCATCAGGGCCTGACGCACCGCGGTTTCGGACACCGGCGCAGGTCGTGCTGCGCTCGGGCCAGCGGGCCGACTAGGAAGGCGCCACGCCATGCGCACCTCGCCGCCCGTACTCCTCGCCTTCGCCCTCGCCGTCTCCTGCGCAGCCCCGCGCCCGGTCCTGCCGGCGAACGCCGCGGCCACCGCAACGCCTCCGCCAGTAGCGGCCCCCGCCCTCGCCTCGCCCGGCTTGCGGCTGCCCGAGGGCGCCCGGCCGCTTGGCTACCAGCTCGAGCTGACGGTGGTTCCCGGGCAGGACCGGTTCTCGGGCGTCATCACCGCGCAGGTCGAGGTGG
>JADCJJ010000512.1 GCA_020247085.1 Myxococcaceae bacterium | reverse complement strand
CGCTCTTCCGATCTCTATCAGGCACACATGGGTCCAGCAAGGTGTGCTAGGGCCCTGCGTCCATGATCCGACCCCTCGTCCTGGCTGCCCTGGTCCTGCCCGTCGCTGCCTGCGGGCCCGTCGTCACGGCCGGGAACCCCTGCACGACCCGCGCAGACTGCAACCCGAGCTACACCTGCTTCCTCAAGCAGCAGGGCGGGCAGGTCGACGTCCCCGGCGGGTACTGCTCCCGGGGCTGCGTGGCCGAAGGGCAGACCTATGACTGCCCCGGAGGCACCGTCTGCAGCTTCTTCGGTGACAGCCAGCTCATCTGCTCTACCGAGTGCACCACCACGGCCCAATGCCGCGACGGGTACGTCTGCGCCGACGTAGCCCTCGGCAACCCAGCCATCGGCAACCAGGGCGGCGCGAGAAAGAGCTGCATCCCACAGGGCGCGCGGCGCTGACCGGCCTGCCGTCACCAGCGCGGTCTCACCCACCGTCAGGCACGGCGACGGGTCGCGCACGAAAGGCGCTCAAGAACTCGGCGTAGCGGTCCTGCTCGATGGCCTCGCGGGCCGCCTTCATCAACGACAGGTAGAAGTGCAGGTTGTGCAGCGTGTTGAGCCGCATCGCCACGACCTCCTGGGCGATGAACAGGTGCCGCAAGTAGGCCCGTGAGAAGGTGCGGCACGTGTAGCAGCCGCACGCCGGGTCGAGGGGCCGCTCGTCGCGCGCGTACCGGGCGTGCTTGATGACGAGCTTGCCCTGGCTGGTGAACAGGAAGCCGTTGCGGGCGTTCCGCGTCGGCATCACGCAGTCGAACATGTCCACGCCGGCGCCGACGCAGGTGACGAGGTCGAGCGGCGTCCCCACGCCCATCAGGTAGCGAGGCTTGTCCTTCGGCAAGAGCGGCGCGGTGAAGGCGACGCCGGCGTGCATCTGCTCTGGCGCCTCGCCCACCGCGAAGCCGCCGAGCGCGTACCCGGGCAGCTCGACCGCGCAGATCTCGGCCACGTGTCGCCGCCGCAGATCCTCGAAGAGGCCGCCCTGCACGATGCCGAACAGCGAGCTGCGCAGCCGGCTCCACGCGCTCACGCAGCGCGAGAGCCAGCGCGTCGTCCGGGCGAGTGAGGGCTCGAGGTAGGTCCGCTCCGACAGCGCCGGCGGGCACTCGTCGAAGGCCATGATGACGTCGGCGCCGAGCGTCTCTTGAATCTCGATGCTCCGCTCGGGCGTCAGCACGTGCTTCGCCCCGTCGAGGTGCGACTGGAAGGTGGCGCCCTCCTCGGTGATCTTCCGCATCTCGGCGAGCGAGTAGACCTGGAAGCCGCCCGAGTCCGTCAGCATCGGCCGCTCCCACGAGATGAAGCGGTGCAGGCCACCCAGCTCGCCGATGAGCTGCTCTCCGGGGCGCAGCATGAGGTGGTACGTGTTGCCGAGGATGATCTGCGCCTCGAGCGCGCGCAGGTCGTCCGGGGCGACGGCCTTCACGCTGCCGGCCGTTCCCACCGGCATGAAGATGGGCGTCTCGATGGTGCCGTGCGGCGTGTGGAGCCGCCCGCGCCGCGCGCCGGTGGTCGCATCGACGTGCAGCAGCTCAAAGCGCACCGCGCCTGGCGCCACGCGCAGGTCACCGCGGCGCTCCGGGGCGAGGCTCACCTGGCACCGCCGTCGATGAACATCGAGTCGCCGTAGCTGAAGAAGCGGTACCGCTCCCGCACCGCCTCGACATAGGCCGCCAGGGTCTGCTCCCGCCCGAGGAAAGCCGAGACCAGCATCACCAGCGTCGACTTCGGTAGGTGGAAGTTCGTGATGAGTCCGTCGATCACCCGGAACTCGAAGCCCGGCGTGATGAAGAGCGCGGTCTCTCCCGTGCCCGCCTTCACGCCGCCCGCCTCGGCGAACGACTCGAGGGTTCGGACGACGGTGGTGCCGACCGCGATGACGCGCCCGCCCCGCGCCTTCACCTCTCCGACCCGGCGCGCCGTCACCTCAGGCACCGAATAGCGCTCGACGTGCATCTTGTGGCTCGCCACGTCGCCCTCGCGCACCGGAAGGAAGGTGCCCGGGCCCACGTCGAGGGTGACGAAGGCGCGCTCGACGCCCCGAGCCTCGAGGGCCGCGAAGACCTCGGGCGTGAAGTGCAGCCCCGCGGTGGGCGCCGCGACCGAACCGGGCGTCGCCGCGTAGACCGTCTGGTACCGCTCCGCGTCCGACGCGTCGGGCGCGCGGTCGATGTAGGGCGGCAGGGGGATCTGCCCGGCGCGCGCGATGGCCGCCTCGAGGGTGGCGAGCGACGAGGTGAAGCGCACCACGTACTCGCCGCCGCCGCGTGACTCGAGCACCTCGGCGGTGAGGGCGTCGTCGAAGGCGAGCTTCGCGCCGGGCCGAATGGGCTTCGAGGCCTGCCCGAGACAGACCCAGGCGGTCCCCGACGCGTCAGCGGTGAGCGCCGCCACCGTCGAGATGTCACCCGTCGGCCGCACCAGCAGCAGCTCGACCTGCCCGCCGGTCTCGACCTTCCGCCCCATCAACCGCGCGGGGATGACGCGCGAGTCGTTCAGCACCAGCAGGTCACCCGGCCGCAACAGCGACGGCAGGTCGACGAACCGGCGGTGGGCCCACGCCCCCGTCGACCGCTGCACGTGCAACAGCCGGCTCGCGTCGCGGCGCTCGAGCGGGGCCTGGGCGATGAGCTCGGTCGGCAGGAAGTAGTCGAAGTCGTCGGTGTGCATCGAGGGTTGGTTATCGGCGGGAAGACGCTGAGACAAGCCGGGGCTGCTCACCTGTCGTACCCCGACCACGAGGTCTGCGCTGACGGCCCAGGGAAACCGTCGGCGGGCGCCGGTTGCCGTTCGCACGGGTTCGTTCGACGGGCGAGCCCTTCTTCGTGCCGAGCACGAGCGGCGGCCGGTGCGCCGTGGCGGCGACGAGCGAGGCCCGCAGGGGGCGTCGGGCAGGGTGGCGTCCGCACCCCTTTGGGGCGCCGAGGCTCACTCGTAGAGCGTCTGGAGCTCGGTGCCCGGGTAGTAGTGCGCGAGGATCGCCCGAAAGCCCTTCCCGCCCTCGGCGAGCAGTCGCGCGCCCCACTGGCACAACCCCGCGCCGTGGCCGAAGCCGCGGCCCTGCAGCACCCACCCGTCACGCGCCTGCGAGGCCACCTCGAAGTCCAGCGACTTGAGCCGCATGTAGCCGATACGCTCGCGAAAGCTGACGGCGTCGATGCTGCGCGGCCCCACCTGCACCCGCCGCACCCGCCCCGTCGGCGAGCGCCCCTGTACCTGCAGCGGCGCGCTCTTGCTGCCCAGCTCCTTCGGCGCGACCTTGAGCGTCCAGTGGCTCGTCGGCAGCTTTCCACATGGGCAGCCCACCGAGCGCAGGTACGGAAGGTCGCGCCCCAGGGCGTCGGCCCCTGACTCCGTCCGCCCACCGCACGAGGCGTGGAAGTAGGCCTCGATGGGCTGCAGGAGCCACGTCAGCACCAGCCCACGAGTCGCATCGATGGCCTCGCGCGTGCGGGGGTCGTCCGCCGCGAGCCCCTTGTAGACCTGGCTGATGACCGAGCTACCGAGGTGGTACGGCTGGCCGAGCTGCTCGAGCTTCTTGTTGAGCGCATAGGTTCGCGCCGCCACCGCCTGCGCCTTGAGCGCCTCGAGCGGAAACGACTTCGGCATCTCGCTGCCCAGCACGCCCTGCAGGTAGTCCTCGAGCGGCAGCACGTTCACCACCGCCAACTGGCGCTTGCCCTTGAGCACCACGACGTCGCCCTGCACCCGCACGCCGTTCACCTCGACCGCGCCCTCGGCCCGGCAACGAATGGCGGCGCCCGGGAGCGGGGCGTCGTCGAGCGCGAGGCCTCCCCCCTGCTGCCGCAGCGTCAGCTCGCTCCGCCCGAGCGGCACGAACTCAGCCTCGTCGACGTCGTCTCCGCACGCCAGCCCGGCGCCGGCCACCCGCACCACGCCCACCTCGCCTCCGACGGCGATGCGCATCGTCTCGGCGGCGCCCGCCAGCGACGCACTCCAGAGGGCCATCAACAGCACCGCCCGCACCATGCGCGGCAGCGTACGGCGGTGCACGGTCGCCTCAAGCTTTCGGCCGTGGCAGAACGCCCCGGTGGACGTCGAGCCCCTCTTCGCAGCGCTCACCCGCCTGCCGCCCCGGTCGCTCCAGGTCCTGCTCGCCCGCTTCGTCGCTGCGAGCGCCGGCGCCGAGCCAGGCCGCGACGCCGCGGGCTTCGCTCGCTTCTACGGCGTCCAGCTCCCGGCCGCCGAGGTGCTGCTGTGGCGCGCTGCCGTCGACTTCGAGGCGCTCCTCGCACACCGACCGCTGCCCGCGCCACGGCCCTTTCCCGACGAGCAGGCCGCGGCCCGTCAGCTCGCCCAGGCCCTCGAGGACGACGCTTCGACCAGCGCGCCCGAGCTGGCGAGCCTCGCTCGGGCGCTCCGGGCACTGTCAGCCCACGCGCCTGCCATTCGGGAGCGCCTCACCGCGGCCGAGCGCGCCGAGCTCGAGTCTCCAGCCTTCGTCCGGGAGACGTGGATGCGCCGCGCAGCCATCGTCATCGTCCTCGTGCTCTCTGGCTGGGCGTACTTCAAGGCCGACCTCGTGCGCTGGTGGCGCCAGCAGACGCTCCCGTCGACGCAGGGGCCGGCCGGGCGGTGAAGAACACCGGGCGATGAAGAACTTGTCGGCCCTACGCGCCGCGCCTAGACACAGCCCCATGCCCCGCCTCGCTCTCGCCGCATGCGCCGCGCTGCTCCTGCTCGCCGGCTGCCCCAGACAGGCCGTCACCACCGTCGCCGGCACGGACGACGAGGTGATGGACCAGGTCGCGGCCCAGCTCGAGGAGCTGCGCACCCGCACCGACGCCACCTGCAAGGACTTCTGCAGCCTCAAGGACAAGGCCTGCGGCCTGTCGACGCAGGCCTGCGCCATCGCCGGCAAGGCCCCCGAGCGTGCCGACTTCCAGAAGAAGTGCGTCACCTCACAGGAGGACTGCGCGAAGTTCAACGAGTCCTGCTCGGCCTGCCCCAGGTGACCTGAGGCGCGCTACGCTCTTCGCGTGCTCTCTCGCGTCATCGTCGTCACGCTGTCCCTCGGTCAACTCGACGTCGAGCGCCAGGCCACCATCGCGCGAGAGCAGGCTCGCGAGACCGCTGCCGTCACCGCGAAGTACGGAAACAAGAAGTCCACCGAGCTCTCGACCGAGGCGCGCGCGCAGCTGATCCGCGACCTCAACGCCGCCGAGGCGAAGGTGCTCGACAAGTACGGCGTCTCGCAGCGTGACTGGGCGCGGGCCCAGATGAACCGCACGCGCGAGCAGGCCGAGGCCGTCAAGCAGGCCGCCCAGCGGCAGGAGGCCGCTGAGAAGGCTGCGGCCGAGCAGGCCGAGCGGGCGCAGCCGGCGGGCGCCGAGGTCCCCCTCCAGCGGGGCTTCAACGACGAGTCCCCCGTCATCCTCGAAGAGAAGGCGAGCGCCCAGCCCATCGTCGAGCAGGGCCTGCCCGCGGACTACCAGCGCGACCAGGCCGACGCCGCCGAGCAGGACTCGCTCGAGAAGGCGCCCGGCGCGACGATGCCGAAGGCGCCAGCTGGGAAGGCGCCTGCGCGCTGACGCCCCCGCTCGCAGAGGCATCCCGATCGGCCGTGCGCGCCGGCCCCACGTTGCCTCGAAGCGTGCGCGAAGCGCTGCCAGTGCTCCTGCCCGCCTGGGCGCGCCGGCCCCTCTTCACCGGTTCGGCCCGTTCCATGGCTCGCAGGACTTCGGGCGGCGACGAGTGATCGCTGGACGCACCACGACGCACAGCCGCTCACTCGACGACCCCGCGTGCCCCTCGGCGCCACTCCATCTCCCCCTACCGCGCGCGCCAGACCTCGTCATAGGGGCAGGAACAATCCGTCTCCTCGGGCTCCGGGTAGACGTAAGGCTCCCCCCGGTAGTTCCGGAAGACTGTCTCGGTCGGGCGACGCTGCGTGACGTAGTCGGGCTGAACGGTGACCTTGCCGCCCCCGCCCGGCAGATCGATCGCCAAGTGCGGCACTGCGAGCCCCGTCGTCCACCCCCGCATCTGCTCGATGATGCGTACGCCCGCCTCGAGGGGCGTCCGAAGGTGCTCGAGCCCCTCGGCGACGTCCATCTGGTGCAGGTAGTACGGCCGCACCCGCATCTTGAGGCACTCGTGCGACAACTCCGTGATGATGCGCGCGTCGGAGTTGAGCCGCCGCATCAACACCGCCTGGTTCTCGACCGGCACGCCGTGATCGACGAGCAGCTCGCACGCCCGGCGCGCCTCAGGGGTGATCTCCTTCGGGTGGTTGAAGTGCGTCACGACGAACAACGGCGCGTGCCGACGAAGCAGCTTCGCCAACGACTCCGTGACGCGCATCGGCAGACACACCGGAATCCGCGTACCGATGCGAATCATCTCGACGTGGGGCATGGCGCGGAGCGGCGCGAGGATCTGCTCCAGCCGCTCCTCCGACAACAGGAACGGGTCGCCCCCCGACAACAGCACGTCACGCACCTGCGGGTGCGTGCGCACGTACTCGAGGCCTTTGGCCAGCTCGGTCTTGTTCAGCTCGGCCTCTCCGCCGTGGGTGATGCGCCGGCGGGTGCAGTGACGGCAGTAGACCGAGCAGGTGTCGAGTGCGAGGAACAGCACCCGATCGGGGTACTTGTGGACGATCGCCTCGACCGGCCGCTTCGGGTCCTCTCCGAGGGGGTCGCGCAGTTCGCCACGCCGCTTGCGCGCCTCGGCCTTCACCGGAATCGCCTGCATGCGCACCGGACAAAACGGGTGTTCCGGGTCGATGAGCGAGAGGTAGTAGGGCGAGATCCCCAGCCGGAACACCGCCGCCGTCTCTTCGATGCCGGCGCGCTCGTCGAGCGTCAGCGAGAGCTTCTTCGCCAGCGCCGAGCCGTCCCTGGTGGCGTTGCGCATCTGCCAGCGCCAGTCGCTCCACTGCTCGTCCGTGGCCTCGGGGAACAGCTCCCGTCGGCGCGACTGGGCCTGCCCGGTACACCGGCCGGTGGGCGCCGGCGCTGACGACTCGTCGAAGCTCACGCGTGAACCGAGTGCGACAGCTGCGCCGACTTCTGCGCCTGCTCCCGCCACCACGCCTGCCCCGCTTCGGGGACCGTGTAGAGCGGGTCGTAGAACTCGTACTTGCGGTTGAGCGCCTCGGGGTCCTGCCACTCGATACCGGTGCGGTAGTTCTTCGTCCAGTACGAGATGCCCTTCTCACGGTCGTACTCGGCCACCTGGTGCACCCAGCGCTTGCCGACGTACGGCACGTCACAGACGATGCGCGGCGTCGCGAAGCCCGGCATGTACCCCATGATGTCGTGCTGGAGCTTCTGCGCCTCCCACACCGACACGCGCCAGTGCTCCGAGTTGGGGATCATGTCGCACATGTAGAAGTAGTACGGAAGAATGCGCGCGTGGTCGAGCAGCATGAAGGCGAGTTCGAGCAGGTCCTTCGAGGTCGCGTTCACCCCCCGCAGCAGCACCCCCTGGTTCCGCACGTCGCGGAAGCCCACCTCGAGCAGCTTTTTCGCAGCGCGCCCCAGCAGCGGCGTCACCTGGTTCGCGTTGTTGACGTGCGTGTGCAGAGCCAGGTCGACGTTCCGCTCGAAAGCCTTCTTCGCCAGGCGCTCCATCGCCGCGATCACCGAGTCCTGCAGGAAGTGCTGCGGAATGCCCATGAGCCCCTTCGAGGCCAGGCGAATGTCACGAATGTTGGGGATGTCGAGCAGCTGGCTGACAAAGCTCTCGAGCTGGGCGATGGGCACGTTCGCCACGTCGCCGCCCGAGACGACGACGTCTCGCACCGTCGGCGTCTTGCGCAGGTAGTCGAGCATCTGCGTCCACCGCTCGGGCTGCGTCACCTTGAACTTCAGCTTGTCGACCTGAGCCGTGTCGTTTCCGACGAGGTCCATCCGGGTGCAGTGCCCACAGTACTGAGGGCACGTCGACAGGAGCTCGGCGAGCACCTTCGTCGGGTACCGGTGTGTCAAGCCTTCGACCTTCCACATCTCGGCCTCGTGCAGCGAGTCCCGCGAGGCCTTGGGGTGGTTCGGGTACACCGTGTGCCGGTCGTCGAACGCAGGCACCATGTACCGCCGCAGCGGGTCATTCCACAGGTCGTCCGTGTTCATGGTGTTGACCATGTGGGGCGTCAGCAGGATCGACATCGTCGCCCGCTCACGCTGATCGCGCTCGATGGACACAGCCAGCGACTCCGGCAGCAGGGGCCCGAGCGCGGCCTTCAGCTCCTTCAGGTTCTTGATGGTGTGCTTGCGCTGCCAGAGCGCCGTCTCCCACTCCGCCTTCGTCACCAAGCGGTACCCCGGAATTCGCGTCCAATCGGGCTCGACGAACTGCCGGTCGAGCGGGTACCGGAATGGCTGCGCGGCGCCCGGGGCGAGGTTGGTCGTCACGGTGGGGGTGTCACTGGTCGGCTGCATGGGAGTCCTATGCCACGCGGCGCCCGTCGCTGGAAGACACCCCGCGCTTCGGGTTGCAGATCAGGAGGACTGACCGCTCCACGACTCGGAGAAAACGTCGGCCTTGAACGAGGTGGGTGACGATGAGAGACACGCGGGGGACGACGGAGGACGGGCTGGATCAGACCTGTCCTGACCACCTGTCTCAGTCGTCGTCAGAGTGCCGAGGCCTCGACTCCGTCGACGGGCATGTACGCTCAGGGTGTCCGTTCCTCGCCGATGCCCAGTCGCCCAGGCGCTTCCGCCACCAGGAAAGCCGTCGCGGACTCAGGCCGCCCTGTCGGGCGAACGCGTTCAGCGACATCCCGCTATCGCGCCATCCCCTCAGGGCCTCACGCGCCTCCTCGGCGCTCCACTGCTTCCACCCCGACTTCCGCTGCCGCCTCTCGTTGCGAGACCGGGCGACGACGCTGGCGAT
>JADCJJ010000511.1 GCA_020247085.1 Myxococcaceae bacterium | reverse complement strand
CAGGTGGTGTCGGTGGGAAATCTGGTCGTGGGTGGCGCGGGGAAGACGCCGCTGGTGATCTATCTGGCGCAGTGGGCGCTGGCCGCTGGTCGGCGCGTCGCGGTGCTGACGCGAGGCTACGGCCGACGGGGGCGCGGGCCGCTCGACTTCGACGCCGCGTCGCTGCCGGACGAGCTCCGCTGCGGCGACGAGCCCCGCCTGCTCGCCCGAAAGGCCCCCGGCTGCCGGGTGTTCGTCGACGTCGACCGTGTCCGGGCGGCGAGGGCGGCGAAGGCGGCCGGCGCCGAGGTCGCGCTCCTCGACGACGGGTTCCAACACCGGTGGCTGGCGCGTGACGTCGATGTGCTGGTCGAGGTGCCCGGCGCATCGGCAGCCGTCCTGCCGCTCGGGCCCGGGCGCGAGCCGGCCTCGGGGCGGCGCCGGGCCACCGTGCGATGGAACGGCCCGGCGGCGTCCGACCCCGCGGGCCGTCTCGTGGTCGAGCGCCTCGTCGACCCCTCTGGAGCGCCCGCGCGACTCACCCGGGCCTTCGTGCTGACGGGCATCGCGCGGCCCGAGCGCTTCGTCGAGACGCTGCGAGGGCTGGGGCTCGAGGTGGCGGGGGCGCGGCCCTTCCCCGACCATCATCGCTTCTCGCTTCGGGAGCTGGCCGAGGTGACGCGCGCCGCGGCGGCGCTCGGCGCGACGGTAGTGACGACCGAGAAGGATCGTGAGCGGCTGCCGGCTGGCTTCGCGGCAGTCACCGCCGAGTCGGTGCTCGTCGTCACGCGCGGGCGCTCGGCACTCGCGCGTGCGCTGGGGTGGCCCGAGGCTTGTGCCCCCCAGACGTCGATGGAAGAAGGAGCGCCGTGAGCGGGTTGCGGCGGTTTGCGAGGGTTCGCGTGGTGGTGCTCGGTGACCTGGTCGCCGACCACTACCTCTACGGCCAGACGGAGCGGATCAGCCGTGAGGCGCCGGTCTTGATCGTCCGCCACGAGCGCGACGAGGTGAAGCTCGGCGGAGGTGCGAACGCGGCGGCCAACGCGCGGGCCCTCGGTGGCGAGGTGACGGCCGTCGGCGTGCTTGGCGATGACTCGATGGGAGCAGCAATGCGCGCGCTCTGCGCGGAGCGGGCCATCACGCTCGAGGCCGTGACGGCCACGGGGGTTCCGACCGAGACGAAGATGCGCATTCTCGCGGGGGGCCTCAGCACGTCACGGCAGCAGATGCTGCGCGTCGATCGCGGCGGGGCGGGGCCGTTGCCAGCGGCGGCGCGACGTGCGCTCGCTCGCCGGCTCGAGCGGGTCGCCTCGAGGGCCGACGTGCTCGTCGTGTCGGACTATGGGGCCGGGGTTGTGTGCGATGAGACGCGCGCCGTCGTGAGCGCGCTCGCGCGCCAGGGCCTCCCGGTCTGCGTCGACTCGCGGTTCGCCCTCGCGTCGTTTCGGGGCGTGACGGTGTGCAAGCCGAACGAGCCCGAGCTGAGCGCGATGACGGGGCTCCCGGTCTCGACGGAGCCCGAGGTCGATGCCGCCGCCGCTCGGGCGTGCGAGGCCCTCGAGTGCGAGGCCTTGCTGGTCACGCGGGGGCGCAAGGGCATGGTGGTCTACCGCCGGGGGGCGGTGCCGGTGCGGTTGCCGGTGCATGGGTCGCACGACGCGGTCGACGTCACCGGCGCCGGCGACACGGTGATCGCCACGGTAGCGCTCGCGCTGGGCGCGGGGTTGGCCGTGGTCGAGGCGGCCAGGCTGGCCAACGTTGCCGGGGGGCTCGTGGTCCAGAAGCCGGGGACGGCGACGGTCTCGCGCGCCGAGCTCGAGCGGGAGCTCAGGCGATGAAGGTGGTGGTGCTGGACGAGGCTTTGGGCCGGGTCGCGCTGTGGCGAAGGGCCGGAGACAGCGTCGCGCTGGCCAACGGGGCGTTCGACCTGCTCCACGTCGGCCACGTGCGGTACCTCGCCGGGGCGCGCGCGCTGGCGGATCGGCTGGTGGTCGCCGTCAACTCGGACGCCTCGACGCGCCGGCTCAAGGGCGACGGCCGACCGGTCATTCCGCAGGCTGAGCGGGCCGAGCTGGTCGCGGCGCTGGCCTGCACCGACCTGGTCGTCGTGTTCGACGAGCCCGACGTGCGCGGGGTGATTCGAGCGCTCCGCCCCGATGTGCACGTCAAGGGTACCGACTACACGCCCGAGTCCGTTCCAGAGCGCGACGAGGTGCTTGCGTACGGAGGGCGGGTCGCGGTCGCCGGAGACCCGAAGGATCATTCGACGTCGAGCCTGGTGACGCGCCTCGGCGGTCGGTCGCGCTGAGCGCGGCCTCGACGTTCGTTCGGGCACTGGATCACGGCCGGCGTACGTGCTCACGCCGGCTCGAAGGGGCGTGGAGCATCGGGCGCGGCTGCTGGGGGCCGACCGGAGTGCGACGGGGTGTGAACCGGCCGATTGATGATGTGGTGCGTGTGCGACCAGGTCCGTGGCGACAAGTTGATCAGCACGTGCGTTGGGCTACGCAGAAGGCATGCTTCGGAGCATGACGGGGTTTGGGAGCGGTCGGGCCGTCGTGGCGGACGACGAGCTCGTCGTTGAGGTGAAGTCGGTCAACCACAAGTTCTGCGAGGTGAAGGTTCGACTCCCCCGAGAGCTGGCGGCGCTCGAGTCTTCGTTCGTTCGCCGGGTCAAGGAGCGGTTCGCCCGCGGCTCGTTGGAGTTGACGGTGAAGCGGAGTCGGAGCGCTGGCTCGGGCCTCGTGCCGGTCGTGGATGGTGCGCTAGCGCAGGAGTACCGGCGAGCGTTCGCACAGCTTGCGGCCGCCACCGGCCTGCCAGACACGACGACGGTGAGGGACCTCGCGGCGCTCCCGAACGTGGTGCGCCTCGAGGAGCCACCCGTCGAGCTGGCAAACGTGGCGCAGGGGCTCGAGACCGCGGTGGAGCAGGCGCTCGCGGCGCTCGAGGTGATGAGGGCCTACGAGGGGCAGGCGCTCGCGAAGGACCTGCTGGAGCGGCTGGACCTGGTGTCGCGCTCAGTGGGCGAAATCGCCCGTGGGAGCAAGGCGTCGGTCGAGGAGTACCAGCGGCGCTTGAGTGAGCGCATCGATGAGCTGACGAGGGGGCTGCAGGTCGACCCGCAGCGGCTCGCGCAAGAGGTGGCGTTCTTTGCTGAGCGCTGCGACGTCGCGGAGGAGCTGACGAGGCTGGCCTCGCATGTGGAGCAGTTCAAGCGTCTCTGCGCGGCGCCCGAGCCGGCGGGGCGAAAGCTCGACTTCCTCGTGCAGGAAATGCATCGAGAAGTGAATACGACGGGGTCGAAGAGCGCAAACGCAACGGTCACGTCGCTGGTGGTCCAACTCAAAGCCGAGCTCGAAAGGGTTCGCGAACAGGTCCAGAACGTCGAATGAGAACGAACCCCGAACTGCCCCTCACGCCCGCTCCCGGCTTGTTGCTCGTGCTCTCCGCGCCGTCGGGTGCAGGCAAGACGACGTTGGCCCGGCGCCTCGAGAAGGAGTTTCCGCGAGCGCAGTTTTCGATCAGCTACACGACCCGCGAGCCGCGAGGCGTGGAACGTAACGGCGTCGACTACCACTTCGTCGGTCCAAAGACGTTCCTGCAGATGGTGAACCGCGGCGATTTCATCGAGTGGGCCGAGGTGCACGACAACTACTACGGAACGTCGCGCGGCATTGTCGACACGGCCTTCGAGACCCGCGGAATCGCGGTCTTCGACATCGACGTGAAGGGAGGGCTCGCCATCAAGTCGAAGTTCCCCGACGCTGTCCTCGTCTTCGTACTCCCCCCCTCGATGGAGGAGCTCGAGCGGCGCCTTCGCGGACGGGGAACAGACAAGGACGAGACCATTCACCGAAGACTGCTCGCCGCTCGCACCGAGATCGAGAAGGGGCTCGAGCGTTACGACTACCTCATCATCAACGACGCGCTCGACCGCGCCTACGAAGAGCTGAAGTCCGTGGTGATCGCTGAACAAGCTCGTCGGGGTCGAGTCGACCTGAGCGGACTGCAACTCCAAAGGGCTGAGATTGCTGAAGATTCAGATCGCTAGAAAAAGGAGAGGAGGGGAGTTGACTCGTGTGGCGCGGGTCTGTATATGCGCCGCCCCTTCGTTGAGGGGCCGTCGGGCGGGCAGGTCGGTTGAGTGGCGAGTCGCAGGTCGAAGGCGGGAAGTCGAACAGCATGAGGAGCGGTCGGGTTGACGCGACTCAGCAATAACTGGTGAGTGGTAGAACCGTTGGACTTGAATCGGCAGCGTCGAAGGTAGTCGAAGCAAGCTTGACGAGGCGGAAGTGAGTGATGTAAACGTACTTCCACCGCAGACAGCAAGACCGACAAAAGCTGTAGTCGGAAGCGGAAAAAAGCAGTTGAAATAGCGCG
Source organism: Myxococcaceae bacterium (assembly GCA_020247085.1). GTDB lineage: Bacteria > Myxococcota > Myxococcia > Myxococcales > Myxococcaceae > Xiheimicrobium > Xiheimicrobium aquaticum. Next base: position 1,721 of record JADCJJ010000511.1, on the reverse strand, counting down.
GCAGTAATGTAGAAGACGGGTTCTCGAACAGCGGTTCGAGAAAGAAGAAAGCGAAGGAGTCGATTCGCTCTTTGAAAACTGGATAGCAAACCCAAGAAGTTCTGCGGGTAACTGCAGTTCATTTGAGTACCGGAGTATTAGATTCCGGTATCCCTCGGAAGACCTCTGGGTCGTCTGAGAGAGCTCAAGACAACTCTTTCTTTGGAGAGTTTGATCCTGGCTCAGAACGAACGCTGGCGGCGTGCCTAACACATGCAAGTCGAGCGCGAAAGGAGCAATCCGAGTAGAGCGGCGCACGGGTGCGTAACACGTGGATAATCTGCCCTTGAATTCGGGATAACCTTCCGAAAGGTTGGCTAATACCGGGTAAGCTCACGGAGTCTTAGGACTCTGGGGGAAAAGTAGACCTCTATTTATAAGTTTACGTTCGAGGATGAGTCCGCGGCCCATCAGCTAGTTGGCGGGGTAATGGCCCACCAAGGCTACGACGGGTAGCTGGTCTGAGAGGACGATCAGCCACACTGGAACTGAGACACGGTCCAGACTCCTACGGGAGGCAGCAGTGGGGAATTTTCCACAATGGGCGAAAGCCTGATGGAGCAACGCCGCGTGTGTGATGAAGGTCTTCGGATCGTAAAGCACTTTCGACCGGGACGAAAAACCTCTGGCTAACATCCAGGGGCCTGACGGTACCGGGAGAAGAAGCACCGGCTAACTCTGTGCCAGCAGCCGCGGTAATACAGAGGGTGCAAGCGTTGTTCGGAATTATTGGGCGTAAAGCGCGTGTAGGCGGCTTGGCAAGTCAGATGTGAAAGCCCATGGCTCAACCATGGAAGTGCGTCTGAAACTGCCGAGCTTGAGTGCCGGAGAGGATGGCGGAATTCCGCAAGTAGAGGTGAAATTCGTAGATATGCGGAGGAACACCGGTGGCGAAGGCGGCCATCTGGACGGTCACTGACGCTGAGACGCGAAAGCGTGGGGAGCAAACAGGATTAGATACCCTGGTAGTCCACGCTGTAAACGATGAGAACTAGGTGTCGTGGGTGTTGACCCCCGCGGTGCCGTAGCTAACGCATTAAGTTCTCCGCCTGGGAAGTACGGTCGCAAGATTAAAACTCAAAGGAATTGACGGGGGCCCGCACAAGCGGTGGAGCATGTGGTTTAATTCGACGCAACGCGCAGAACCTTACCCAGACTTGACATCCTGGAAGGCTGGCCCAAAAGTCGGCGTGCCCGCAAGGGAATCCAGAGACAGGTGCTGCATGGCTGTCGTCAGCTCGTGTCGTGAGATGTTGGGTTAAGTCCCGCAACGAGCGCAACCCTCGCCTTTAGTTGCCACGCAAGTGGATCTCTAGAGGGACCGCCAGTGATAAGCTGGAGGAAGGTGGGGATGACGTCAAGTCCTCATGGCCTTTATGTCTGGGGCTACACACGTGCTACAATGGCCGGTACAAAGCGTTGCCAACTCGCGAGAGGGAGCTAATCGCATAAAACCGGTCTCAGTTCGGATTGGAGTCTGCAACTCGGCTCCATGAAGTCGGAATCGCTAGTAATCGCAGATCAGCACGCTGCGGTGAATACGTTCCCGGGCCTTGTACACACCGCCCGTCACACCATGGGAGTCAATTGCTCCAGAAGTCGCTGCGATACGTCAGCGCCCAAGGAGTGATTGGTAACTGGGGTGAAGTCGTAACAAGGTAGCCGTAGGGGAACCTGCGGCT
>JADCJJ010000510.1 GCA_020247085.1 Myxococcaceae bacterium | reverse complement strand
CGGCGGGCGGCTCGGCGGGCGGCTCGGCGGGCGGCTCGGCGGGCGGCTCGGCTGGCGGCTCGGCGGGTGGTTCGGCCGGCGGTACGGCGGGTGGTTCGGCCGGCGGCTCGGCCGGCGGCTCGGCCGGCGGCGCGGCGGGTGGCTCGGCCGGCGGTTCGGCTGGCGGCACGGCGGGTGGCAGCTCAGGTTGTATGCCCGGCCTGCTCGCTTGCGGCACCCTCTGCTGCCCCGCCCCGGCGAACGCGACGGCGACCTGTACCAACAGCCAGTGTGGCTTCACGTGCGCAACGGGCTTCGCTGACTGCGACGGCAACCCATTGAACGGCTGCGAAGCCAACCTGAGCAGCCCGGCCACGTGTGGCTCGTGCTCCAACGCCTGCGCCAGCGGGCCGAACTCGACGGCGACGTGCTCGGGTGCGACGACCGGGATGTGCGGACTCTCCTGCGCGTCCGGTTTCGGCAACTGCGACGGCATGGCCGCGAACGGCTGTGAGACGAACACCAACACCTCGGTTTCCAACTGCGGCCAGTGCGGGAGCGCCTGCACCGTCGGCGCGAACGCCACCGCCACCTGCGCGCTCGGCCAGTGCGGCCTGCAGTGCAGCACCGACTTCTCGAATTGCGACACGATGCTCGGCAATGGCTGCGAGGCCGACCTCCGAACGCCCGCCACCTGCGGCACCTGCTCCAACGCGTGCCCCGCGGCCGGGCCGAATCAGACGGCGACCTGCTCGGGCTCACCGCGCAGCTGCGATACGACGTGTCAGACGGGGTTCGCCGACTGCACCTCGGCGCCTGGTTGTGAGTCGAGCCTGAACGCGAACGCGACCTGCGGGAGCTGCTCGAACAGCTGCTCCGGCGGCAGCACGTGCGCAGCCCAGTCGTGCAGCTTCTGCACGCTCCCCCTGGTGGGAACGCTGGCGCCCAACTCGTCCGTCAGCGGAGCGCTCGACGGCGGCGCAGGCTCACTCCTCGCGGGCTGCTCGACGTTGACGACGGGCGCCGAGAACATCTGGAGCTTCACTCTCCCGACCACCCAGACGGTCACGCTGCAGACGCTGGCCGCGCCCAACGCGCTCCCCGACGGCGGGTCGGTCGCCATCGACACGGTGCTGTACGTTCGACGGGCCTGCGCTGACGGCGCCACCGAGGTCGCGTGTCGAGACCAGGGCTTGCCGCTCGGCAACCTCAGCCGGTTCTCGCTCCTGATGGACGCGGGGACCTACTTCGTCGTCGTCGACCAGTTCGGCTCGATTCCCGTCGGGGGCCCCTACGGCTTGCAGGCCGACGCCGTGAACCCGGCGCCGAACGCCTCGTGCGCGAGCGCGACGCCGTTGACCGCCGGAGTGCCCGTCACGAACGAGACCACCGCGGCGGGCGGACCGACCTCGACGGCCTGCCAGACGTCCGACACCGGGCCTCAGAAGTTCTACGCGTACACGATTCCACCGGCGACCCGGGCCACCCTCACGGTCACGCCCACGGGCACGTCGCCCGTCTCGGTCGTCGCACGCGCGCTCTCGTCGTGCTCAGCCGCGACGTGCCTCTCCAGCGTCTCGGGAGGCACGACGGCTCGGACGGTGACGGTCGAGAACCGGAGCGCCACCGCGACCCAGTCGGTCATCTTCTCGGTGAGCGCGGCCTCGAGCGGTACGGACGGGACCTTCGACATCAGCGTCGCCAACACGGCGCTGACCATCGCGGCCAACGCCGACTGTACGACGCCGACGGTCCTGGCCGTCGCTCCGCCGTTGCCAGACGGTGGAACCATCGATGGGGGCACGGTCGCGGGCGAGACGATTCAGGCAGGTGGCGGTGCCCTGACCGCGGCCTGCGCTCCGAGCCAGGCTGGCCCGAGCCGCTTCTACAGCGTCGTCGTCCCCGCCGGTACGGCAGTCAACGTCGCCGCGGCCACCACCGGCTTCAACATCGGCGTCCGCGCCTTCAACACCTGTGCGCAGACGGCCACCTCGTGCACCGCTTTCGCCGACAACACCTCGAGCTCGACGACGGAGACGCTGCGCCTCAACAACCCCGGCACCACTGACCAGAGCTACGTCGTCGCCGTGAGCGCCTCGACGCTCACCACGACCGGCACCTACAGCGTCAGCGCGGTCGTCACGACCCCGCCACCCGCAGCCAATGCGAGCTGTAGCGCCCCGACGCTGCTCACGGCCGGAACGCCGGTCAGCGGGGAGCGAAGCGACCTCGGCGGCCTGCCGCTCACGCAGTGTCTGCCCGGGCAGACGGGCTTCGTCCGGTACTACACCGTGCCGGTGCCAGCCGGGTCGACGCTCCAGGCGGTCGTGACGTCGAACGGCGCCAACAACGCGGTGCGTCTCCTCGACAGCTGCGGGGCGACGACGTGCGCCGCGAGCTCCGACATCACGACGGGGACGACGGCGACGAGCTTCGAGAGCGTGCTGTTCTCGAACACGACGACCGCGCCGGTGAGCCCCATCATCGCCGTCAGCTCCGTGAACACCGGCGCGACGGCGACGCAGACCTTCACGGTCAACGCCGTCATCAACCCGACGGCCGCGAACGCGCGCTGCGCCGCGCCGACGGCGCTCACCGTCGGCACGCCCATCACGGGCGAGCCCATCGCCACCGGCAGCACGGCGCCGGCGGGCTGTCTGACGACGGCCGTGGGACCGACCCGGTATTACTCGGTGACCCTCGCGCCGAACGCCGGAACCGTCGTCACCGCGTCACCGAACGGCTTCAACGCCAACCTGCGCGTCCTGTCGAGCTGCACGGCCACCACCTGCGTCTCTTCGTCCGACGTGAGCACGTCGACGACTGGCGCAGAGGCGGTGACGGTTCGGAACACCGGCGCCACGCCGCAGACCTTCATCATCGCGGTGGGCTCGGTCGCGGGCACCACGAGCGGGACCTTCGACGTCGTGGCGCTGCCGTACTTCTCGTACGCGCGCTCCGTCATCATGCCGACGGCGTGTGACGACATGACCGCTGGCACGTCGCTGCCGTCAGCGGTCGGTGACGACGTCGCCTCGGCCCTGGTCTCCTTGCCCTCGGGCTTCGCGTTCTCGTTCTTCGGCGCCCCGGTGACGAGCTTCTCGGTGACGTCGAATGGCATCATGCAGGTCTACCCTGGCGCGACGGGGACGCCGACGACGACGGGCACCAACACGAGCATTCCCTCGACGGGCACGCCCAACGGCTACATCGCGCCCTTCTGGGACGACCTGAACAGCCTGACCGGGGCGATGCCGCCGACGTCGGTGAGCTACGCGGCCTTCGGCACGGCGCCGAACCGGCGCTTCACCGTTCAGTGGCAGAACTTCACGGTGTACCAGGGCGCGAGCGAGGCCCTCACCTTCCAGGCTCAGCTCAACGAGACGTCGAACGTGATTGAGTTCCACTACTGCACGATGACGCCGGGTGCTGGTCAGGCGAGCATCGACCGTACGAGCGGCAGCTCGGCGACGGTGGGCCTCGAAGACCTCACCGGCGGGTCGGGCGTGCAGTCGTCGTTCAACACCGTCAACTCGGTGTCGACGATGAACGCGGTCCGGTTCACGCCGGCGCCGTAGGCCGGGCCGGGCTCATCGGAAGGCTTCGCGGGGCGCTCGGGAGACCGGGCGCCCCGTTCTGCTATTGAGGAGCCATGGCCACCCACCCGCCCTGCGGGCTGTACCGCACCACGCGCCCCCTCGAGCAGCTGCCCGCCGGGCGCCTAGTGATGTTCCACAACCACGGCACCCCCGGCCCCGGCGTCTACCTGCCGCGGGCGTGGGCCCTGAACCGGGCCGAGTGGCACGCGCAAGGCATCACCGTGCCAGACGCCGAGTGGAGCGCCTCGCTCGCGCCGCTCGCCGCCGAGGGCCTCTACGTCGTCAACGAGACGTTCCACTGCTGCGACCAGCGGTGCGTGCAGTTCCCCAGCGGCCAGCTCGTGCAGCTCGGCTATGACGGCGAGGCGACGCCCATTCTCTTCCTCCCCGAGTGGACCGCCCGGGGCCTGGGGTTTCCCGAGCGCGGCACGCGGCTCGACCCCTCGCGCGTGCAGCAGCTCGGCCGGCTCCTCGTCGCCCAGGCCGCCGACGCTCCCCGCGACGCCTGGCTCCACTGACGCCGCGGCGTCAGAGCAGCCGGAACCGCCGCACGATGGTCTGCAGCTCCTCTGACAGGTTGGTCAGCTCTTGTGAGGCGGCCGTCATCTGCGACACCGCCTCGGTCTGCTCCTCGATGACGCGCTTCACCGCGTCGGTGGCCTCGGCGTTCGCCTTCGCCACCGCGCTGATCTCGCTGATGGCCACCACCATCGCCTCGGAGCCGCGCTGCTGCTCCCGCGCGTAGTCCGAGATGAGCGACACCTTCTCGGCGCCGCTGCGGGCGCTGTCCGAGATGCGGCCCATCGAGCGGACGATGGCGGTGAGGTCTTCGCGGCCCTCGGCGAGCTCCTCGATGCCCTCCTTCATGGCGCTGACCACCTGCGTCGACTGCTGGCTGATGCTGCGCGCCAGGAGGCTGATCTGCTCGGCGCTGCGGCCGGCGCTCTCGGCGAGCTTGCGCACCTCGTCGGCCACCACCGCGAAGCCCCGCCCGTACTCACCGGCCCGCGCCGCCTCGATGGTCGCATTGAGGGCCAGCAGGTTCGTCTGCTGCGCCACGTGGGTGATGGCGTCGACGATCTTGCTGATCTCCTGCGTCTTCTCGCCGAAGCGGAAGACCTCGTGGCTGGCGGCCTCGATGCGCGAGAACACCTTGCGCACCTTCTCGCCGGCGAGCGTCGCCGCGGTGCTGCCCTCGATGGCCGAGGCGCTGGTGGCGGCGGCCGCGCGGGTCGATTCGTCGGCGCTGGCCGCGGTGCGCTGGAGCGCCTGGGCGACGTCGGTGATGGCGGTGCTGGCCCGCGCCACGAGGGCCTTCTGCGAGTCGGCGCCGGCGGCGATGCGAACCATCGACGAGCCCACCTCGGCCGCCTGCGCGTTGACGCCCTGGGCGCTGTTCTCGAGCGCCGACGCCGACGAGGCGACGGACTCGGCGGTGTGCTGAATCGAGCTCACCAGCTCCCGCAGGTTCTCCTGCATGTCGGCGATGGCCACGGCGAGCTCGTCGATGTCGTCGCGCAGCACGCCCGACTCGAGGCTGACGCGCCGCGAGAGGTCGCCGCGGGAGATCTCGAGCGCCGTGTTCGACAGCACGTTGACGCGTGACACCCGCAGCACGAGGGCCGGCAGCGCGACGGCGAGCACGAGGGTGACGATGGCGGCGGACAGGATCTTGAGCGACCAGTCCCACGAGGCGCCGACGGCGAAGAGCGCCACCAGCGCGGCGGCGAGCACGACGTAGCCGATGAGGATCTTGAGGTGCAGCGACACCTGGGCGCGCCGCTCCTCTCGGCGGGTCACCTCGGCGAGCTGCTCGCGGCGGAGCGTCGGCATGCGGGGGCTCGACTCGCGCAGCGGGCGGGGCACGGGTGATGACTTACCCCAGCGTGCCCGCCGCCACGACTTCTCACGCCGGGCTCGCGGTGGAGCGCGGGGCCCTCCATCGACCGGCGCCAGCGGGGCCGCTTGACGCTCACGCGCGGCGCCCACCCACGGACGGCGCGGCGCGAGGTGGACCGAGGCCGAGGCACGCCCACGCACGGGGCCCTTCCCCGAAGGCACCGCCACGGGCCCACCGGGGACAGGCCGCTCCCACGCCTGGCTGCCTCAGGTGGAACGCGTCGCTCCCGGCGAGCCGCTGACGGCCCCGCCGACCGCGTCGCCCCGAATGCACCGGCGCCGGCCGCGCTGGCCTACGGCCGGTCGAGGCGCAGCGTCACGCCCTCGCGGGCACCGAAGACCTCGAGTTCGGCGCCGGCGGCGCGCACCCGCTCGACGGCCGTCAGCACCATCGCGTCGACGTCGCGGTCGGAGTGCATCGGGTCGTGGTGCGTCAACGCGAGCTGCCGAACGCCGGCCTGCAGGGCGAGGTCGACGACGGTGTTCGCGCGCGCGTGTCCCCAGCCCACCCGCTTCGGGTACTCCTCGTCGGTGTACTGCGCGTCGGCGATGAGCAGGTCCGCGTCGCGCATGGGCGCGAGCACCGACGCGGGCAGGGTGCGGCGCGCGTCGGGCCGGTCCCTCGCCGCCGCCGGGTCGAGCAGCAGCTGGTCGAGCTCGCAGTCGGTGGCGAACACGACGACGCGGCCCTCGCGCTCCACCCGGAAGCCCGAGCTGCCGCCCGGGTGCCGCTGGTCGAACCGCCGCACGACGAAGTCGCCCGCCTGCACCACGTCGCCGGTGAAGCTGCGCGGCACGATGCGCGCCGAGAGGTCCTTGAAGGCCACCGGGAAGTAGGCGTTCGCCATCTGCCCCGACAGCAGCTGGTAGTTCTCGTTCTTCTCGCTGCCGTAGACGTGAATCGTGGTGGTCGGCAGGTACGCCGGCGTGAAGAAGGGGAAGCCCTGAATGTGGTCCCAGTGCGGGTGCGAGAGGAACAGGTGCAGCTCGAGCCCGGCGGGCGGGGGGCTGCGCACGAGCGACAGGCCGAGCTCACGCAGCCCGGTGCCGGCGTCGAAGATGAGCACCGTCGTATCGCTGCGCATCTCGTAGCAGCTGGTGTTGCCGCCGTAGCGCCGGGTCCTCGGCCCGGGCGTGGGGATGGAGCCGCGCACGCCCCAGAAGCGAACGAAGAACCCCATCGTCAGGCGCCCTCGGTGTAGGTGAAGACGGTGTCACCGAGCTGCAGCGTGTCGCCGTCGCGCAGCACCGCCGCGTGCACGCGCAGCCCGTTGAGGAAGACGCCGTTGCGGCTGTCGAGGTCTTCGATGCTGTACTCGTCGTCGAGGCGCTGCAGCCGCGCGTGCATGCGGCTGACGTCGTCGCTCTCGACCCGCAGGTCCGCCGACGAGCCCCGCCCGATGACGAGCAGGTCGGCTGACAGCTCGTGCCGCGCGCCGCTGCCGGGCCCGGCCGTCTGCTCGAGCCGGTGGGCGCGCCGGGGGCGGGGCCGAAACCCAGCCTGCAAGCGGTTCATCATCGTCTGCGGTGCGTCGTCGTCGATGGTCTGCGTGCGCGTGGCCATGGCGTTCAGAGCGTCGACGCTACACCAGCGCGCGCTCCCAGGCGTCGAGTCCATGGCCGAGCAGCCGGCGAACCGTCTTCGCGGTCGCGCACACGCGCTCACCTCGGAGGACACGGTGGCCGAGGAGGACGGCGTCGTCTCCGACGGCTCCCAGGCGCTGCACCTCGACGGTGACGTCTTCATCGGAGCCGATGGCGGCGCGGAAGTGCACCGCCTCGGCGATGGGTGAGAGCGCGAGGGGCGGCAGGCCGGCGGCGGCGAGCGCGCGGCTGGTGGCCTCGTCGCAGAAGTCGACGTAGGCCGGGTGGTTGACGTGGCCGAACGGGTCCATCCACAGGTGCCAGGTGCGGAAGGTGAAGCGGTGCACGTGGCCGCCGGGGCGGGGCGTGACGGGGGGCAGCTCGACCGACGGGAAGCCCTCTTCGCGGCGGAAGGCGTCGTAGACGTCCTGGCCGGCGCGAATGGGCTGCAGGTCGCGTGAGAGGTAGGCCCACTCCTGCGAGGCGGCGGCGACGAGCTCGTCGCTCGAGAAGAGCCGCACCTCGCGGGTGAACAGCGTGTCGCGGCGGGCGCGCACCGGCCAGGTGCGGCCGACGAGGCGGTCGTCGACGCGCAGCTCACGCCCGTGCTCCACCGTCATCGAGCGGACGACGAAGAGGGTCCGCGTGGCCTCGTAGCGGGCCGGCGTCCACCCGACGTCGGCGGACTGGTCGACGACGACGTCTTGCATGGCGCGCCACACGTCGCCGGCGCGGGCCGACAACCTCGGCGAGAAGGCGTTGCGCTGCAGCGCCACGGGGAAGGGCTTCGCGCTGTCGGGGAAGGAGCGCATCGGGGCCTCGTACGCCACGACGCGCCGGCCCGCGCGACCCATCTCTCCGGGTGGCGGGCGCGGTGCGTCACCGGGGCCGGGGAGCGTCGCCGCGGTCGACGACGACGCGCACCGCTGGCATGCGCACCACCGAGGGCGCCCGGCGCGCCACCGGAGTGACGACCGAGGTGCCGGTCAGCTCCCCGAGCGTCGAGCCGCCAAGCAGGGTGCGCACGGTGTCGCCGAAGAAGACGAGGAGCGAGAGGGCAGCGGCAGCCACCAGGACGAGCCCGAGCCCGGCGGCAGAGGTCACGTTGACGGCGGCGCCGACGTGGCGGACGGCCTGCGAGACGCCGACGCTCCAGGCCGAGGGGCAGTCCTTCGTCATCACCGTGCCGTCGAGGCGGTAGAACACCCGGGCGCAGACCCGCTCGGCGCCCGCGCCCCACAGGAGCGCGACGGCGTCATCGGTGGTGAGCGCGGCGAGGTTGTGCACGTGGAGGCGGCACTGCCCGCAGTACCGGCGCTTCTCGTCGCCCTGCAGGTCGCTCCACTTCATCGGGCACGGCGAAGCGATGCGGACGGTGGTGAGCAGCTCGAGGTCGGCTCGGGTCATGCCGGCATCGTGCGGCGGCCGGCGCCCGCGGGCCATCCACCCGGTGTCCGTCGGTCATTCGACCGAGGCGCCCGGGGCGGAGCGTCACACCTTCTCGGCGACGACGCGGCCGAAGAGGCCCGCCGGGCGGAACAGCAGCACGACGATGAGGAAGCCGAAGGCCACCGCGTCGCGCCACGAGGAGCTGCCAAACCAGACGACGGCCTCTTCGCACAGGCCCAGCAGCAGCGCGCCGGCGACGGCGCCCTGGAGGTTGCCGATGCCGCCGATGACGGCCGCCACGAAGGCCTTGAGGCCGACGTACATGCCCATGAGCGGCTGCACCTGCTTGTCCTTGATGGCGTAGAGAATGCCGGCGCCCGCGGCGAGCGCGCTGCCCAGCATGAAGGTGCCGGCGATGACGGTGTCGACGGGAATGCCCAGCAGCGCCGCCGTGCGGTGGTCGTGCGAGACGGCCCGCATCGCCTTGCCGAACTTCGTCCGGTACACGAGCACCTGCAGCGCCACCATCAGCCCCACGGCGATGAGGAACGAGAGCACCTGCCAGTTGAGCAGCCGTACCTCGCTCGTCTCGTCCGCGTTCGACACCTTGAGCCACTCGCGGGACTCGATGATGGTGGGGAAGCGGCGGGCGGCGGCGCCGGGCAGCAGCGTCACGCAGTCGCTGCCCGTCGCGCACGGCGTCGACGACAGCTGCCGCGCCTCGACGCCCGTCACGGCGTCCCGCGCCTGGCCCACCGTGAGGTCGAGCTGGAAGCCGTACGAGATGGTGAACGAGATGCCGATGGCCGTGATGAGCGCCGTGAGCCGCGGCTTCTCGCGCAGCGGCCGGTACGCGAAGCGCTCGATGAGGAACCCCAGCACCGCGCAGACGAGCATCGCCACCAGGAAGACCGCCAAGACGCCCAGCAGCGACGACGCCGCCTCACGCCCCAGCAGGAAGGCCACTGCGTAGCCCACGTAGACGCCCACCATCATCACGTCGCCGTGCGCGAAGTTGATGAGCTTCAGCACGCCGTAGACCATCGTGTAGCCCAGCGCGACGAGGGCGTAGATGGTGCCGGCCGCCACGGCGTTGATGAGGTGCTGGGAGAGGTCGAGCAGCATGGGCCGGAGGGGCCTGGAGCAGCGCCGTCAGGGGGCGACCGTCGCCACGTACTTGAAGGCGCCTGCCTCGACCTTCAACACCACCGCCGGCTTCACCGGGTTGCGCTTCTCGTCGAGCGTGATGGTGCCCGCCACCCCAGGGAAGTCTTTCGTCGCCGCGATCTGGTCCCGAATCGCTGGCCCCGTCAGCTCAGGCGCCCGCTTCATCGCCTCGATGGCCACCCGCGCCGCGTCGTAGCCGAGCGCCGCCAACGAGTCGGGCGTCGTCTTGTAGCGCGCCTGGTACTTCTTGATGAACTCCTGCACCCGCGGCGTCGGGTCGTCCGCCGAGTAGTGGTTCGAGACGTAGCTCCCGTCCACCGCGCTCCCACCCAGCTCGAAGAGCTTCGCCGAGTCCCAACCGTCGCCCCCCATCATCGTCACCTTCAACCCCAGCTCCTTCGCCTGCTCCGCGATGACCGCCACGTCCTGGTAGTAGCCCGGCACGTACAACCCCTGCGGCTTCAGCTTCTTGATGTTCGTCAGCTGCGCCCGGAAGTCCGTGTCCCCCTTCGCGTACGACTCCACCGCCACCACCTTGCCCCCCAGCTCCGCGAACTTTCGCTGGAACACCTCGGTCAACCCCTCCGAGTAGGCGCTCTTCTTGTCCGTCAGAATCGCCACGTCCTTGAACTTCAGCTCCTCGTGCGCGTACTTCGCCATCACGGAGCCCTGGAACGGGTCGATGAAGCAGACCCGGAAGATGTAGTCGCCCACCTCCGTCACCTTCGGGTTCGTCGACGAGGGGCTGATCATCGGCACCTTCGCCTCCTGCGCCTTGGGCGCCATCGCCAGCGAGTTCGACGACGCCACCTCACCCAACACCACCAGGACCTTGTCCTGCGTGATGAGCCGCGTCACCGCGCTCGCCGCCTCCTCCGGCTTCGACTGGTCGTCGTACACCCGCACCGCCAGCTTCTTCCCCTTCACCCCACCCGCCTCGTTCGCCTCGTCGATGGCCATCGCGATGCCGTCACGCGTCGAGATGCCGAAGGCTGCCTCGCTCCCCGTCAGCGACCCCACCTCACCCAACAACAACACCTCGTCCGCCGGCTTCGCCTCCGCCGGCTTCACCTCGACCACCGGCTGCTTCACCGCGCCCGACTTCCCGTCGGCCTCCGCCGGCTTCTTCTTCTCGCACCCCACCGACAAGACGGCGACACAGGCCAGCAGGAAGGTCGTTCGCATGCGTTGCGGCTCCTCGACGGAAAAGGGACGCGCGGCTTGTACGGGGCACGCCGCAGAGGGTCAATCGCCTCGGGCGCCCCGCTTGTCGACCTCGCGCGCCCCTCCCGGTGGCCCCGCCGCCCACGCCCCGTTAGCTCACCGCCCATGCGCCTGCGCCTCCTGCTCGCCCCCAGCCTCGCCCTCGCCTGCGCCGACGTCTCCGGCATCGAGAACCGCAAGACCGCCGGCCCCGCCACCGCGATGATCGACCTCTTCACCTCGTGCTACCTGCTCCGGACCGACGTCGGCCCCGTGCTCGTCGACGCCTGCTGGCGCCCCGACGAGCTGCGCGCTCGCCTCCGCGAGAACGACGTGTCCCCCGAGGCCATCACCGCCGTCCTCCTCACCCACGCCCACCAGGACCACGTCGGCGGCCTGCCCGCGCTCCCCAACGCTCGGCTCTACGCTCTCCCTGACGAACAGCCCGTCGTCGACACGTACGTCAAGCCAGCCCGCCCCATCGACGAGCCCCTCCGCGACGGCCAGGTGCTCTCGTTCGGCGCCACCCTCGTGCGCGTCTACGCCGTGCCCGGCCACACCGCCGGGAGCGCCGCCTTCCTGGCCGGCTCCACCCTGCTGCTCGGCGACAACGCCCTCGTCACCGCCCGCGGCGCCCTCGGCCCCGTCCCCCGCGACCGCTCCGCCGACCCCGACGAGAACGTTCGCTCGATGGTCGCCCTCGCCGACCGCCTCGCCGCCGAAGGCCACCCCGTCGAGTGGCTCGCGCCCGCGCACTCGGGCGGGGTCGCCGGCGGCGACGCCCTGCGCGCCTTCGCCGACGCCAACCGCTGAGTCGCTCCGGCGGACGCCTCTGCCCCGATGGCCGACCCCTCTGCCCGCGCAGAGGATTCGTCGCGCCCGGCTTGTCCAGCCCCGCCAACACGGTACACCGCTGTTCATCACACCACGGCCCGCGCCCTTTCGCGGGAGGAGACCCGAACGATGAACGCCGCCATGCAGATGCCCATGATGAACCCGATGATGAACGGCATGATGAACCCCATGCAGATGATGAACGGCATGATGGGACAGATGCCGATGATGGGCATGCCCATGATGAACGGCATGAACCCCATGATGGGCATGATGAACGGCATGCCGATGATGATGCCGATGCCCATGATGATGCGGCCGATGATGATGGCCCGCATGACCTGCGAGATGGGCAAGGACGGCCTGATGATGAAGTGCATGCCCATGGAGGGCATGTCGATGGACATGATGCGCGAGGCCTGTGACGCCATGAACTCGATGATGTCCATGGGCATGCCGATGATGATGATGATGAACGGCATGCCGATGATGATGGCGATGAAGTAACGCCACCTGGAGCCGGCCTTCACCGCGGCTCCCGCGTCACCGACTCCCTCGCGCCCCTGACCTTCGCGAGGGAGCCCCGTGCCTGCGACGTCGAGCGCCTCGCCCCGCGGGGCCGCTCGCCGCTGGCGCCCTCACTCCGCCAGCCAGTCGATGCCGTACTCGGCCAGCTTCCGGTCAAGCGTTGGCCGCGAGACGCCCAGGGCCTCGGCCGCCTGCGCCTTCACCCCGCGGCACCGCTTCATCGCCAGCACCACCTGCTCCCGCTCGAGCGCCGCCACCAGGTCGGCGAGGGTTCGGCCCGCTGCTGCGACAGGCTCAGCTCGACGAGCGCGGCGTTGAGCGACACCGAGGCCCCCTGCAGGAAGGCGGCGCGCGGGCGAAGGGCCCCCTCGGCCGTGCGGCTGCACAGCACCACCTCGTCGCAGCGCAGCCCTTTCGCGAAGGCCATCGTCAGCGCGCGGGCGGCCCCGTCTGGAGACACCGAGAGCGCCGCCTCGAGCACGAGGCGCCCGGCCTGCCCCAGGGTGTCTTCGGTCGCCGTGGCGGCCGACGTCTGCAGCCCCAGCGGCCCGCGCGCGAGCACCAGCGTCGACGCTCCGTCCGCAGCGCGCAGCGCCTGCGTGTCCTCCGACACCAGCACCAGCGTCTCTCCGATGCCGACGGCGTCGCCCTCGCGCAGCGCCCGCGGGGCGTCGAGCCGCACCCCGTTCACCCAGGTGCCGTTTCGGCTCGACAGGTCCGTCACCGCCAGCGCCTCGCCTCCCTCGAAGACGCAGTGCTCACGCGACACCTTCTCGTCGAGCAGGTGCACGTCGCAGTGCGCCCCACGGCCCACGATGAGCCGGCGGCTCGCGTCGAGCGTGACGCCTCGCCGGGGTCCGAACGCGAACGAGAGCCGCAGTGCCATCGTCAGGGCTGGCAGGCTCCCCTACCCCGGAGCCGACCGCCACCGGCGGCGCGACGACGCACGGCCGAGAAGGCCACGCCGCCCCCGGCTCCGCGCGAGCGCGGGGCGCTCCGCCGTCGGAGAACTGCGGGCGCCTTCAGGCTGCCTGGCGCGCCTGAACGTCCACGCCGAACCGGGCCCGGCTCCACCGTCGCGCGCGGCGCGTCCCCTGCGGACGACCCGCTGGAGCCTGGCTCCCGAGGCGTCACACGACGTGACGAGGTGTAACGCGGCGTGACGCTCGCCAGGCCGACGCGCCCGCGAGAAACCGAACGACCTCAACACTTTCACCCCGCCCGAGGGCACACCTCGCGACGTGCACCGGCGGTGGGCATGCTCCTGCCCCTCGCCCTCGCCGCGTCCCCCTCGTCTGGATGTCTCACCTCGCCGCAGGCCCGGCCGCTCGGCGGCGGCCTGCACCAGCGCCTCGTCACCGCCAACGGCCCCGTGCACGCGTGGTGCCCCGTGGGCATCGAGCCCGAGCTGCTCGTCGTCTCCGTGCACGGCTCCTTCGACTCCGTCGACGACGCCTTCCGCGACCATGGGCTGCCGCCGCAGTTCGAGGCGAGCGGCGCGCGCACGCTGTTCGTGCTCATCGAGGGGCCGAAGGGGCCCCGGGAGCCCGACGCGTGGACCGCCTTCGCGCCACT
Source organism: Myxococcaceae bacterium (assembly GCA_020247085.1). GTDB lineage: Bacteria > Myxococcota > Myxococcia > Myxococcales > Myxococcaceae > Xiheimicrobium > Xiheimicrobium aquaticum. The sequence continues at coordinate 12,068 of JADCJJ010000510.1, read as the reverse complement.
CTCGAACGAGCTGACACGCACCCTCGGGCGCCCCATGCCGACGCGCGTGCTGGCCCTGGGCCACAGCGGCGGCAACCGCACGCTGCGGGCGTGGACGAAGGAGGGCCTCGTCACCGACCTGGTGCTGCTCGACGCCTTCTACGGAGACCCCTCACCCTGGACGCGCTCCCTCGCCCGCGTGCAGCTCGTGGGGGCGCTCACCTACGCGAAGGCCGACGCCTGGCGCCGGAGTCTGCCGCCCGCCTCCGCCCGACGCGTCGAGCAGCTCGCCGCAGGCACCAGCCACATGGGCGTCGTCACCGACGGGCGGTGGATTCCGCGGCTGGTGCGGGCCCGGGTGTCAGGCGACGGCACCTGATGGACTCCTCACCAATGGCGTCACGCAGCGCGTGAGGGGCGCCGGCAACCGCGGTCGGTCGCTCGAAGTCGTCGACGCGTGTGTCGCGGACGACCCCTTCGAGGAAGCGGCCCACCGCGGTGCGACATCGCGGGACGTCTTCTGGATGTTGTTGGTGAAGCCGTGGGTGTCGCTCCGCCGAAGCTGACGGGCGCCCCGCGCGGAGAGGCGATGGTGGGCGACGGGGCCTCAGCGCCTGGGTGGTGCCGTCCAGGTCTCGGTCGCTTGAGCCGGCAGCGCCGAATTCGAAGCGCTCGATGGCTTCGAGTCGCTGGCTTCTCAGAGGTGGAGCTGGTGGAAACGTCACACCCTCCCAAGACGTCGAGCGGCGGCTGGCCAACGAGCGCGTCCTCGTCGCGCTCGATGAGGCGCTCGTCACCACCCACCCGAGCGCGCCGACAATGGAGCACCGCTTCGACGAGCGACGGACTCGGCGGTCGCGCTCCGAAGCCTCGAGCGTCGAGGACCCAGGTCGACGGACGCCGGCCACCCCAGCTCCGCTCACCCCTCTCGACACCGAACCCCGGGAACCGGGTCGCTCTCCCGGAGCGTGTCCACCTGTTGACGGAAATCGTCAGCAGGTTGACGTCACCGCGTTCACGAAGAGCGTCAACGCGCAGACGGCTTCCGGGAGCGGCGCCCTCAAACGCTCTGCCCCGCATCAGCCCCACGACCCGGGCTGCAGCCCTGTCCAGGAATCAGGCTCCGCTTCAATCGCCCACCCGAGCGCGGGCGCTGGCCCGCGTACAGGTGTGTGGGTCGCGGGCGTCAGCCTCCACCATGCGGCCTGACCGGCCCGCGGCACCCCGGCCGCGGCGCGCCGCTACCCGACTTCGCCTCGACGAATGGCGTCGCTGACGAAGCGCGCGGCCTCTTCGACGGGCATCGGCCTGGCGAGGAGGAACCCCTGGACCCGCGAGCACCCCCACGCCCTCAGCTGCTCGAACTGCGCCTCGCTCTCGACGCCTTCGGCGATGCACGACAACCCCAGCGCCCCGGCCATCGCGATGATGGCCCGCACCACCTCGGCGGCCCGCGGCGACTGGTCGAGGTTCATCACGAAGCTGCGGTCGACCTTGAGGCCCTTGAAGGGGAACCGGTGCAGCACGGCGAGCGACGAATAGCCGACGCCGAAGTCGTCGATGACGAGCACCACGCCGCGGTTCGCCAGCTTCGACAGCTGCAGGCCCACCAGGGGCGCGTCGTCCATCGTCAGCGTCTCGGTCACCTCGAGGTGCAGGGCCTCGGCCGGGAGCCCCGACGCGTCGAGCAGCGCCGACACCTCGGCCGCGAAGTCCGCGCGCGCGAACTGCTTGCGCGAGGCGTTCACCCCGACGAACAGGTCGGCCCCGGTGCCCCCGCGCCAGCGGGCGAGCTGGGCCGTCGCCTCGCGCATCACGTAGCGGTCGAGCATGGCGATGAGGTCGGTGTCTTCGGCGATGGGCACGAAGTCGAGCGGCGCCACCATGCCGTGCTCCGGGTGCCGCCAGCGCACGAGCGCCTCGAAGCCGAGCAGGTGCCTCGTCGCCGTGGCGAAGACCGGCTGGTAGTGCACCTCGAGCTCACGCTCGTCGATGGCACGCCGCAGCCCCGACTCGACCGACAGCACCCGCATCGCCCGCTCGTGCATCACCGGGTCGAAGACGACGAAGCGGCCCTTGCCCTGCGCCTTGGCGCCGTACATGGCCGTGTCGGCGTCACGCATCAGGTCCTCGGCGCGCTCGTACTGGGGCGACGAGATGGTGATGCCGACGCTGGCGCCGGTGAAGACCTGGTGGCCGCCGACGTGGAAGGGCCGGGCCAGGTCCTCGACCACGCGGGTGGCGACGCGGAGGGCGCCGTCGGGCTCCCGCGCGTCGTCGAGCAGCACGGTGAACTCGTCACCGCCGAGGCGCGCGACGGTGTCGACGGCGCGCACGCACCGCTCGAGGCGGCGCGCGATGCCGACGAGCAGCTCGTCGCCGGCCGAGTGGCCCAGGCTGTCGTTGACGTACTTGAAGCGGTCGAGGTCGATGAAGAGCACCGCGAAGCGGTAGTCCGGGTCCCGCCGCGCCCGCACGAAGGCCTGCTCGAGCCGGTCGGTGAAGAGCACCCGGTTGGGCAGCCCGGTGAGGGCGTCGTGGCTGCGCGCCTCGGTGACGTCGGTGAGACTGCCGGCCACCCGCGTCGCCTCGCCCGCGGCGTTTCGCACCGCCTTCCCGCGCACCAGCATGTGCCGGTAGACCCCGTCGTGGTGCCGCAGCCGGTGCTCCTGCTCGAGGAGCGGCGTCTCTCCCTTGACGTGCCGCGACAGCGACAGCTCGAGCGCCGCGGTGTCGTCGGGGTGCACGCGCTCCCACCACGAGGCCTTGAGGTTGGGCAGCTCATCGTCGGTGTAGCCGAGCATCGACTTCCACCGCGTCGACAGGTGCATCTCGACGGCGCCCACCTGCCAGTCCCACAAGCCGTCGTTGGCGCCCTGCAGGGCGAGGCTGTAGCGCTCCTCGGACTCACGCAGCCGCTCGAGGGTGCGGGCGCCCTCGATGGCATAGCGCAGCACGCGCTCGAGCAGCGCCGCGCTGAAGTCGCCCTTGACGAGGAAGTCGGCGGCGCCGAGCCGCTGCGCCTCGAGGTCGAGCTCGCGCGAGCCCTGGCCGGTGAGGAGGACGATGGGCGTGCGACAGCCCCGGCCCGACGCCTCGCGCAGCAGGTCGAGGCCGCTGCGCGCCCCGAGGCGGTAGTCGAGCAGGCACGCGTCGTAGCCGCCGCCGAGCAGCGCCTCGAGCCCGGCCTCGAAGGTGCCGCGCCACTCGAGCGAAGGCGGCTCGGGGAACTCCGTGAACAACGCCTGGACGAAGTCGAAGACGAGCTCCGCGTCGTCGATGAGCAGGATGCGCGCCGTCCCTCGCACTCCGAAGAGCGTAGCCCGCACCCCGCCCCCGCGCACGGCGTCGCTCGACGGACGTGACGGAAGAGGCGAGACAGCCGGGTGCCTGCCACCCCACCCCCCGGGGGCGCGCCGTCAGCGGCGCCGACGCAGGGCCAGCGCCTGCACCAGCCACACCTCGAGGAAGCGGCCGTCGTTGCGGCGCAGCCAGGGCAGGCCGTCGGCGCGGGCCTCGACGGCGAAGCCCGCCCGCCGCGCCAGCGTCGCGAGCCGCCCGTCGTCGTCGTCCGGGGCGTCGAGGGCGGGCCTCGGCGTGGTGACGAGGGCGAGGCCCTGCGGCGCCACGGCCCGGGCGGCGGCGGCGAAGAAGGCCTCGGCGTCGTCGAGCAGGTCGACGACGTGCTCGGCGACGAGGGCGTCGAGGCGCCCCCGCGCGATGGGCAGAGCCTCGGCGTCGAGCACCACCGGCACGGCCCCCGCGGCCGCGCGAGCCGACAGCAGCACAGCACGCAGCGACAGGTCGCCCACCAGGTGGCGGCGACGGGGCCGCGCGAGGCGTCTCGAGAGACGGCCCACGCCGCAGCCCACCTCGAGCACGACGCCGTCAGGCACGCGCTCGAGCACGAAGGCGCCGGGCCCCGCCGCGTCGGCGAGCGACGACAGGCGCTCGAGCACCTCGCGGGCCGGTCCCTCGGCGAAGGGCGGCGCGGCGCGGCCCGTCGCCTCCCAGGCGGTCCAGTCGTCCGAGAACCGGGCCGGCTCGACGCCAGGCGCGACGCTGGCAAAGGCACGCAACGTCTCGACGCCGGCCGACGTCACCGCGCCCACCTCGGCGAGGGCCGCCAGCGCCGGCTCGAAGAAGGTGGCGCACCAGCGCGCGGGCTCGGGCACCAGCACCGGCACGTCGGCCAGCACCGGGTACGGCCCACAGGCGTCGCAACGAACGACGTGAACACCGCGCCGCCCGAGCCCAGAGAGCGCGCCGCCGCACCTCGGACACGCGAGCACCTCGACGGCCCACCGGGGAACCCTCATGCCGGCGTCGTCACATGAATCCCGTGCACACTCCAGCCCGGCGACGTGGCGGCGCCACGCCAGACTGAAGGACGCCTCTGCGGCGACACCGCGCGCACCGCGCCCGACCGATGCCACACCGCGCGCGGCCGCTGGGCCTCTGTCCGGCGACACCGCACGCACCGAGCCCGACCGACGCCACACCGCGCGCGGCCGCTGGGCCTCTGTCCGGCGACACCGCACGCAAGGAGCCGCCCGACGCCACACCGCGAGCGGCCGCTGGGCCTCTCCGCGGCGACACCGCGCGCTCCGAGCCCGACCGACGCCACACCACGAGCGGCCGCTGGGCCCCTCCGCGGCGACACCGCGCGCACCGAGCCCGACCGACGCCACACCACGAGGGACCCAAGGGCGTGGGTCTGACGACACCACACCGGCGGAGCACCTCCAGCACCGTGCGCCGAGCGGCCCAGCACCCTGCCCGCCCGACACCACGCGGACCGAATGCATCGGGCGCCCCACCGCGCGCGCCCACCTCCGTCGACGACGACACCAGGCACGGCGCCGCGGCGCTCAACGGCGCGTCGCTCCACGCTGCTCGGCCCTCACGCCGAACCATCACCAGCGAACCGTGCGCCGAGGCGCAGCTCCGTCGTCGACCCGCTGGAGCGCGCGACCCACCCACGAGCGGGACCGGCCACCTTCGCCACCGAGACGCCCGGCCTTGACGTCACGCGCCAGCGACCGCGCCCCCGCGCATTGCGCCCCCCGTGACTCACGCCTAAAGCTCCCGGGGTCTCTTGCTCGAGGTCCCATGCGTCCTGCCCTCTCGTCGTCCCTCGCGCTCGCGTTGCTGGCCCTCCCGGCCAGCGCCCAGGCGGCGCGACTGCTCCTCCCCGAAGACGCGCCGGCGGCCACCGCGGCGGCGGCCGCGCCCCCCTCGGCCACCAGCGCGGTCGAGCGCCACGAGCCGCCCTCGTTCCCCATTCACTTCGCCGTGGCCGCGGGCGCGGGCGTCGTCGGCGCGCCGCTGGGCCTGCTGCTGGCGAACGCGCTGGGCAACCTCTCCATCTCGCTCATCCCCACGGCCATCTTCGGGCTGGTGCCGATGGGCGTCATCGCCCCGGTGCTGACGGCGCTGGCAGGCTGGCTCTTCGGCAACGCGAAGCTGACGGACGCCGACGGCCGCTTCGGCTTCTGGGCCGGCGCCGGCGCCGCCTTCGTGGTGCACGTCGTGGCCCTCGTCATCGCCGGCTTCGCGGGCGTCAGCCTGGCGGGCGTGCCTGGCCTCCTCCTCTTCAGCCTGCTGGACGGCGCGGCGATGGGCGGCGCGAGCGTGGCGGTGATGCGGCTGCTGCGGAAGGCGCCCGAGGCCGTCGCGGCGGTCGAGCTGCCCTCCTTCACCCCGGGCGTCAGCGCGACGTCGGTGGTCCCCCTGTCGACGCTGCGCTTCTAGGAGCCACGCCCATGTCGAGACTCGTCTTCCTCGCCGTCTCCGTCCTCGCCCTCGGCGCGCAGGCGCAGCAGTGCCGCACCCGCGCGTCGTGGCCCACCCGCGCATGGCCCGAGGCGCCCCTCAACCGCGACGCGAAGAGCGCCGAGGTGAAGGCCCTCGAAGACTTCGCCTTCTCCCTCGTCGGCAAGCCCGAGGAGCGCAAGGGCTTCCGCACCAACGGCCTCGTCGTGGTGAAGAACGGCGCCATCGTCTACGAGAAGTACGCGCGCGGCTGGGACGCCTCGAAGCGCCACCTCTCGTGGTCGGTGGCGAAGAGCATCTCGAGCACGCTGGTGGGCGTCGCCGCGCACCAGGGCCTGCTCGACGTCAACGACTCGGTCTGCAAGCACCTGCCCGAGTACGCCGGCGACCCGGTGGTGTGCGACATCACCGTGAAGCACTTCCTCGAGTTCGGCTCGGGCCTGCAGTGGCAGGAGGAGTACGAGAACCGCACCTACCAGGTGTCGAGCGTCATCTCGATGCTGTTCGGCGCCGGCCGCCGTGACCAGGTGCGGCACGTCCTGACGCACCGCAAGCTGCAGGCGCCGGGCTCGACGTTCGTCTACTCCACCGGCGACGCCCACGTGGTGGCCACCATCGCCAAGAAGGCACTGACGGCGAAGCATGGGCCCGACGCCTTCTGGAGCCAGCTCTTCGACAAGCTGGGCATGGCGGCGCCCGTCTTCGAAGAGGACGTGACGGGCAACGCGCTCGGCGGCAGCTTCGTCTACGCGACGCCGCGCGACTTCGCGAAGGTGGGCTTCCTCATGCTGAACGACGGCTGCTGGAGCGACGAGCGGCTGCTGCCCGTGGGCTGGGTGCAGCGGGCGACGGCGGTGAGCGACACCTTCCGCGCGAGCCGGGGTGACTGTTCGGGAGCGGCCGTACCCGACGACACCTACCAGCTGCCCTGCGAAGACACGCCCAACGGCTTCATGTGGTGGCTCAACCGCCCGCCCGCGATGGGCGTCGAGAAGCCCTGGAAGGACGCGCCCGACGACACCTACGCCGCCCTCGGACACTGGGGCCAGCGCATCATCGTCATCCCCTCCGAAGACCTCGTCATCGTCCGCACGGGCGACGACCGCGAGGGCAGCATTCCCGTCAACGAGCTGGTGAAGTTCGTTCTCCCCCTGGTGCGGCCATGACGCGTCCCTCTTCGAGCCTGGCGGCCCTCGCCCTCGCGCTGTCGGCCTGCGCGCAGGACGAGGCGAAGCTGCGCACCTACGACAACAACGACCTCGAGCTCGCCGTGGGCAACGCGGCGAAGATGACGTGCACCTGCCGCTTCGTCATGCAGATGGACGAGGCCTACTGCCGCGACTGGGTGCGCGCGAGCCCCAACGTCGCCCGCTTCGAGGTGGACCCCACCACCAAGGTGGTGACGGGCTCGGCCTTCATCTCGTGGACGGCGCGGGCGCGGTACCTCGACGACAAGCGCGGCTGCGCCCTCGAGTGACGGGCCGCCGCGCCCCTCGGCCAGGCCAACCGCCCGGCGCCTGACGCCCCGCTGCGCACCGTCCTGCGCAGCGCCCCTCGCCCGGAATGCGCCCGGTGGGCGGCAGTTCTTGCGGCATGACCGCACCCCGCTTCCCGGCCGTCGAACACCTGCCGCTGCCGATGCGTGACGCGCTGGCGGCGCTCGAGCACCGGGCCCGCCTCCGCGCGCCGACGGGCCTCTCGTTCGTCGTCGCCGACCAGCTCGCGCTGCTCAACCCCGCCGCGTGGGACGAGCTGACGGCGCACCGCTCGCTCCTGTTGTCGCGCCGCTACCTCGACGCCCTGGAGCGGGCGAAGGTGCCCAACCTGTCCCACCGCTACGTGCTCGCCTTCGACGGGGCGCGGCCGGCGGTGGCGATGACGCTCCAGGTGCTCGACGTCGGCGTCGACCGCCTGCGGCCGGGCACCTCGCGCGGCTTCATCGAGGGGCTCGATACCGCCGAGCTCGAGGAGCGGCTGCGGCAGCGCGTGCTGGTGTGCGGCAACCTGCTCAGCGGCGGACTCGACGGCGTGGCCTTCCGCGAGGGCCTCGACCCGGCGCTGGGCTGGCGCGCGGTGGCCGAGGCCCTGTACCGGGTGCGCCGCGCAGAGAAGCTGAACGGCCAGCCCGACCTCGTCGTGGTGAAGGACCTGACGGCGGCGCAGGTCGAGGCGAGCCGCGCGCTCGAGGGCGTCAGCTACCGCGCGATGGCGGGCGGCCCGACGATGGCGCTCGCGCTCGACCCGGCCTGGCGCACGCACGACGACTACCTCGCCAGCATGACGTCGAAGTTCCGCAGCGACGTGAAGCGCCGCACGTTCGGGCCGCTCACCGACGCCGGAGTGCGCGTCGAGCGCCTGACGGTCGAGCAGGTTCGGCGCTTCAAGGACCGCCTGCAGGCGCTCCACCTCGAGGTGCAGGACCACGCCACCGTGAGGCCCGTCACCGTCAGCCCCGACTACTGGCCGGCGATGGCGTGGCTCGACGACGTGTGCGTCATTCACGGCCTGCTGCGCGGCGACGAGCTGCTGGGCTTCCTGCTGGTGCAGGCGCTGGGTGACGAGGTGCACGCCGCGCAGATTGGCTTCTCGCGAGAGGCCGCGAAGGCGCTGCCGCTGTACCTGCGGCTGCTCCAGACGGCCGTCGAAGAGGGGCTGCGCCGGCGGGCCCGGCGGGTGGTGCTGGGCCGCACGGCGCTCGAGCCGAAGGCCCGCATGGGCGCGAGACCGGTGGACACGTTCCTCTGGGTCCGCCACCGCGTGCCGGTGGTGAACTCGCTCGCGCGCGGCCTCGTCGACCTGGTGCGCCACGAGCCGGCGCCGCACATCGACCCCTTCAAGCGCGGAACCGCTGTCGAGAGGCCACCCGCCCCGCCACGACCGAAGTGAGCGCGCCGACACCCCAGGCGCGCGGCCGGCGCCTTGCTGCCCGGCACCGGGCTCCGGCGAACGCCTCACCCCTGAGGGCCCGACCCGCAGCCAGCCCCTCCGCCGTCCCCGAGGCCCGCGACGCGGGGTGACCCGACGTCATCGTCCGCGGCGCTGGCCCGACGCACCGCTCGGCGCGCATGACGCCGGCCTGGCCCGCTACGCCCGGGGTGAGCGCGCCCACCCCCCCCCGGCGCGCGGACGGCGCCTGCTGCCCGGCACCGGGCTCCGGCGAACGCCTCGCCCCGGCGGGCCCGGCCCGCAGCCAGCCCCTCCGCCGTCCCCGAGGCCCGCGACGCGGGGTGACCCGACGTCATCGTCCGCGGCGCGGGCCCGACGCACCGCTCGGCGCGCATGACGCCGGCCTGGCCCGCGAAGGGCGTGGCGGCGCGTCAGCCCAGCGAGCCGGAGGGCTCCCCGGGGCGGCTCGGCAGGCCACGGGCGCTCACGGAATGCGGGGGCCCCGTCGGTCGCCCGCCGCGGCGCCGACGTCGGTGACGAACGCCTGACCGACGATGGCGGCGCCCGCAGCGCCCCCCGTCGAGCTGCCAGACCCGTTCGAGACACCCTGCCCGGGCAGGCCCGGTGCTCCACCGGTGGCACCGGTGCCCGCGCCACCGCACTGGTCTGACCCGCCTGGCCCCCCAGCGGTGTCGGTGCCCTGGGCGCCGGGCCGCGAGGGCCCTCCGCCGCCGTTCGCCCCCGCCCCCGGCAGCGCTCCGGCGCCACCGCCGCCACCCCCGCCACCCGACTGGGTTCCGCACACGTTACAGCCGCCGCCGCCACCGCCACCACCGCCGAAGAGCGCGCCCGTCGTGTTGTCCAACTGCGTCGGCACCGTCAGGCGCAGCGCCACACCTCCAGCCTCACCGTTCCGCTGCGGGTGGCACAGCGTTATCTGCCCGCCGCCGATTCCTCCGTTTCCGCCCTTGCCCTGAATGCGCCCCCGGTTGATGAGCCGCACACGCGAGCCCTGCGGCAGGGCGCCCGTCGAGAACGCCGGCGCGGCGGTCGAGGTCGCGCCGATGACGACGCCGGGGGCGATGGTGACGGAGACGAACACCGGCGTCACGCCATTCCAGCCGTACGGCGCCCCCCGAAGGAGGACCGCGAGGTCGACGTCGTTGCGCGAGGTGGTGAGTTGAACCGTGTATTGCTGCGTGCAGCTGCCCGCGGCGCAGACCTGACCCGGCCCACACGAGACCCCCTCGGGTCTCGCGGCGGCGGTGTCGGCGCACGACGTCATGCCGCCCACGCACGTCGTTCGTCCCTCACGGCAGGGCGTCGGGTTCGACGTACAGGCCCTGCCCGCGACGCACGGCTCGCACCCTGGACCGACGCACGGGCTGCCCGCACAGGCCAGGGTGGGGGCCGAGGTGTTGTTCGACGTGCGACACTCGCGCGCCGCGCCCGACTGAACGCGCGCGACGACCGGCGTGGCTCCCATCGAGGCCGGCCCCTGCCAGGTGAAGAACTCGCTCTGCGCCGGCGCCAGCGCGCGCGTGGTCGAGAACATGCCGAGCACCTGCGACGCCCCCGTCGGGTTCGCCACGAGCTCGACGAGGGCGCCGCTGGGGTACGGCGCCTCACCGACGTTGGTGACCGTGACGCAGTAGCGGACGCCGCCCGTCGTGCACACGCCTGCCACGGAGACGACGGCGTCGGCGGCCGCGAACTCGAGGCCCGGCTGCTTGTTCTGACGGAAGTTGTTCAGCCCGGGCACCACCCAGTTCTGGGGCGGTGCTCGAGGCACCGTGCCGTCGTCTTCGATGTTGGTGACGGCGTAGGCGTGCTGGTTCCACACGGGCCGGGTCACGACCCAATCGTTGTTCGCGCTCGTGAAGACGCGCACGCCAGAGAACCACTGGCCTGGGTTATTGACGCAGCGGAAGCCCCACGGCGCCGCGTAGGCGTTCGCGACGACGACGAGGTCTGCCTGCCCGTCGTTGTCGACGTCAGCAACCAGCGGGTACTCGATGAGCGTCCCTGAGGTGTTGCACGTCGTGTACAGCTCGTTGCCGGTGGCGGCGTCGTACACGTGCAGGTTGAGCTCATCGGCGTAGACGACCTCGACACGGCCGTCGCCGTCGAAGTCGAACAGCGTGCTGCCGGTCGCCGCCGAGGAGCAGTCCTGGGTCTGACGAGCCCACATGAGCGTTGAAGCAGCGGGGGTCACCCCATCCATCAGCTTCCGCCCGTCAAAGACCGCGTAACCGACACCACCCGCGAGCGCCACGTCGGGGTAACCGTCTGCGTTGAAGTCACCGATGGTAGGAGGACCCCCACCGATGTCATGTCCACAGCGCCGCTGGTCGAGCGGGCCGTTGATGTCGAGCCCGCTTCGAACGAGCGTCCCCCGCGTCGGAGCGCTGGGGTCATAGCTCCAGATGGCCATCCGGTGATTGCTGAGGTCCACCGACACCACCTCGATGCGACCGTCACGATTGAGGTCTCCGACCGCCACGAACCCCAAGGCTCCAGCGACGCTCGCCAACACCGACCCGTCGAGTCGGAGCACCTGGCTTGGCGTGACGAGGTCCTGCCTCCCGTCGCCGTCGACGTCAGCGACGACGACGTTGAACAGCCCGGGAAACGCCGTCTTCACGCTGCCGGTCCGTGCATCGAGGACACGGCTCTGGGTCACCACCTCGACGACGCCGTCCGAGTCGAGGTCGGCGAGAGATGCGAACGCATACCAAGCGCACGTCGCGTTCCCGTTCTGCCACAGCACCGTGCCGTCACCTCGCAACGCAACGGTTCCGTTCGGCCCGCACCCCACCACCTCGTTCCCCGGGAGCCCGTCGATGTCACCCGACGCGAGCTGGCTCATGGCGTTGAGGACGCCGGGGCGAGCCCAGAGCTGGGTGAGCACCCCCTGGCGCACCGAGAGCGCCCGGACGACCCCGAGCCCGTACACCCCATTGTAGTCGCCGTTGCTGAACGTGACGACGACGATTTCGGGCGTGTCGCGCGCGGTGATGCGCCCGTCGCCGTCGTCGTCCGTCAGCTGCGTCACGATGGGCGCCATCATCACGTCCGTGTCGGTGGGCAGCGAGGGGTCGCCCCACGAGTACTTGACCCGTGGGTTGAACGGCGCCGTCCCGCGCGTGAAGCGGCAGGCCTCGACGCACTGGCAGCCGACGTCCGTCGCCCCGGCGCCCGGGGTACAGAGGGGAGGCTGCGCGGCGCAGGACCCGCTGGAGTCTCCGCACCACTGGTTCCGCCTGACGTCGAGCGTGAAGGTCGTCGAGGCCGACGAGCCGCAATCGCTGCTGGCAACGAGGGTGACGGTGCGGGTGCCGGGGTCGGTGGCGTTGTTGGTGGGCGTGCCCGACACCGCGCCGGTGGTGGGGTTGACGCTGAGCCACGGCGGGTTGTTCTGCAGGCGG
>JADCJJ010000051.1 GCA_020247085.1 Myxococcaceae bacterium | reverse complement strand
TGGCACACGGCTTCGTGCCCGAGACGGTGCGGCTGTTCGACTTGGTCCCGCAGACGAAGCACGTCGAGGTGGTGATGGCGTTCTCGCGCGAGGGGGCGCGCGGCGCATGATGGAGGCCCGCGTCGTCGAGTTCGTCGAGGTGCTGCGGCAGAACGGGCTCAAGGTGGCGTTGACCGAGACGCGCGACGCCGTCGAGGCGCTCGCCGTGGCGGGCGTCGACGACCCCGAGCGCCTGCGCGCGACGCTCCGGGCGACGCTGTGCAAGCGGGCGTCGGAGGGGGCGGTGTTCGACCGCGCGTTCGACCTCTTCTTCACCGGCGCCCTGAAGATGCTCGAGGGGCTCGACCGCTCGCTCGCGCAGCGCATCGCCGACGAGGGCTTGCTCGAGGGTGACGAGCTGAAGATGGTGGTGTGGATGCTCGAGCGCCTGGCCGGGCAGCTGGCGCCGCTGACGCAGGCGGCGCTCCAGGGCGACCGCGGCCGGCTCGCGAGCCTCTTCCGCCAGGCCACGCTGCAGCTCGACTTCTCCAAGGTGCAGAACGCGCTGCAGACGGGGTTCTACAGCCGCCGGTTGCTGTCGGGGGCCGGCTTCGAGCGTATGCGCAGCGACGTCGAGCAGGTGGCGGCCGAGCTGACGGCGCGGGGCGTGTCGGTGCAGGGCGTCGAGGTCGTCTCGCGGCACCTCGGGGCGGCGATGCGCAAGGTCGAAGAGGCGGCCCGCGGTGAGGTGGGGCGGCAGATCGCCGCGCGCCTCGACCGCGCGAAGGGCGGGGTGAAGGACAAGCAGCTGCACCTGTTGACGCGCGCCGAGATCGAGGTGGCGCAGCGCGCCGTGCGGGCCCTGGCCGAGAAGCTCAAGAGCCGGCTCGTTCGCCGCCAGCGCTCCAGGCGCAAGGGGCAGCTCAACCCGCGACGCACCCTTCGCCGCAATCTTTCGTCGGGCGGGGTGCCGATGGTGCCGGTGTTCCGCAGCCGCCGCCCTGCGCGGCCCGACGTCATGGTGCTGTGCGACGTCTCGGACTCGGTGCGCGTCACCTCTCGGTTGATGCTGCTCTTCACCTTCACGCTGCAGTCGCTCTTCACCCGCGTGCGCAGCTTCATCTTCGTGTCGGAGCTCGGCGAGGTGACGCGCTTCTTCAAGGGCGCGGCCCCCGAGGAGGCCATCGACGCCGCCACGCAGGCGAATGTCATCTCGCTGGCGGCCAACTCGAACTACGGCCACGCGCTCGCCGAGTTCTCCCGCGCTCACCTCGGCGCCGTCACGCGGCGGACGACGGTATTCGTCATCGGTGACGGGCGGAACAACCACAACCCGCCGAACGCGTGGGCCCTCGAGGAGATCAAGCGGAAGGCGAAGCGGGTGGTGTGGATCTGCACCGAGCCCAGGACCAACTGGGGCTTCGGTGACAGCGAGATGCTCGCCTACGAGAAGCGCTGCTCGCAGGTCGTCACGGTGCAGACGCTTGGCGACCTCGAGCAGATCGCCCAGCAGCTGGTGCCCACGTGAGGCGTCAGGCGGCCTTCGGGTTCGAGGCGGGCAGGGCGCGGGCGCGCTTGCTCCAGCGCTCGTAGGCCGCGGCGCCCTCGGGTAGCGGGTCGGTGAAGAGGGCGCGCAGGTCGGCGCGGTCGAGGCGCCCGGTGCGGTGGGCCTCGAAGAGGGCGGCGCCGAGCAGGTAGCCCATGGCGTGCGTCACGGCGGTGAACTGCTCGAGCCCGGTGGGCACGAGGCGGCGCACCTCGGGGTGGCGCACGTCGGGGGCGCTCGAGAGCGCCAGCACGAAGGCGGCGGTGGCCTTGAGGCCGGGCGTGTCGTGGAGGAAGTGGCTGGCCCAGGTCGTCAGCGAGGTGCAGGTGCGGCGCGGGTTGACGAGCTTCGAGCCGAAGAAGGCGATGGCCTCTTCCACGCAGCGGGCCCAGAACGCGTCGGTGCGGCGCCGTGACTGCTCCATCGCCGAGCCGACGGCGCAATGGCGCACGAAGTGGGCGGCCTCTTCGGCGGCGTGGTTGAGCGAGAAGCCCGACAGCCAGATGGCGTTCGCGCGGGGGATGAAGGCGCTCTGGCCCGACAGCACGTGCTGCTCCAGCTCGCCAAGCTCGCGCTTCGAGAAGCCGCCTCTCCGGCGGAGCCGGTCGAGCACGTCGAGCTCGTTGGGGGTGAGGACCTCGAGGCGGGCGAGCTGATCCTTGATGCGCACGCCGGTGAGCCGGGCGATCTCCCTGGCGAGGGTGCGCACGGTGCCGGCCAGGCCGCCGTCGTCCACCGGCGCGTCGCCGGCCTCGGCCTCGCAGTAGTCGAGGAAGGTGCGCTGGCAGACGATGGGTGAGGCGTTGAAGAGCGCCAGCACGTCGTCGGAGAGCTCGATGGCGTCGACGGCGTCGACCTGGCCAGCGCGCGCCAGCTTCCACCAGGCGCCCTCGGGGTTCTGGAAGACGACGAGCTGCCGCCGCGCGTGCGCGCCCAGGGCTCGCGTCACCTCGGCCGGCAGGTGCGCCGGGGCGACGTGGTACTGGCCCATCAGCACCAGCACGAGCGGGCGGTCGTCGGCGCGGGCGGCGTCGGCGATGCGCCGGGCGGCATAGGCGTCGCGCTGCGGCAGCGACTTCGGGCCGGTGGCCCGCTTGTCGATGGCGACGAGCTCGAGGCGGCGCCGGCGGGCCAGCTCGAAGATGGGCTTGAAGTGCGGCCAGATGTCGAAGGCGCCCGAGTAGGGGTGGCCGATCTCGTCGAGGAAGGCCCGGTCGGTGAGCCGGCCGGCGAGGTACTCGTCGACGGCGTGCTGGTGCCGGCCCTCGACGAACTCGAGGGCGACGACGACGCGGCGGCCCGTCTGGAGCGCGTGCTTGAGCAGGTCGACGAACGCCCGCTGGGCAAAGCGGAGCGTGTGGTAGTCGCCCACGTGCACCACGTCGGCGGCGGCGACGCGGCGGTGCAGCTCGGAGAGGGAGATGACGCGTCGCACGGCGCGGCTGGCGCGGCGGTATCGGGCCTCATAGGCCTTGAAGGGCTTCGAGGCGCCGGCCACGAGCGCGTCGATCTGCCGCTGCTGGTGCCGGAAGAGGGCCTGCTGCAGGTCGAGCGACGTCTGCATCGTCGGGGCGTACGCTCACACGAAGCGCCGGGGGCATCAATTTCCCCTCCTGGCCCCGGGGCCGTGGAGCCAGCCCGGCGGGCGAAAGTCGTCGACCTCGTCGCGGCGCTTCCTCTTGAATAGGGGGAATGCGCAAGTGCGTGCTGGCCGTGAGCTGTCGGGTGGCGGTGGGGGCGCGCGCCGGAGGTGAGCTTGGGGCGGGGGGACCGTCGCAGCGGGTTGAGCGCCCCGACGCCCGGGCGGCCAGAGTGCCCGCGGGTGGGGCTCAGGGGCTCGAGCGCGACGTGGGGCCGGCCGCGGCCGAGGCTGGCGTGAAGCGCGTCGTCGGCTCGTACGCGACCAGCTGCCGCGGGCCCCGCGAGCAGGCGCTGTCCGAGCAGTCCCGGCGATGGGGGCCGCGGGTGGCCATCGACTCGAAGGTCGCAAGGCAGCGGGCGGTGGCGGGGCTCGTGGCGGCGAGCGCGCTGATGTTCGAGGGGCTGAAGGACCCGGGCACGCGGATGGCGACGCGGTGGCTGGGGCCGCCGGGGGGGAGGCCCTCGCGCGTCGTCGTCGGGGCCGACGGCACTGGCCGCCCGTTGCAGCGGGAGGCCAGCGTCGACCACGGGGGCATGCTCGAGCGCGAGCTCGGCGCGGTGCTGGGGTGGCCGTGAGCGCTCCGCTGTCGATCATCGCGGGGCCGACGGCCTCAGGGAAGACGCGGGTGGCGATCGCGCTCGCGGAGCGGTTGGGCGCCGAGATCGTCAGCGCCGACTCGCAGCAGGTGTACCGGCACTTCGACATCGGCATGGCGAAGCCGTCGGCGGCGGAGCTGGCGCGGGTGCCCCATCACCTCGTCTCGTGCGTGGAGCCCGGGGAGCGCTTCGACGCGGCGCGGTTCCAGGCGCTCG
>JADCJJ010000509.1 GCA_020247085.1 Myxococcaceae bacterium | reverse complement strand
GCCGAGCGCCCCCTCGGCCAGGCCCCACGCCACCGCGCCGAGCGCCCTGGCTTCAGTTGTTGAGCGCGCCCTGCAGAATCCACCGGCGGATCCGCTCGGTGCCGGCCGGGTCCGTATTCGACAGCGGGCCCCCCGGCGGCATCGGGTTGCCCGAGAGCCCCGTGATGCGCTGGTACAGCAGGCTCGCGTTCGGGTCGAACGGCACCACCCGGTCACGCGCGGCGCGGTAGGTGCTGCGCAGGTGACACCCATCACACGACAGCAGCACCGGCACGACGTCGGTGACGAAGGACACCGGAGGCCCGCCGTCAGACGTCGCGCCGCCGTCCCGCACGCCCCCTGCGTCGAGCCCGACAGCGTCGGGCGCCCCGCCTGCGTCCGCAAGAGGCGGGCCCGCGTCGAAGGTGCCGGCGTCGGCGTTCACCCCGGCGTCGCGAGCCATGGGAACGCTCGCGTCGTACCCCCCCCCGTCGAAGCGCTGGCACGCCCCCGCCGCGCACAGCTCGTTCACTGCACAGACCCGACAGGCGACGCCCCCCACCCCACACTCGAAGACCGCCGTGCCGCTCAGGCACTCCCCTCGCGCGTCGCAGCACCCGGCGCAGGTCGAGGCCTCGCACGGCTGCGCCGACTGCTGCTTCGGTGGGGCGCCACACGACGCGAGGCCCAGGGCGAGCCCGAGGGCGACTCCCACGACGATCGCGGCGCTCCGTTGCATCGATGTTCAGCGTAGCGGAGCTTCTGCCCGAGCGGTCGCCTCAGAGAATCCACCCTCCGCCGACCACCACGTCGCCGTCGTAGAAGACCGCCGCCTGGCCCGGCGTCACCGCCTTCGCCGGCTCGTCGAGCTGGACCTCGACATGCCCGTCACCGTTCACCACCACCTGCCCGCGGGTGCCCAGGTGCCGGTGGCGAATGCGGACCTGCAGCTTCCGCCCCGTCGGCGCCGCCCCGTCCACCCACTTCGGCCGCAAGAGGTTGAAGCGCTCCCGGGCGATGACGTCGGCCGGGCCCACCACCACCCGGCGGGTGTCCGCCTCGATGCGCTGCACGTACCGCGGCGCGCCCTGCGCCGGCACGTTCAACCCCCGCCGCTGCCCCACGGTGAAGCGGTGCACCCCTTCGTGCGTGCCCAGCACCTCGCCGTTCGTCGACACCACCTCGCCCCCGGGCTGCGGCCCCGCCACCTTCTCGACGAAGCGGGCGTAGTCACCGTCGGGCACGAAGCAGATCTCCATCGACTCGGGCTTCGCGCTGGTGACGAGCCCGTGGCGCTCCGCGATGGCCCGCACCTCACGCTTCTCGAGGTGCCCGATGGGGAAGACCACGTCGGCCAGCTCGTCCTGCCCGAGCGTGAACAGGAAGTAGGACTGGTCCTTCGCGGCGTCGACGCCGCGCCGCAGCACCTTGCGCCCACCGTCGTCTTCGACGCGCGCGTAGTGCCCCGTCGCCAGCTTCGCGCCCAGCGCCCGCGCCCGCTTCAGCAGGAAGCCGAACTTCACGTCTTCGTTGCACGCGACGCACGGAATCGGCGTGCGGCCCGACAGGTAGCTCTGCACGAAGGGCGTCACCACGCGCTCCTTGAAGAGCTCCTCGACGTTGGCCACGTAGAACGGAATGCCCAGCGCCTCGGCCACCCGGCGGGCGTCGTCGATGTCGTCGGGGCTACAGCAGCTCCCGCACTGAGCCTTCGACGCCGCGCCCCACACCCGCAGCGTGATGCCGATGACCTCGTGGCCCTGCTCCTTCAGCAGCGCCGCCGCCGCCGAGGAGTCGACCCCGCCTGACATGGCCACCACGACCCGCATGCCCGACGGATGCCACAGCCGCCCGGCGGCGCAAAGCCCTCTCCCACCCCGTTTTCCACAGCAGAGCGACTGTTGCCTACATGGGCGTCACGGGGCGGTGACGGCCGGGGAGACCGGCGCTCAACAGGCCAACCCACTGGAAAAAGGTGCTCTGTGGAGTGTTCGATGGAGTTCTCCACATGCAGCGACGGACTCGGGGCCGCCCGCCGCCCGGCCGGCCGTCAGCGATGTGGGAAAGCCTGTGGAGAGTTCCGAAGGGGCCTCAGCCCGGGCGGGGGAACGCCTCGAGGAGCCGGATGAGGCCCTCTTTCGTGTTGTGAGCGGGCGCCTCGAGGACGCGCTCGAGCAGGTACGCCGTCGCCTGGCCGACGACGGGCGAGGGGCCGACCCCGAGCGCCACCATCACCTCGGCGCCGGTGAGCGCCAGCGCCTTCGTCGTCAGCGGCGGGCGGGCCGCGAGCTGAGCCTCGAGCCGCCGGCGAATGACGGCGTCGCCCCGCCCCAGCGCCTCGGCGAGCTCGAGCACCGGCACCGCCGCCTCGGCCTTCACGCGCGACAGCCAGCGGCGCAGCTCGGCGTCGGTGGCGTTCGGCCCGGGCAGGT
Source organism: Myxococcaceae bacterium (assembly GCA_020247085.1). Lineage (GTDB taxonomy): Bacteria > Myxococcota > Myxococcia > Myxococcales > Myxococcaceae > Xiheimicrobium > Xiheimicrobium aquaticum. Next base: position 3,766 of record JADCJJ010000509.1, on the reverse strand, counting down.
GCTGGTTCGCGACGAGGTGCCCGACGTCGGCGGCCACCTTGTTCGGGTACTTGAGCCGCTGCACGACGGCCTCGGCGCCGGCGCAGCCCGAGAGCAACACGGCCAGCCGCAGCGACACGTCCTCGCGGGCGCGCGCGGGGGCCGAGAAGTCGGCGCCCTCGGCCTCGGGCAGGAACACCTGCAGGAGCCCCGTGCGCGCCGCCAGCGTGAGCCCCGTCTGCACCCGCGGCGACAGCAGCAGGCGGGTGAACTCCTGGTTGACCCGCTCGGTGGCCACCTTGCGGAAGACGTGGAGCGTGCGGCCGATCGCCGCCTCGGTCTGCGCCTCGACCTCGAACCCCAGCACCGTCGCGAACCGCACCGCCCGCATGGGCCTCAACCCGTCCTCGAGGAACCGCTCCATCGCGTCGCGCACGCACCGCACCAGGCCCACCCGCAGGTCCTGCTCGCCGCCGAACGGGTCGACCAGGCGCTTCGCAACCAGGTCGAAGGCCATCGCGTTGATGGTGAAGTCTCGCCGCGACAGGTCCGCCTCGATGTCCGAGTGGAACTCGACCTTCGAGGGCCGACGCCCGTCGAGGTACTCGGACTCGACGCGGAACGTCGTCACCTCGACGTGGGCGCCCTGCACCACCACCGTCACCGTACCGTGCTCGATGCCGGTGGGAATGACGCGCTTGAAGAGGCGCTGCACCTCGGCGGGCCGAGCGCTGGTGGCGACGTCGAAGTCCTTCGGCGCCTGCCCCCGCAGCACGTCACGCACGCAGCCGCCGACGAGGAATGCCTGAAAGCCCCCGCGCACCAGCGCCTCGAGCACCTCGCGCACCGACGCCGGCACCGGGAACTGCTCGAAGCGGGCGGCCGCGGCCTCGTCTCTCACCACGTCCGCCTCGCCTCCGAAGTGATCCCAGCAAGAATCGAACTTGCGACCTGCGGTTTAGGAAACCGCCGCTCTATCCAACTGAGCTATGGGACCGGCTGACTGCCAACGCGCGGTGAATATCAGCGTCGCCACTCGCGGGGAACGCCCTCGAAGCTGGCCCGGCGCTCGAGGTCGGCAGCCTCGGCCTTCACCCGGGACAGGGCCTTGCGGTTGAGCTCGAGGCGCTCTCTGGCACGCTCGAACTCGGGGTTGAAGGCGAAGACGCAGGGCTGGGCGAAGACCCCGGGCGTCGCCGTCTGGAAAAAGTGCTGCTGTGTCGCCACGGCACCACCGCCGACGGCGAAGCCGACGCCTCCCTGACCGACGGCGCCTCCCACCGACACGGTGCTCCCGACGACCGACGACCCCGCCGCCACCGCGCCTGGGACGAAGAGCACCCCGCCACCCATGGCGGCGCAGTGAAAGCGCGCCGCGACCGGCAGCCCGTTGACGTCCTCGACCTTCCGGCGGTCGACCTCGATCTCGTCCTCGAGGCGGGCCTGGCGCTCCGCGACGTCGCGAAACGCCGCCCTCCACTCACGCTCCGAGCGCCGCGCGTCGACGGGCTCGGCCCTCGCAGGCGCGACCGCGGGCCCGTCGGCTGGAGCAACCCGCGCCACCGGCCGCGCGTCGACCACCGACACGGTGCTGATGTCAGCGCCGCGCGTCGCCCTCGCCTTCACGTTGGCCGGTACCGAAGATGGGTTGTCGGTGAAGTGCTCGGTGCCGTCGGGGTCGGTCCACCGGTACACCTCGGCCCCCGCCGACCCGGCCACCAACAGCCCTGCCACCACGAGACGCCCGGCGTGCATGCTCTGACTCTAGGCACCCCGATGCGGCCGCGTCTTCGGCGCCCTCCCCAGAAACGAAAAACCCACGGCGAACCGTGGGTTTGTTCGAGTGGGCACACCAGGTTTCGAACCTGGGACCCCCGCCGTGTGAAGTCTGTGCTCTACCGCTGAGCTATGTGCCCGGCTCACTCTCAGTCAGACGTCGACTGAAGGCGCCGCTCCGGAAGGAGACAGCCAAATGCCACGCGCCCCCCATGGTGTCAACGAGGAAACCCGACGCCATCGACGCCCACCGCCTGACGCCCGACGCGTGAGCGCCGACGCCGCGCCTCACGACCCCGAGAGCTTCTCGTCGAGGGCCTTCACGCGCTTCTTGAGCGCCGAGAGCGACCGGCCGAGCTCTTTGAAGTCGGCCTTCGTCGCGAAGTTGAGCTGGTGCATCACCACCGCCTGCGTCTTGTCGACGGCGGCCTTGCCGCGCTGCACGGCGCCGATGGCCTCGGCCACCTTCGCGGCGCGCCGCTCGTCGGCGAACAGCCTCTCCATCGCCTTCGCCGACAGCCCCATCGCCTGCTCGGTCAGCTTCTTCCGCAGTCCCATCGTCATCCCCCTTGTCGGAGCCGGGTGAGCCATCGCTCGGCCAGCCCGCGGTGGTTGAGGCGCGCGATGATCGGCTGCAGGTCGCCACGCACCCACAGACGCTTCTGCACGATGGCCGCGATGGGGTCCAGCCCGCCGTCGATGAGCGCGCGGAAGGTGGCCTCGTCGGCGCGGGCCTCGTAGGCGACGTGGGCCTCGTCGAGCGCTTCCGGCGTGACGAAGCGCGGCGGCGGAAAGCGCCCGCCGACCGGGGCCGCGCACCACACGCACAGCGCGCCGCTCGACCGCTCGATGGTGACGCCGAAGTCACCCACCCACCCCTCGGCGGCGGCCGGCAAGCCAGGGTCGTCGTTGAGGACCGCGATGGCGTGCGACACGAAGGCCTCGGTCAACAGCGGCACCATCACCGACCTCCGAGCAGGCGCTTGAGGCTGGCGAAGAGCCCCCCCGCCCCGCCGCCGGCGCCCTCCCCGGGGGCGGGCTCGCTCGACGCGCCGTGCGACAGCGCCTCGGCCACGGCGCGCTTGAGCACCTCGGGGGTGTCGCGGGTCGCGAGCTTGACCTCGCGGCCACCGCCCTGGTCGGAGAGGGACACGTGCAACAGGCACTCCTCGTCGACCCTGAAGTCGATGCGCTTGCCGGCGTCAGCCGCGGGCAGCCTCACGGTGCCCAGGTACTCGTCGTCGACGATGAACTCGCTGTCGCCCTGGTAGACGTCGAGCTCGACGAAGCCGGCGCCGGGCCTCGGCGGCGGCACGCGGAAGCTCTTGAGCAACGGCACCCGGTGGTTCTTGTCGATGATCTTCCGGAACCGCCCCGTGGGCAGCCCGTACCCGATGGGCATCGACACGGCGTCGATGAGCGTCACCGAGTCGATGGCCACGTCGAGCGACTCGCCTAGCAGCGCCGCGCCCAGGGCGACGCACTCGTCGGGGTGCACGCCCTTGCGGGCCGGCTTGCCGAAGTGCTCCTTGATGCGCTGCTGCACCAGCGGCATGCGGCTCTGCCCGCCGACGAGGATCACCTCGTCGATCGACGAGCGGGTGATGCCCTTCTCGGTCAACACGTCGTCGCAGATCTGAAAGGTGCGGGCGACCAGGTCGCCCGTGAGCGAGTCGAGCTGCTCCCTCGACAGCGGCACCCGCAGGTCGACCGGGCGCCCCTTCTTCTCTTCGATGTAGGGCAGCTCGATCGTCACCTTCTGCATCAGCGACAGGTCGATCTTCGCCGCCTCGGCCGCGTTCTTCACCCGCTGCATCGCGACCGGGCTCTGGGTGAGGTCGACCTTCGTCTCACGCAGGAAGGCGTCGACCATGAAGTCGATGACGCGGTGGTCGAAGTCGATGCCGCCGAGGAACGTGTCGCCCCCGGTCGCCACCACCTCGAAGACGTTGCCGCGCACCTCGAGCACCGACACGTCGAACGTGCCACCGCCGAGATCGTACACGAGGAT
>JADCJJ010000508.1 GCA_020247085.1 Myxococcaceae bacterium | reverse complement strand
GAAGAAGGGCGAGATGGAGGCGACGGACGCTGCCGCCGTCGATGCGCGCCTCAAGTCGCTCGGGTTGACGCCGAGCAAGGTGCGGAAGAAGACGATCCTCGACGCGGGCCTGACGCTGCCGGGGTCTGGCGGCGTGACCGGCAAGGACATTCTGATCTTCGTGCGTCAGTTCGCGACGATGATCGACGCCGGGCTCCCGCTGGTGCAGTGCCTCGACATTCTCGGCTCGCAGACGCCGAACCCCGGCTTCCGGAAGGTGATCTTCGCGATCAAGACGCGGGTCGAGGGGGGCTCGACCTTCTCCGACGCGTTGAAGGATCACCCGAAGGTCTTCGACGACCTGTTCGTCCAGTTGTGCGCCGCGGGCGAGGTTGGCGGCATCCTCGACACCATCTTGAACCGGCTCGCGGTCTACCGGGAGAAGTCCGAGAAGCTCAAGGGCAAGGTCAAGAGCGCGCTCTCGTACCCGATCATCGTGCTCGTCGTCGGCATCGGCGTGACGGCGATGCTGCTGCTCAAGGTGACGCCGGTCTTCGCGAAGATGTTCGGTGACTTCGGCTCTGCGCTGCCGGCGCCGACGCAGTTCGTCGTCGATTTGTCCGAGTGGCTCCAGCAATACATCGTGTACATGGTCGTCGGCGTCGCGGCCGTCATTGCTGTCTTCGTCACGTTCTACCGGAACCCCCGCGGCCGCGAGATCTTCGACAAGCTCATCTTGTACGTGCCAGTCATCGGCAGCGTGCTCACCAAGGTCGCCGTCGCGCGCTTCACGCGTACGCTGGGCACGATGGTCAGCTCGGGCGTTCCCATTCTCGACGCGCTCGACGTGACCGCGAAGACTGCTGGCAACCGGACCATCGAGAAGGGCATTCAGTACGTGCGCAGCAAGATCTCTGAAGGCAAGAACATCTCGGGCCCGCTGGCCGAGACGAAGGTGTTCCCGTCGATGGTGGTTCAGATGATCGGCGTCGGCGAGGCGACGGGCGCGATGGACCAGATGCTTGGGAAGATCGCCGACTTCTACGACGAAGAGGTCGACACCGCCGTCGGTGGTCTCACGGCGATGATCGAGCCGCTCATGATGGTGTTCCTCGGCGGCGTGGTCGGCGGCTTCCTCATCGCGATGTACATGCCGATCTTCACCATCGCCAGTGCCATCAAGTAGCGCGCGAGCTCCCTCGGCCCCTGGACGCGACAAGAACGATCTCGAGCGGCGGCTGACCGCCGTCATCCTCTTCAGGACGGTCGCGACGACGAGCATTCTCGCGTTGGCGGCCACCCAGCTCGCCGAGCGGCGGCTCGAAGAGGGCGAGGGGTTCGCCTGGTTCGCCGTCGTCTTCATCGACTACGTGCTGACGCTCGTGTCGGGCGTGCTGGTGCGACGGCAGCGCCACGGCACGTGGACGGCCTGGCTCCAGGTCGTCACGTCGGTGGCATTCGCGTCGGCCATCGTCGTGCTCACGGAGCGAGGCAACTCGCCGTTCTGGTTCACCTACCTGCTGTCGATCATCGGTGGCGCAGTGGTCTTGGGCGCGCGCGGAGCGCTCGGCGCGTCGGGGCTGACGACGCTGAGCTCGCTGGGCTTCGCGCTGTGGGTGCGCCTGGCGCACGACGGCAGCCGCCCGTGGGGCGATGTCACCACGCAGTTGCTCGCACAGTGGCTGGTGGCCGGGCTGAGCGGCTACGTCGCCCAGCAGCTCATCCGGACGCGCGGGCGCCTCTTCGAGAGCGAAGCCGATCTGGCGAGGGCCAGGGACCTACGAGACCGCATCGTCAGCGCCATCGCGTCGGGGCTCGCCGTGGTCGAGCGCTCGACGGGGCGGGTCCAGTTCCTCAACCCCGCGGGCGCGGCCATTCTCGGGCTCGAGCCGGCAGCGCCGCTGCCGGTGGCGACCGCCTTGTTCGGCGACCTGCCGCCGGTGACCAGCGGGCGACGCTGGGAGGTGGTCGCGAACACCCAGCGCGGTGAACGCATTCTCGGCATCTCGACGTCGATGCTCGACAGCCCCGAGGTGATGTTGGTGGTGTTTCAGGACCTCACCGAGCTCCGGCGCCGGGAGACTGAGATGGCGCGCCTCGACCAACTCGCGCAGCTCGGGCGGGTGTCGGCGACCCTGGCGCACGAGGTCCGCAACCCGCTGGCTTCGATGCGGGGGTCGGCGCAAATGCTACTCGCCGACGCGGTGCCAGGGTCGAGTCAGGAGAAGCTGAGCCGCATCATCGTGCGCGAGTCGGACCGGCTCGGTCAGCTGGTAGACCATTACCTTGAGCTTGCGCGCCCCAAGCCCCCGCAGCGCCGACGCGCGCGCATCGATACGCTGGTCGCCGAGACTGTCGAACTCCTCCGCGCCGACCCGGTGGCGCGCGGAGCGACGGTCGACGAGCAGCTAACGAGCCGCGAGGCCGAGGTCGACGAGGGGCAGATCAAGCAGGTGCTCATCAATCTGCTGCGAAACGCCTTCCGCGCCGCGGGCGCGAAGGGGCGAGTGCGGGTGTCGGTCGAGCCGGCTCCGAGCCCGGTGCTCTTCAGCGTCTGGGACAGCGCCGGCGCGATTGCGCCCGAGGCGCTGCCGCATATCTTCGAGCCATTCTACAGCCTCGAGCCTGATGGAACCGGCCTCGGGTTGACGACCGCGCAGTCCATCGCGCACGCGCACGGCGCGGTCATCGAGGTGAGCTCGAGCGCAGAAGCCGGTACGACGTTTCGTTATCGCCTGGCACGAGGGGATGCACTGAATGTCTGAGCTGCTGATCGTCGACGACGAGCCCTCGATTCGGGAGTACCTTGAGGTGCTCTTCAGCAAGCATGGCCACCAGGTGCGAACGGCGGCAAACCTGCGCGAGGCGAAGGAGGCGCTCGAGGTGAGGACCCCCGACCTCGTGGTGACCGACTTCAGGCTGGGGCGCGAGTCGGGCCTCGATGTGTTGCGGGCGGCGCGCGCCATGCAGTCGCCTCCCGAGGTCATCGTCGTCACCGCTTTCGGGACGACGGCGTCGGCCGTCGAGGCCATGCGGCAGGGGGCGTACGACTACGTCACCAAGCCGTTCGACAACGACGAACTGGTGCTGCTGGTCGAGCGCGCGCTCGAGAAGCGGACCCTGCTCGCCGAGAACCGGCAGCTCCGCTCGTCTGCGCTCGGGGCGTCGGTCTTCCTCGGGGCGAGCCCGGCCATGCAGCAGGTGTGGGCGGTGGTTCAGAAGGTGGCTCCGACGCGCGCGACGGTGCTCATCACCGGCGAGAGCGGATCCGGCAAGGAGGTGGTTGCGAGGGCGATACACCTGTTGAGCCCCCGAGCGGGCCGACCGTTCGTGCCGGTGAACTGCGGCGCGCTGGCAGAGGGGGTGCTCGAGAGCGAGCTCTTCGGTCACGTCAAGGGTGCCTTCACGGGCGCGACCACCGACCGGCCGGGGCTGCTCGTCGCGGCGGGCGAGGGGACGGTGATGCTCGACGAGGTCGGCGAGCTCCCGCTGGGGACGCAGGTGAAGCTCCTGCGTGTGCTGCAGGAGCGAACCGTCAAGCCGGTGGGCAGCAGCCGCGAGGTGCCGTTCGAGGCGCGCATCGTGGCGGCGACCAACCGCAACCTCGAGGCCGAGGTCCGCGCGGGGCGGTTCCGAGAGGACCTGTTGTTCAGGCTCAACGTCATCTCGGTCGAGGTGCCCCCCCTACGGCAGCGTCGCGAAGACGTGCCGAGGCTGGCCGAGTTCTTCCTCGAGCGCATCGCGCGAGACCTGGGCCGCCCGAAGCTTCGGCTCTCGGCCGAGGCGATCGAGGTGCTGCAGCGGTTCGCCTTCCCCGGGAACGTGCGGCAGATGCAGAACGTCATCGAGCGGGCCGCCACGCTGAGCGACAGCGACGAGCTGGGGCTCTCGTCACTGCCACCGCTCATTCAGGGCACCACGGCGCCGGTCGAGGCTGAGCCAGACCTGAGCCTACCGCCGGGCTTCTCGCTCGAGCGGCACCTCGATGGCATCGAGCGGCGCTATCTGCACGAGGCCCTCCGTCGGGAGAGCGGGTCGAAGACCAGGGCGGCTCAGGCGCTGGGGTTGTCGTTCCGCTCCTTCCGGTACCGTCTCGCCAAGCACGGTCTTCCTCCAGACGACGCCTGACCGCGTCTATGGTGTCTCGGGACCAGCGTCGGGGGCCGCCGCAGCGTCGCGGGCCGCGCTGGGCCCGGTTTCCTTGCGGTTCGCCTCGCGCAGCGAGGCTTCGATGGCGTCTACGGTGTCCGGCTCCTTGCCGCGCACCAGCAGCATCGAGCGCGCGGCAGCGATGGCGCTGACATCGTCGATGCGCAGGGCCGTTTGGAGCAGGGCATTCACCTGGGGGTTGCGCAGCGGAGCGAGTTGCGCCGCCTCGAGGAGCAGCCGCACGGCCTCTCGGTAGCGTTCCTTCGAACCCGCTTCGAGTGCCTGGCGAACGAGGTTGGCGCTGGCGCCCCGGCGCATGTCGAGGGTCAACGAGGCCGCCCAGGCCGAGGCGTCGGTCAACCCGGCGGCTTCGAAGAGCGTCTGGGCGCGCTGCGCGAGCACCGGCGCTTCGAATTCGGCGATGCGCCCCATGAGTCCGCGGAGGCCGCGGGCGGTCGTGGCGGCGTCGAGTCGCGACAGTGTCGCCGGCGAGACGAACAACCAGCCGATGGGGTCGTCGTCAGGCTCCGGGGGCTCGAGTGGTGTGCCAGGGTCCGCCTGGCCCAGCGAGAGGAGCAGCGCCCGCACGTCGGGGCGCGCCACGAACGGCATCAACGCCGCGACCCGCGCCGCGGGGTCGGCCTCGGTCGCGGCGAGCAGCACCTGCGAACGCTCCGCCGCGCGCGCCGACGTGATGGTCGAGGCCTTCTTCGCGGCTTCGGCGCGCTTACCGAGCGCGAGCAGTCTCCTGAACGCTGCGTAGGCAGACAGCGAAGCTTCGGTATCGCGGAAGCCCGAGCTCGCGCGCAGAATTGAACCCTCCTCTCCGGTGGTACGGAACGGCAGGCGCGCGCCTGGAGAGCCGACGGCAACCTCGAAGACGTCGAGGGCGAAGCCCTCGGGGTCGTCGATGCCGGTGATCATCGAGAGCGGCAGCGCCCGGACCGGCAGATAACTCAGTGAGGCGAGGAGCGGCTTCGAGCGGGGGCGCTGCGCCCCGAACTCGATGAGCCCGTTGTCATCGGTCGAGGTGAGGCGGGGCTGCGCCGGGCGATCTGGCGAGGTGACCGCGGTGACGCGGCTGGCCATGAAGCGTGGCTCGCAGAGTTCGCGCCGGATGCCGGCCGTCGCGGGGTGCCCGATGAGTCTCGCTGCGCGGCGGACGTCGTAGTGAAGGGGTTGCCCCGAGCCAACGAGGTAGAACGCGCCGGCCTCGGGCACCCAGTAGACGATGGTGTACGGGAAGGCCGAGGTGAAGGCGCCGAACAGGCCCTCGATGGACTCGTCAGGCATCTCGGCGGGCCCGAACCAGGTCGAGAAGACGCCACCCTCTCGGAGGTTCTCCCGGGCGAGGGCGAAGAACTCGCGGGTGAAGAGCGCAGACGCGACCCACGGGTGAGCCGGCATCGAGGTGATCAGATCGTACCGGTGGGGCTCCCGGCGCGCGCTGACGAGCAGGTGGTGGCGCGCATCGTTCGAGATCAGCGTCGTCCGGGGGTTGCGAAGCGGCGAGGCCTCACCCCAAATCTCCTCGACCGCGGCGACGACGCCCTTCTCCAGCTCCGCCACCTCGAGCTGCTCGATGCCGAGCTTGAGCATCACGTCGACGGTGCCACCGGCGCCCAGCCCGACGATGAGCGCACGCCTCGGGTTCTCGACGTGGAGCCATGGGGTCGTGGCGACGAGCACCGACTCGTGGGCGATGTGAGGCGGGAAGGGGCCTCTCGACCCCTGGCCCAGGTCGTTGAGCGACAGGCCCTTGTGGTCCGCGGATTGGCGCACGACGACGGTGGCGACATCACCCTCGAAGTACGACGCGATGTTCGCCACGCGCTGAGCCGAGTTCTTCGAGTAGGTGAAATAGTCGGAGGCGGTCTGGCTCCCGGAGGTGAGGCGGGGGTCGAACTGAGGGAAGAAGGCGGTCGCTGCGATGACGAGGCCGACGACGGTGGCCAAAACGCCTCGTCGCTCCGCGGACGTCGCTACGGCGAACACGACGATGGCCACGGCGAGCACGAGAGCCATGAGCGAGAGCGTGCCCGGGGAGCCGAGTTGCGGCAGGAGCACGAACCCCGTCAGCAGCGAGCCGACGATGCAGCCGAACGTGTTGGCTGAGTAGAGCTCGGCGAGGGACTTGCCGGCGCCGCTTGCGGTCGCGCGCTTCGAGGCGATGAGTGCCGGCAGCACGGCGCCGGCAGCGAGGGTGGGCAGACCGAGGCAGATGAAGACGGTGCCGAGCTCGGCGAGGTGTCTGGTCAGGCCGCTGAGGGAGGTGTTCGACAGCGAGCCGATGAACCAGGACATGACGGGGACCGTGGCTGCGAACAGCGCGAGGCCACCGAGGAACGCGAGCTGGAAGACCACGGCCGTCACGGCGGGCGTCTTCGATCGTCTGGCAGCGGCGCTCGCCAGCAGGCTCCCTGCGGCGATGCCGACAAGGACGACCACAAGCACCGAGCCTACGCCGTAGCTCGTCCCCCTGAGGAGGATGGCGAACTGGCGGGCCCAGACGACCTGTGCACCGGTCGCGACGAAGCCGCCCGCGGCAGCCGAAAGCACCATCGCGGCGTGCTCCTTCGCCGGAGGCTCGGTCTCGGCCTGGTTCGCCTCGATCTTCGGTGGTGCGCCGTCGGCGTCGGGGCGCCTGCTGGCGGCGAAGGCGACAGCGGCGACGATGAAGTTGAGGGCCGCCGTGACGAGGGTGGCGCCGAAAACGCCGACCGTTGGAAGGAGCACGAACGTCACGGTGAAAGCGCCGAGGCAGGCGCCCAGCGTGTTGATCCCGTAGATGATCGCCGTCGCGGGCCCAGTGTCTTCGTCACGGGCAACGGTGCCGACCGACACGAAGGGCAGGGTGGCGCCCATCAGGAAGGTTGGGGGCAGGAGCAGCAGCGTGGCGACTGCGATGCGGAGCAGCGCTCCGCCCGCGGTCGACTCGGGCTCGAGCAGGGCGACCACAGCACCGATTCGAGTCAGCAGGGGGTAGAGGCCGATGCCGAGAACGCCCGTGAGGGCCTCGAGCGCCGCGTACGTGGCCAGCGGCCTGTTGGAGCGCGTGCTCCGGACTCCAGCCCAGCGAGACCCCAGCGCGAGGCCGCCGAAGAATACGGCCAGCACGATTGAGAACGAGGCTGTCGTGGCGCCCAGGCTCAGGGCCAGGAGCCGCACCCAGAGCAGCTCGTAGGCGAGCCCACAGAAGCCCGACAGGATGAGGAGTGGGAGAATCCAGCGACGACGCATTCGCACCTCCGACACCGGAACGTCGCAGGACTTCGTCAGGGGCGCGACTGACATTTTCCGTCACTCCTGCTGCCGTTTTCGGGCAGAAGAAAGGAACTGGAGTCGCCTCAGCGTTTGGCGTACCTTCTTGATTCAGGGGGATTTTCCCTCTGGCGTCGTTCGTGCATTGTTTCGCGGTCGGCGAACTTTCTCGCTCATCATTCTGGAGACACCATGACGAAGAAGAAGGGCTTTACCCTGATTGAGCTGATGATCGTCGTCGCGATCATCGGCATTCTCGCTGCCATCGCCATCCCGAACTTCGTGAAGTTCCAGGCGAAGGGGAAGCAGGCGGAGGCGAGCGCAAACTTGAAGGCCATCTTCTCGGCCCAAAAGGCCGCGTACCCGAACAACCAGGGCTATTGGTCGGATGTCGGCGCGATCGGGTTCGCTCCTGAGCGCGGGAATCGCTACCGATATGACCTCGGCCCGACGGCGATGACCGTCGCTGATGGTATGGAAGGTGTTTGCGGGCAACTGACGATGCGGGAGAATGCGCTTCAGACGCAGGTGGCTGGCGACTGTGGGTACCAGGAAGATCAGGCCAAGCACGGCGCAAACCTGCTCATGGGCATCGTGCTGCAGGGCACGGCGTCGTTCCTCGCCGAGGTGCCAGGCAACGATATGTTGGGGGATCGTATGGAGGGTGGCGGCGTCAACGGCGATATGTGCCCAAACTGTGACTTCGCGGCTGGGGCCGTCAGCAACATCGACAACGACCTGGGCGCCGATTCCTGGATTGTGTCCTCGCAGACGATCTCGACGGACGACGTGGCTGGCTGCCCGCCGGGAATGAATGAGATGAACATGAACGCTTACACCTCTGGTTCGCCTGCTCCCATTACGGACGACACCTGCTTCGAGAGTATGTAAGGTTTTTGCGGGGATGTTTCGCGGCGTCGTCAGTCTCGCCCTCGTCGTGGTGTTGGCCGGGGTGGTTGAACCACCCCGGCCTCTCGCTGCGCGTCATCTTGGTGAACTCAGGCCGTTGCTGCTCCGGCAAGGTGCATCGCGCAGTCTGGTCAAGCCACACCTGCCGCTGTTGATTGACTTGTATTGGTTGCGCTGTCTCATCGGTATCGCGGAACCAGAGTCTGCCGAAAAGAACCGAAACCTTGCGCAGTATGGTTTCTTTCTGACTGACCTCGACCCTCGCTTCTTCCACGCCCACTACTACCTCGCGCTCGCAACCCCCTACTCGCTGGGCGGCGACGTTTACGAGAACGGCGAACTGGCCATGGAGTTGGTCGAGCGAGGCATCAGCAGGTTTCCCGAAGATTTTCGCCTACGGCTGCTCAAGGCTTTCCTGCTGACGTATGTGCGGAGGGACTACAAGGCGGCGACGCGAGAGTTCGTCGCCATCGCGAAGCTCCCGAACGCGCCCGCCTCGGCCATTGCTGCAGCGAGTGCGATGTTCATCGACGAGGAGCGCTTCGACGAAGCGATCTCGTTCATCAGCGAGGCGCTCGACCGCAAGGGACAGTCGGGCTTGACGCTCCTCTCAGACCGAAAAAAGCAACTCGAAATCGAGAGGCTCCTGCGGAAGCTCGACGCGGCCGTAGCGCGCGCTGCAGGGAAGCTTGGCCGCACCCCCGAGACCCTCGACGAGGTCATCGCCGCGGGAGAATGGCCTGCCGACCTGATCAAGGACCCCCACGGCGGTGATCTCTCGGTGCAGGCCGGCCGTGGGCGGTCTTCCTGGCTGGTGGGGCGATTGTGGGGAACTCCGTCGTGGTGAGCGCAGTTGAGATGCACGGCCTCGGCAAGGTGTACCAACTCGACGTCCTCAAGGGCCGTCGAAGAGTCGTCGCGCTCCAAGACTTGAGCCTGCGAATCGAGCCCGGGCGCGTCCTTGGCGTGCTCGGTCCGAACGGCGCCGGCAAGTCGACGACCATCAAGCTGCTCCTGAACCTCATTCGACCCACCAGCGGCGCGGCCCTTATCTTTGGCCGGCCGCCGGCCGAGGCTGCCGCGCGGCGCGATGTCGGGTTTCTGCCCGAGAATCCCGCTCCCTACGAGTACCTGACGGGCGCGGAGTTCGTGACGCTGGCGGCGGAGCTGTCTGGCGTGCGTGGATCCGAGTGCAAGCGTCGCGTCGGCGAGGTGCTCGAGCAGGTGCAGATGACGAGCTTCGCGAACGTTCAGATTCGAAGGTATTCGAAGGGCATGACGCAGCGAACGGCGCTGGCGCAGGCGCTGGTGGCTCGACCGCGGTTGTTGATTCTCGACGAGCCGACCTCGGGTCTCGACGTGCTTGGTCGTCAGCTGATTCGGGAAATCGTCCTCGCGGAGAAGGCACGGGGGACGAGCATTCTGTTGTGTAGCCACATCATCCCCGACGTCGAGGCGCTGTGTGAAGACGTGGCCATCTTGATCGGCGGCAAGCTCGTCAAGTCGGGGCCGGTGACCGAGTTGCTGTCGACGGAAGGGTCCGAGGTCGAGCTGACGTTCGAGGGGCTCTCTGCGGCGCAGGTCGCCGACTGGGGACTGAGGCTGGTGCAGGCTGCGCCCCGGCTCGTGGGCCGATGTGCCGCGTCGGCAGCGAGGGCGGTCATCGTTCGGGCGCATGATGCAGGGGCCACG
>JADCJJ010000507.1 GCA_020247085.1 Myxococcaceae bacterium | reverse complement strand
GCGGCTGACGCAGCTCGAGCCGATGAGCAGCGGCAGCCCGAGCCGCGAGCGGGCCTCGCTGCATACCCTCACCGCGCACGCCACCTTCGCCGAGTGCCGCTTCGGCTTCGAGCAGGTGCGGCGCCTGTGGCCCGAGTTCGAGCCCGCCCGGCGCGGCCTCGGCGAGGCCATCGTGCTCATGGCCTGGTATGAGGTGCGTCACGAAGACAGCCGGGCGGCGCGCATTCTCCTGGCACAGCTCGACGACCCACCGCGCGACCTGCTCGAGGCCGTCGAGGCGCAGGAGCAGCGCGAGTACAGCCGCGAGGCCCGGTTGTTCGAGCTCGAGCGCGACGCGCGCGACCTGGCCATCGACGTGATGCTGCGCGAGAAGCGGCTGTTCTCGCTGGGCTTCGGCGTCGCCACCCTGCTGGCCGGCATGGCCGTGCAGACGCTCGTCGAGCTCGGTGCGCTCGTGCCGTCGACCCCGCTGGGCACGCTGTTCTTCGCCGGGCACGTCGTCTCGGCCGAGCTCTTCTCGAGGCTGATGAAGCGGCGGCAGCGGGCGAACGCGGCCCAGCGCCGGCTGGTGCTGGCACTGCGGCTCTCGGCGTGCTCGAGCATCGCCTTTTGGGGCGTCGCCTGGGCGCTCGGGCTCGACCCCACCTCGACGCTCACCCTGCACCTCGTCCTCATCGCGGGCTCGTGGCTGGTGTCCTCGGCCCTCTTCAACCAGCGCGGCGCCATCATCGCGGCCGCGCTGGCCAGCGCCGTCGTGGGCGCGCTGCTGGCCCCCCGCTTCGTCTTCGCCATCGGCGGGGTCTGCGCCTTCGCCGGCTTCAGCGTGCTGAGCTACGCGCTGCGCGAGAAGACCAGCGCGCGCGCCTCACACGGCTGATCGCCGGCGCCGCTCGGGAAGGCAGCCCGCCTCCCCCGGCTCGCCCGCGCCTCCTCACGCCTCGAGCCGGAACAGGTCCTCGACGTCCTTCTCGGTGAGCGCCTTACCGACGTCGGCGTCGGTGCCAAGCACGCCCGCGGCCAGCTCGCGCTTGCGCTGTTGCAGCGCGAGGATCTTCTCCTCAACCGTGCCGCGGGTGATGAGCTTGTAGCTGAACACCGAGCGCGTCTGACCGATGCGGTGCGTTCGATCGGTCGCCTGGTCCTCGACGGCCGGGTTCCACCAGGGATCGTAGTGAATGACGTAGTCTGCCGCGGTCAGGTTGAGGCCCGTACCGCCGGCCTTGAGCGAGATGAAGAACACCGGCGGGCCCTCGGGCGCGTTGAACTCGTCGACCTTCGCCATCCGGTCCTTCGTGCGCCCGTCGAGGTAGAGGTAGCCGAGCTTCTTGCCGTCGGCCTGCTCCTTCAGCAGCTCGAGCATCTCGGTGAACTGGCTGAAGACGAGCGCGCGGTGCCCCTCGCGCACGAGCTCGTCCACCAGCTCTCCAAAGCGCTCAAGCTTCGCCGAGGGCGGCAGCTGCGTGTCGGGCGGCATCTTGAGCAGCCGCGGGTCGCAGCAGACCTGCCGCAAGCGCATGAGCGCCGAGAGGATCGAGATGCGCGACTTGTTGAAGCCCTGCTTCTCGATCTGATCGTACACCTTGCGCTTCGTCTCCTGCAGCACCTCGCGGTACAGCGCCTGCTGGCCTGCGTCCATGTCGACCCAGGTGACGACCTCGGTCTTCGGCGGCAGATCCTTTGCGACCTCGGTCTTCAGGCGCCGGAGGATGAAGGGGTGGATGCGCTTCTTGAGGCGGTCACGCGCCTCGACGTCACCCTGCACCATGATGGGGTGCTCGAAGCGCTCGGCGAAGGTGTCGGCGGCGCCGAGGAAGCCGGGCATGAGGAAGTCGAAGATGCTCCACAGCTCGGAGAGCCGGTTCTCGAGCGGGGTGCCGGTGAGCGCCAGCCGGCCCTCGGCGTCGATGGCCTTGCAGGCCTGGGCCGTCGCCGAGTCGGCGTTCTTGATGTTCTGCGCCTCGTCGAGGATGACCGTGCGGAACTTCACCTGCCGCAGCTGCTCGATGTCGCGGCGGATGAGGGAGTAGCTCGTCAGCACCACGTCGACCTGCTCGAGCTGGTGGACGTTCTCTTTCCGGTCGGCGCCGTGCCAGGTGAACGTCGAGAGCGAGGGCACGAAGCGCTCGATCTCACGCTCCCAGTTGGGCAGCACCGAGGTGGGGGCGACGACGAGGGCCGGCTTGCCGCCGTGCTCGGTCTTCACCTTGAGCAAGAGCGACAGCGCCTGCACCGTCTTGCCGAGGCCCATGTCGTCGGCCAGCACGCCCGACAGCCCGTGGCGGAAGAGAAACCACAGCCACGACAGCCCGGCCTCCTGGTAGTGCCGCAGCGTGGCCGAGAGGCCCTCGGGCGTCTTCACCGGTGGAATGCCGTCGACCTCTTTCAGCTCGGCGATGGCGCGCCGGGCCTTTGCCTCGATCTCGACGTCACCGATGGTGGCCAGCAGGTCGAGCGCGGTGGCGTGGAACAGCGGCAGCTTCGTCTTCACCGTGCCCGGCAGCGCCCCGGCCTCTTCGAGCAGCGTCGCCGCCGTCTTCAGCTCGGCCAGGTCCACCTCGGCGAACGAGCCGTCCTTGAGGGGAATGAACTTGCGCCCCGACTCGAGGAACAGCCGCACCGCGCCAAGATCGACGCTCTGGTCCTCCGAGACGAACTCGGCCTCGAGGTCGAACCAGTTCACCGACGACATGTTGACGCGCACCCGCGGCCGCAGCTTCGCGCGCATGCGCAGCTTCGGCGGCGCGGCGGCGAAGACCTCCCAGCCCTTCGGCAGCGCCGCGCGCCCGTTCGCCCAGAAGTCGATGGCCTTGTCGCCGAGCGCCTCGTACGAGTTCGTCGCCTCGTCGAAGCGCAGCCCCGCCTCGACGAGCAGCTTCGCAGCGGCCCGCTCGAGCTCGTCGCGCCGCAGGAAGAGCTTGCGCGAGTCGCCGGCGCCACCCGACGCATAGCCGAGGTAGCGGGCCGTCAGCGACACCGGCACCGTCACTGCCTGGCCGTAGCGCGCGGCGAGCTGCGCCTTCACGTAGTCGGCACGCCCCTCGAGCGTGCAGATGAACTGCGGCTCGGTGGTGTCGTCGACCTCGATGCCGTCGGCCTGGAGCGACAACCGGTAGCGCGGCAGGTGCGCGGCGAAGAACGACAGCGTGCGGTCGAGCTGCGCCGGGGGGAACGTCATCTGCGGCTCGAGCAGCCACTTGCGCAGCATGCGCGGCGGGAAGTCGGGCTCGAGCACGTGCGCCACCTGCCCGGCGAGCACCCAGGTGCGACGCCCGCAGAGCACGATGACGTCTTTCAGGGCCAGCGTCGCCCCGTCGGGCAACGCCACGTCGACCCGCGCCACCGCGCCGTCGGGCCGGTTCGACAGCTTGATGACCGGGCGGGCCGGCGCCTCGCTGAAGACGAGCGGCGTGCCGCGGTAGACGACGCGCCGGTGGCGGATGACCTCGAACAGGTCGGCCACGTCGTCGTCGCCGAGGGCCACCTTCGAGTCGAAGCGGATCTCGTGGCGCCCGAGCTCGATGAAGACGCGCTCGTCGGCCGGGGTGATGCGCGTGCCCGCGCTCAGCAGGCGCTTGACGTGCACCGGCCCCTTCGCCTGCTGGTCCGCCCGCCGCGCCTCGACGATCCAGCTCCGGCCGCCGGTCTGGGCGTTCGTCGGCGTCAAGCGGTACACGAACTCGAGGTCGGGCAGCGCCGACAGCCCGAGCCAGTTCTCGAGCTTGGCGACGGTGGGCACGCCGACGGGGTCGACGGCCTCGGCGCTCTCAGGCGCGGGGGCCGGCGTCGGCTCTGTCTTCGCCTCGCCCCCTCCGGCCGGCGCCGCCACGGGCCCCTGCGCGGCCCGGATGCGCGCCAGGTACACCAGCGCGACGGCCACGACGTGCTTGCAGTGGTTGCCGTACTTGCCCCACGACTCGCAGGTGCACGACGAGTCGATGGCGCCGCCCTCGGCCGGCGCGAGCTGCACGTCGTACTTCTGGTCCTCGCTGCCGGCGACGCGGGCGGCGATGCCGATCTCGGTGCGGCCGAGCATCGAGACGCGGCGGGCCTCGGCGTACTGCCGGCCCTTCTTGAAGGTCATCGGCTGAACGTCGTCCTTCAGCCCCCGCAGCCAGAGACCATCGTCGGGAGGAAGCTTCGAGGTCGTCGGCGTCGGTGCAGTCATGGGGAAGGCGAACGCGCGACGTAACAGCAGACGGGCGGCGCTGCCACTTCCGGGAGACACTCCCCGGTTGATGCTCCCTGGCCTTGGGTGTAGGTGCCCCGCCCATGCGGCTCTCGCTCACGCTCGTCCTCGGTGTTTCCCTGCTGGGTTGCCTCGACCCGGGCAACTTCGACCCCGACGGGGGCCGCGGGCGCGTGAACTGCGACACCTTCTCGACGCGCTGGCCGGTCGAGGTCGTCGACTTCGCCGGCATGCCGGCGGTGGGCGCGACGGTGACCGCCGTCAACGACGCCGACGCCTCGAAGAAGGTGACGGGGGCGACCGACGCGCGCGGCGTCTACCTCGTCGACGGGAAGACGCTCGGCGCCGGCCCGGTGACGGTGACGGCGACCCTCAACGGCATCAGCACCAACCCGGGGCGCTTCACCTTCACGCCCAGCGAGTGCTCGGGCTCGGTGGCCGAGCCGCGCGACCTTCGGCTCCAGCTCGTGCGCCGCTGAGCCCCCCCGTGCCGAAGAAGCCGTCGTTGACGGAGCTGAGGCAGCGGTACCTCGCAGGCTCGTCGTCGGCGCCAGCGGGGCTCGTCGTGAGCCTCGAAGCCGACGGGCGCGCGGGCGCGCAGGCGTTGGCGAGGGCGCTCAAGGCCCGGCAGGCCGGCAACCGCGCCGAGGGGCAGCGGCTGCGGCACATGCTCAAGTTCGAGAACGAGCTCTGGGCGCAGGGGGTCGCGCGCGTCGCGGGGGTCGACGAGGCCGGGGCCGGGCCCTGCGCAGGCCCGGTGGTGGCGGGGGCCGCGATTCTGCCGCTCGGGTACAAGCTCCGCGGGCTCGACGACTCGAAGAAGATCCTCGACGAGACGACGCGCGACGAGCTGGCCGAGGCCATCAAGCGCGACGCCGTCGCCTGGGCCGTGGGCTGGTCGCACCACGACGAGATCGACGCCGTCAACATCTATCAGGCGGGGCTGCTCGCGATGCGGCGCGCCGTCGAGGCCCTCGCGGTGGCGCCCGACTACCTGCTGGTGGACGCGCGCCGCGTGCCCGGGGTGCCCCAGCCGCAGCGGGGCATCATCAAGGGCGACGCGCAGAGCCTGTCGATCGCCGCCGGCGCCATTCTGGCGAAGACGACGCGGGACCGGCACATGAACGCGCTGGGCCGTGAGCACCCGCAGTACGGCTTCGAGCGCCACAAGGGCTACCCGACGAGCGAGCACCTCGCGGCGATGAAGGCCCATGGCGTGCTCCCCTTCCACCGCAAGACGTGGGGCCCCGTGCGCCGGGCGCTGGGGCTCGAGCCGACGCAGGCCGAGCTGTTCGCGCCAGCGCCCGCCGCCCGCCACCGCTGACGGCGCGCGCCGCAGCTCGACGGGCGCGCCTGCCTCTGACGGCCGCCCCCGCGCACCGGCCGGGCCGAAAACCACGCAGAGCCCGCGCCCGGTCCGTGCCACACTCGGCCGCGGTGGCAGACGCGGCGCGCACCTCCTGGCTCCTGGCGCTCGCGAGCCGGCGCGTCGGCGCCGTCTCGCTGCTGTCGCTGTCGTCCGGGCTGCCGCTGGGGCTGGTGTGGCTCTCGGTGCCGACGTGGATGGCCGCCGTCGGCGTCGACATCAAGACCGTCGGGCTCATCACGCTGGCTCAGGCGCCCTACTCGTTCAAGTTCGTCTGGGCGCCGCTGATGGACCGGGTGTGGCCGCCCTTCCTCGGGCGCAAGCGCGGGTGGATCCTCGCGACGCAGGTGCTGCTGGCGGCGCTGTTCGGCGTCCTGGCGGCCGTCGCCGCGACGCCCACCGGCGGCGCCGTCTCGTGCCTCCTCCGCGCCATCTCGTTCGCCGCGGCCACCCAG
>JADCJJ010000506.1 GCA_020247085.1 Myxococcaceae bacterium | reverse complement strand
CGGCGGCGGGTGTGCCAGAGCCGGGGCGGGGCGGGCAAGGCGGCGCGGGGCTCCCCCCCGGGCCCATCGGGGTTTCGGCCAGCGAGGGCCCGTGCTACGCGCCCGCCCCTCATGAGTCGCCGGTCGATCCGCGTCGTGGGCGCGATGCTCGAGCAAGCGCCGGGGGAGTACCTCATCACCCAGCGCTCGAAGTCCGCCACGCTGCCCTTGCTGTGGGAGTTTCCGGGCGGGCGCGTGCACGACGGCGAGGACGACCGCGCGGCGCTGGCGCGGGAGCTCAAGGAGCGGCTCGGCCTCGACGTCGTCGTCGGCGCGCAGGCCATGCACACCCAGCACGAGTACCCCCACTACGACATCGACTTCCGCGTGTTCGCCTGCACGCTCGCGACGCCCGGTCAGCCGGTGAGCCACGCGAAGGTGAACGATCACCGCTGGGTCGGGTTGGCGGAGATGGGGAACTACACCTTCCCCGACGCCGACGCCCGCACGCTCGAAAAGCTGCTCGACCTGGACCACTGAGCCATGCACCAGTTCCCCAAGGACATCGGGTGGATTGAGGTCATCTGCGGCTCGATGTTCTCGGGCAAGACCGAGGAGCTGATCCGCCGCGTCAAGCGCGCGCTCTACGGCAAGCAGAAGGTGCAGGTCTTCAAGCCGCACATCGACAGCCGCTACGACGAGCTCAACGTGGTGAGCCACTCGCAGCTGAAGGTGGTCGCGACGCCCGTGCAGCGGGCCGAAGAGATCCTGCAGCTGACGCGGCCCGACACCGAGGTGGTGGGCATCGACGAGGTGCAGTTCCTCGGGTCCGACGTGGTCGCGGTGTGCGAGACGCTCGCCGGGCGCGGCGTGCGCGTCATCTGCGCCGGCCTCGACCAGGACTTCCAGGCGCGGCCCTTCGAGCCGATGCCGCACCTGCTGGCGGTGGCCGAGTACATCACCAAGGAACTCGCGATCTGCGTCGTGTGCGGGAACCCGGCCAACCGCTCGCAGCGCCTCGCCGATTCGAAGGAGAGGGTGCTCGTCGGTGCCGCCAGCGCCTACGAGGCCCGCTGCCGCAAGTGCCACGTAACGACCCCGGTGGAGGCGACTCCGCCACAGAACCTCGACCTGTTCCGGTGAGACGATGCGAGACGCCCTCTACGAGAAGCTTGGCTACACGCTGAGCGAGCAGAAGCACTTCTACGGCCCCGGCGTGCACCTCGTCGGCTCGCCGTACCTGCTGTCGCTGCTCGCTCGCCTGTCGGCGAAGGAGACCCAGCAGCCCGAGGTCAACACCCTCGTGCGGACCCTCTACACCGAGCTGGTGACGATGGCCGTGAACCACGAGTTCCCGCGCAAGTCGGTGACGGTGCCGACGCGGATGATCGAGCACACCCCCAAGGGTCTGTATCAAGGCGAGGTGCTCGACCCGCAGGTGCGCGCCGTGTCGGTCAACATCGCCCGCGCGGGCACCCTGCCGTCGCAGGTGACGTACGATCTGCTCAACACGATCCTCGAGCCGCGGCTGGTGCGGCAGGACCACCTCATCATGAGCCGCGAGCTCGACCAGGCGGCGCAGGTCGTCGGCTCGAACATCGGCGGGGCGAAGATCGGCGGCGACGTCGACGACGCGTTCTTGCTCTTCCCGGACCCGATGGGGGCCACCGGCTCGTCGCTCTCGACGGCCATCAAGCTCTACAAGACGAAGGTGCCCGGCAAGGTGCGCCGCATCATCTTGCTGAACCTCATCGTCACGCCCGAGTACCTCAAGCGGCTGGTGACCGACCACCCCGAGGTGGTGATCTTCGCCGCCCGCCTCGACCGGGGCCTGTCGCCCGACGAGGTCTTCCACACCGCCCCCGGTGAGCTGTGGGAGAAGGAGCGCGGGCTCGACGAGCACCAGTACATCGTGCCCGGCGCCGGCGGCATGGGCGAAGTGATGAACAACGCGTACGTCTGAAGCACCAGGAGCCACCATGCCCTTCTATGACCGTGACGTTGACGTGTTGATCGACCCGGCGACGCTGCAGGCCCGCGTCCGCGAGCTGGGCGCGCAGATCACCCGTGAGTACCAGGGGCACGAGCTCACCGTCGTCGGCATCATGAAGGGGTCGATCTTCTTCCTCACCGACCTGGCGCGGGCGATCGACCTGCCCGTCACGCTCGAGCTGATGGGGGTCAGCTCGTACCATGGCGGCACCGAGACGACCGGCGAGGTCCGCATCAGCTTCGATCTGACGAAGCCGATTCACGGGAAGCACCTGCTCGTCGTCGAGGACATCATCGACACGGGCCTGACGATGAAGTTCCTGCTCGAGAACCTCGCCGCGCGGCACCCCGCGTCGGTCAAGGTGTGCACGCTCCTCGAGAAGCCGGCCCGCGCGAAGACGCAGGTTCCCATCGACTACAAGGGCTTCGTCATCGAAGACAAGTTCGTCGTCGGGTATGGGCTCGACTACGGCGAGAAGTACCGGAACCTGCCGTTCATCGGCGTGATGCGCACCGAGTGACGCGCCCACGCTCGGCGCGAGAGCACCTGCAGTGGTAACCGGGAGGGCTGGCTCGGGGTGTGAAACGTGGGCGCCGACACGCCACCGGCGACGACCCACGTTCAGCCTCGGCTGGAGCGCCCGAGCCAAGGGCGCCTGTGGCATCCCCCGGGTCGGACCCCGAGGTCACCTCCCGCCGGCGTCGGCGGTCCGTCCGGCGCAGGGCGCTCCCTCAGCGTCCGCCGCTGGCGCTGTCACCCCGACGAGGAGCCGTCGCGTCATCCACCATCGAGGTCGGTCGCCGCGCCCGCGTCGATCGCTTCTCCAGCGCCGGCGTCGGCCGCTTGCGCGCCCCCTTCTGGCCTCGTCACCGTCGCAGTCGCAGGGGCCGGCGCGCCCGTCACCGGCGCCACGAGTGGAGCTGGCGGCGGCAGGTTGTGCACGGCCGCGCGCAGGGCGTCCGAGAGCGCGCGCACCTGAGGCTCGACGGAGAGCAGCAGCTGCGTCGCCGCCTTCTGGTGGCGTGAGCCGGTGTCGGCGGCCAGCTTGAGCTGCAGGACCGCCTCGTCCAGCTGCTTACGGGAGGTGTCGAGCTGGTGCCTCGCCACGGCGTAGGCCACCTCGGCCCGCAACGACGAGAGCGTCACCAACTGCGCCTCCGACAGCCCTGACAGCGCCTCGGCCCGCCTGACGAGCGCCACCCCTCTCTCGGTGTCTCTCGGCAGGTCGGAGGCGACCCGGGGGCGTGCCAGCAGCTCGAGCACCGAGAACAGCGCGCGGTCGAGCTCATCGCGGTCTCCGAAGCGCTGCCCGACGACGGCCAGCGCCGTGTTCCCCTCGAGTTCGAGGGGCGCGTAGGCCTCGGCGAACCGCGGGTCTGGCGGCTCGTAGGGCTCGAAGCCGAAGGGCAGCAGCCTGCCCTTGAGCACCACCAGCCGGCCCTCGACCACCGCGAGGCTCCAGGTCTTCGCGTTCAACTGCGAGCGCGCGTACAGGCCTGCCGACGCCGCGGCGAGGACGACGCTGAAAATCAGCACGTTGCGCAGCGCCCTCCCCAGGCGGGCGGTGAACGAGGGGCCCTGCGAGGCAGCGTCGTCGGGGGGCATGGGGAACCGGGACTGGCTCATTCGAGTGAGGACGCCCGCCGATTGCGGGGTGGTTTCCTTGGGGGGCCTCCCAAGGGGGGTAGACTGTCGTCGACGTGTCGACCTCCTTCAAGCGCCTCGGCCAGAGCGAGCTGCTGCCGCGCTACATCTTTGCCGAGAGCCTCTATGCCCGCCGGCGGGTGCTCGAGATCGGCGCCGTCGCCTCGACGCTGGGGCAGTCGGCGCGTTTCCTCGCCACGCGCGGCGCGCGCGTCGTCGTCGCCGCCGACGCCGACTTGCAGGCGATTCAAGAAGCCCAGGCGAAGCTCGCGGGCCCCAACCTGCGCTTTCGTCCGCCGGTGTTCGACGACTTCGAACCGGGCAGCTTCGACCTGGTGCTGGTGGCCGACCTCGCGCCCTACGTGAGGGCCCCCGAGCTGTTGAAGGATCTCGCCCGGCTCGTCGCCCGCGCGGGCCACCTGCTCGGCGGCCTGCGCAACCCCGCCGGCCTGGCGTTCTCGAACGTCGTCGACCCGGAGGACGCCGAGGCGCCGCCGACGTACGGGCAGCTCCTCGACGCGCTGTCGACGCACTTCGTCTCGGTCGAAGTCGCCACGCAGTCGCCGGTGCTCGGGTACCAGCTCGCCTTCGAGCGGGGTGACGGGCTGCAGGTCGACGGCTCGCTCGCCGGCACCAGCGAAGCGGCCTATTTCGTCGTCATCGCCGGGCAGGAGCCCGCCCGCAGCTTCGACCCGACCTGGGTGCAGCTACCGCCCGAGCCGCTGGCCTACACCGGCGGGAAGCTCGAGGCCGTCTCGACGCGCGCCCGAGACTGGCGGGACCGCGCGGAGCGGCTGAAGGAGTCCCTGCAGAAGCGGACCGCCGAGCTCGAGGCCCGGCAGGCTGTGGTGCATGAGCTGCGCGAGCAGGTCGAGGCCTCGAAAGAGGCCGTTGCCCGGCTCACGGCGCAGCTCGAGGCCCAGCTCGATCGGCCCGACGCCTTGAAGGAGCGCGAGGAACTCGCCCAGCGGGTCGGGCGCCTCGACGCCGAGCTCATCGTGCTGCGCGAGCGCGCCATCGACGCCGAGGGTCGAGCCACCGCCGCGAGAAGCGAGCGCGACGCCCTCGAGCGGGCCCAGCGCGACGCCGCCGTCGGCGCCCTCGCCGCCCAGGAGCAGCTGCGCCTCGAGCGCGCGCGCCGTGAAGAGGTGGCCACGCAGCTCGAAGACGCACGCACCCGCCTCGCCCGCTCGTACGAGGCCCTCAAGCAGGCCCAGGAGGAGGTCTCGGCGGAGCGGCTCGAGAGGGAGCGGGCGCTCTCCCAGGCCGATCGCGTGCGCGAGACCCTCTCGGCGAGAGAGGCCGCCCTCATCGCGGCTCGAGAGCGCGAGCTGGCCCTGGCCGACGGGCGCACGCGCGCGCTGGAGGCCATCGAGGGCCTCGAGCGCTCCCTGGCCGACGCGCGAGGACAGATCCAGGCCCTCCGGGACGAGTCTGGCCGCCGCGAGGCCGAGCGCCTGTCGCTGGCACGTTCGCGGGACGTCGAGGTCGAGGTGCGCCGCGCTGCCGAGCGCGAGCTGCAGCAGGCGTTGGCACAGGCGACCGCGCTGACGCAGGCGCTCACCGCGAGTGAGGCTGACGTGGCCGGGCTCACCACCGAGCTCGAGGCCCTGAAGGCGGCCGAGGCGAGGGCTCGGGAGCGCGTCGAGGCGCTGACCGGGTCGGAGCAGACGTGGCGAGGGCTCGCTGGGCAGTACGAGCAGCGCCTCGCCGAGACGAACCTCAACGTCCAGCAGCTCAGCGACGAGCTGGCCCGCGCGTCGGCTGAGAAAGATGCCGAGCTCGCCCGCGGCCGGCGCCTCGAGCGCGACCTCGAGACGGCCATCACCAGCGAGCGCACCACGCGCGCCCAGGGCGAGGCCCTCGCCGCCGAGCTGCGGGAACGGCTCGACCAAGGCTCGGCAGAGCGGGAGCACCTCACCCGAGAGCGCGACGAACTCTCGCAGGCGCGCGACGCACTCCAGAGGGCGCGCGACGCGCTCCAGCAGACGCTCGACGCGCAGGCCCGGGAGCGCCTCGCCGACCAGGCCCAGCTGACGGATCTCGAGCAGCGCGTCGCCGAGCTCATTGCCGACCGGAGGCGGCTGGAGGGCGAGCTCGAGGCCAATCAGCAGGGCCGCCTCGAGGGCGAGCAGCTCGCCGTGCGTCGGCAGGGCGCGCTCGAGGCCACCCTCGCCGAGCGTGAAGCCTCGCTCGCCACCGAGCGAGCGACCGGTGAGGCCCTCAGGCTCCAGCTCCTGGGTATGGACGCCGAACTCGCCCGCCTCGGTGGCCTCGTTCGGGAGGGGCAGCGCGCCCTCGACGAGGCGAGCGTTTCGCTCGACTCCCGCACGACCGAGCTCGACGCGGAGCGGCAGCGGGGCAAGGAGCTCTCGACGAGGGGTGTGCAGCTCGAGCAGGCGCTGGTGCGCGCGAGCGGCGCCCTCGACGAGGTGACGGGTGCCCTCGCCGCCAGCCGGGCCGAGAAGGCTGCCGTCGATGAGCGGCTCGCAGAGACGGTCGCGCGCGCTGCTGCCCTGTCCGAGCAGGTGCAGACCCTGCAGCGCGTCGCCATCGCCGGCGACGAAGCGCTCGCCGCCGCCGGGGCCCAGCGCAAGTCCCTCGAGCGCGAGCTGCAGGCTCAGCAGGCTGCCGCCGAGCTCGCGCGCCAGCAGGCCCACGAAGAGGCGCAGGCGCTGCAAGCCCAACTGGCCGAGGCGCGCGCTCGCGCCGAGGCCCTCGAGCTGAGCCGGGTCGAGGTCGAGCGACGCGCCCAGGCCGAGCGCGTTGATGCGGAGCAACGGCTCGAAGGAGTCGAGCGGGCGCGCGACGAGGCCCTCGCTGCGGCTGACGCGCGCGCCGCGGCGCTCGAAGGGCAGCTCGACGTGGAGCGCGCGGCGCTCACCTCGGCGCGCGTGGAGCAGGCCGCCCTCGCGCAGGCCCTCGCAGAGGCCCGCGATGCGCTCGAGCGGCGCACGACCAGCTTCAACGAGGTTCAGTCGGCCCTGGCCGCGGCCTCCGACGAACTGGCGCGACGGGGCGCTCGAATCGAGGGCCTCGACGCGCAGCTCGCGAGCCTGCGCCTCGAGCGCGACAGCCTCGCCGCGGGCCTGGCCGAGCTGAAGACGGAGCGCGACGGTCTCGCCGCCGGCCTGGCCGAGCTGAAGACGGAGCGCGACGGCCTCGCCGCGGGCCTGGCCGAGCTGAAGACGGAGCGCGACGGTCTCGCCGCCGGCCTGGCCGAGCTGAAGACGGAGCGCGACGGCCTCACCGCCGACCTGGCCGAGCT
>JADCJJ010000505.1 GCA_020247085.1 Myxococcaceae bacterium | reverse complement strand
GTACGGCTTCTCGGACCTGGTGCGCCAGGCCCAGGATGGGCTGCTGCAGGCGATGGCGCTCGGCGGCAACCGGGTGGAGTTCTCAGACTCGACGCCGGGGCCCGAGGTGCCCGCGCCGCCGACCATTCCGCCCGTCGTGTGAGGGGCCCAACGGAGCGCGAGGGGTGATGCCCAGCTGTCGGTCGCGGCTCGCCCTCGAGCCCGCTCAGGGCGCCCCGGTGCCCAGCAGCCCGTCGCTCACGGCCCGCTGATCTCGAGCGCCTCGACGCGGTTCCGGCCGCCACGCTTGGCGCGGTAGAGGTACTTGTCGGCGGCCGAGATGAGCTCCTCGGGCTGGGTGAAGTCCGAGTCGAAGAGCGTCGCCACGCCCAGCGAGATGCTCACCTTGATGGGCGTGCCGTTGAAGGTGAACTCGGCCCCGTCGACGGCCTGACGGCACCGCTCGGCGCACCGAATCGACTTCTCCGAGGCCGACTCGCGGAGCATCAGCGCGAACTCCTCGCCGCCGTAGCGGGCGAAGAGGTCTTCCTGCCGTACCGTCTCGCCGACCTTCGCGGCCACCTTCTGGAGCACGTAGTCACCCGCCGGGTGCCCGTAGGTGTCGTTGATCTTCTTGAAGAAGTCGATGTCGAACATCACCAGCGACAACGGCACCCGATGCCGCAGGCAGTAGGCGAACTCCTTGCGGAGCGTGTCGAGGAAGTACTTCTTGTTGAAGATGCGGGTGAGGCCGTCGCGCGTGGCGCTCTCGTAGATGGAACGCTGGTACTGCTCCTCGAGCTGGTCCTGGATTGAGAACTTGAGCACCGAGGTGGCGCCGATCTGAATCTTGTCGCCGTCCTGCAGGGTGGCGACGTTGATCTTGATGCCGTTGAGGTAGGTGCCGTTGGTCGAGCCGAGGTCGACGAGCTGGTAGTGCCCGTTGGGCGCCTGCACGATCTTGCAGTGGCGGCGAGAGATGCCGTCGTCGTCGACGGGCATGGGCAGGTCAGGGCTGCGGCCCAGCACGAAGTCACCCTTCTCGAGCTTCACCATCTTCCCGACGGTGCCCGCGTGGCGAGCGCTGATGACGATGAGATACGCCGCGTTGGTCTTCCGGGCTTCGCCCAGGAGGTCCTTGATGCTGTGGACCGCCGTTTTGTCCTCAGCCATGTGCTCGCCAACCCCGTTCCATGTGAAAGCTAACACTCACGAGCGCTCCCCGGCTACCGCTCGTTCGAGATACCGGCGCAGGCGGTGGCCGGGGTGGTGCGCCAGGCCGTGCATCAGCTTGACCACCGCTGCCGACATCGTCATGTCACCGCCGTCGATGGCGCCGTAAGCGCGCGCGAGGGCACCCGACTCGTAGAGCGACAGGTCGACGCCGTTGCGCGGCGCCTGGCTCACCACCACCACCGGCACGCCCCGGCGCTGGCACTCGGCGAAGACCGGCTCGAGCGACCGCCCGAGGGCCTTCGAGACGGGGAAGTTCCCCGCGCCGTAAGCCTCGACCACCAGGCCCTTGAGCCGCGGCAGCAGGGCGAGGGGGAGCTGCGGGTCGAGCCCGGGAAAGACGCGCAGGAGGAACACCTCGGGCACCAGCCCCGGGAGCAGCGCTCGGCGCCCGCGCCGCGAGAGCCCCGGCCCGAACCTCGCCTCGACGCCGAGCACGCCGAGGCCGGGGTGGTTCGGGCTGTCGAAGGCGTCATACTCGGCCACCGACACCTTGCGCACCCGGTTGCCGCGGAACAGGTGCGAGTCGAAGCAGACGGTGACCTCGCGCGGCCCGTGCAGCGCCGACGTCACCGCGTCGATGAGGTTGAGCCGGGCGTCACTGCGGACCTCGCCGAGCGGCCGCTGTGCCCCTGTCAGCACCACTGGCTTGTCGAGGTTCGCCAGCATGAACGACAGCGCCGACGCGGTGTCCGACAGGGTGTCGGTGCCGTGCGTCACGACGGCGCCATCGACGTCGTCGAGCCGCCCGTGCAGCAGCGTCGCCAGCTTCGTCCACAGCTCGGGCTGCATCTCGCAGCTGTCGACGTTCGAGAAGAGCTCGAATTCCAGCTTCGCCAGCGTCGTCAGTTCGGGCACCCGGGCCCGCAGCGTCCGCAGGAAGGCGCCCGGCTTGAGGGCGTGGGGCCTGCGGCCGCTCATGCCCAGCGTTCCGCCGGTGTGGACCAACAGGAGTCGTCTCATGGGAATTCGTGAAGAAGCACGTCCCTTTACAAGGCCAGACCGCATGGGTACAAGCGAGCGCATCATGACGAGCCGCGTCGGAACAGCGGGGTGGGTGGTCGTCCTGCTGGCCTCGACGGCCCTGGCGCAGGGGGCCGACCCGGCGAGGCTCCTGGCCGATCTGCCCGGCTTCGACTTCTCTCGGCTCTCGCCGGCAGCGCGCAAAGAGCTGGTCACCGTGCTCACCGACGAGTTCGACGCGTGTGGGCGCCCGCTGACGCTGCTGGCGTCGCTCAAGAAGGGCGACTCGTGCAGGCACACCCGGCGACTGGTGGGCTACGCCGCGTTCCAGGCCAGCGAGGGCGTACCGGCCACCGAGATCATCAACGCGCTCGCCCGCTACAACCAGACGTTCGGCGCGAAGCGGGCCCGGCTGACGGTCGACGAGCGGCAGTGCGTCGGCCCGAAGGACGCGAAGGTGACGCTGGTCGAGTACAGCGACTTCGAGTGCCCCTACTGCAACGCCGCCCGGCCCATGCTTGACGAGGTGCTCAAGGCGCGGCCGCAGGTGCGCGTGTGCTACGCGCTCTTCCCGCTTCCCGGGCATGCCAACGCCACCGTCGCCGGGCAGGCGGCCCTCTTCGCGCGTGACGGCGGGAAGTTCGGCGCGATGTTCGACGCCCTGTTCGACAACCAGCTGTCGCTCTCCGAAGGGTTCATCAAGGCACTGGTGAAGAAGCTCGGCCTCGACGAGAAGGCCTTCGAGCGCGTGCTCGCGGAGAAGCGGTACCTCGACGAGCTCACCGCCTCGAAGGAGGCCGGCCGCGCCGCCGGCGTCGAGTCGACCCCGACGGTCTTCGTCAACGGGCGGAAGGTGACGCTCAACCCGTCGGTCGAGACGCTGCTCCTGGCCATCGACGACGAGAGCGACTGGCTGCAGGGCCGCTCCAGCTGGAACGGGAACTGACCCCGTGGATCAACGCTTCGTGGTCGACCCGAAGGGAGCCCTCGCCGCCACCGACGGGCAGGGCTCGCCGCTGACCGGGAGAACCGGGTACTTCCGGTTGCAGCCCACCTCGCCCGACTGGCTCGTCTTCCTCCGCAGCCCGTCCGAGGGCGGCATCGTCGAGAAGCGGCCGCGGGTGGTGCTCGCCGGAGACTGCGGCACCTTCGCGCTCCAAGACCTCATCGCCTTCCTCGGCCAGGCCCGGTGGACGGGCGTGCTCCGGCTCTCGGCGCCCGGCAGCGAGCGCCTGCTGACGCTGAAGGACGGCGAGGTGCGCGCCGCCGCCTCGGACTCGCCGGCAGACCGCATCGGCGAGGTGATGGTGCGCCTGGGCTACGTCACCCGGGCCCGGCTCGAGCAGGTGCTGTCCGACGCGCCGCCGTCACGCGTCGGCAAGGTGATGGTCGAGCGCGGCGTGCTCAAGTCGCACGACCTGTACAAGTGCCTGCAGGAGCAGATCACCGAGATCTTCCACGGCATGATGCTGCAGAAAGAGGGCACCTTCCTGCTCGTCGACCAGGAGCTCGATGACAAGGCGCTCGCCCACAGCCTGTCCCTGTCGATGCAGGGGCTGTTGATGGACAGCATCCGGAAGATCGACGAGCTCGCGCAGTTCCGAAAGCGCATTCCCCACGGGAAGCTCTACGTGGTGCGCAAGAAGGCGTCAGACGGCAAGCTCGAGCCCGAAGAGGACCAGCTGCTCGCGGTCGTCGACGGCGTTCGTACGGTCATCGAGCTGGGCCAGGCCACCAAGGTGTCCGAGTTCGACGCCACCCGCATCATCTACCGGCTCCTCGAGGGCGGCTACGTGCAGGTGTCACAGACGTCAGCGGCGGTGGTGGCGGCGCCCGCCTCGGCGCCCCGTCCAGCCCGGGGGAGCGCCCCCCCGCGGTCCG
>JADCJJ010000504.1 GCA_020247085.1 Myxococcaceae bacterium | reverse complement strand
GCACCTTCACCATGTCGCGGTCGCGCTCCACCGCCACCAGGCGGCAGCCCGTCTCGAGCAGCTTGCGCGTGAGGTGGCCGAGGCCGGGCCCGAGCTCGACCACCACGTCTGACTCGACGAGCATCGCCTCGTCGACGATGCGCCCCAGCACCACCTCGTCGGAGAGGAAGTTCTGGCCCCAGCTCTCCTTGGCCCGCAGGCCGTGCCGCTTGAGCAACTCCCTCGGACTGTCAGCCATGCGTCACCACCCCTCCCAGCCGCCACGTCGGGTCCGCGGTGAGGTTCGAGCCCTTCGGCACGCCGCGGGCAAGCGCCTGGAAACCAGCCACGGCAATCATCGCCCCGTTGTCGGTGCACAGGCGCTTCGGCGGGAGGAACACCTCGAGGCCGGCGTCGCGCCCCCGCGCTTCCGCCAGCGCGCGCAGGCGCGAGTTCGCCGCCACGCCGCCGCACAGCACGAGCGTCTTCGCGCCCACCCGCCGGGCGCCCAGCACCATCTTCCGCGTCAGCGCGTCGGCGACGGCCTCCTGGAACGAGGCGCAGAGGTCGCTGAGCGCCTGCCCCGTCGGCACCCCGTGTTGCTGCACCCAGGTGAGCACCGCCGTCTTGAGGCCCGAGAAGCTCCAGTCGAGCACGTCGTCGCTGCGCAGCGCCCGGGGGAACTTGATGGCGGCCGGGTCGCCCGTCTGCGCCAGCGTGTCGATGGGCAGGCCGCCCGGGTACGGCAGGCCGAGCAGGCGCGCCACCTTGTCGAAGGCCTCGCCGGCGGCGTCGTCGCGCGTGGTGCCGAGCCGCGCGTAGGTGCCGTAGGCCTTCACGTCGTAGAGGGTGGTGTGCCCGCCCGACACGCAGAGCCCGAGGAACGGCGGCTCGGGCGCGTCGGCGGCGAGGCGAATCGCCAGCAGGTGGCCCTCGAGGTGGTTGACGCCGACGAGCGGCAGGCCCGTCGCCAGCGCCAGCGACTTCGCCACCTGCAGCCCCACCAACAGGGCGCCCTGGAGGCCAGGGCCGCTGGTGACGGCGAGCCCGTCGAGGTCGGCCAGCGTCACCTGGGCGCGCGAGAGGGCCTCGTGGATGACGGGCAGCACCTGCACGACGTGGTTGCGGCTGGCCAGCTCGGGCACCACCCCACCCCAGCGCCGGTGAATGTCCATCTGCGTCGACACCACGTCGGACAGCGCGACGCGCCCGTCGAGCACCACCGCGGCCGCAGTCTCATCACACGACGTCTCGATGCCCAGCACCCGCATGAACGAGCCTCTACCCGCGCAGGCAGGCCGCCGCCACTGGCGGACGCAGCGCTCGGCGAGCGCGCGTGGCGCGGCGACGGCCTCGAGGGCACCGGCCGGAGCGAGGCGAGCGCTCCCGACGACGCCGCGCCCCCCAACGCCGGGTCGCTCAGGGAATGGCCTGCAGCGCGGCGCGCACCTCGGCTGCCTGCGGGCTCGTCGGGCTCAGCTCGAGGAACTTCCGGTAGGGGGCCTTCGCCTCGGCGTCGCGCCCGAGGTTCTGCAGCGCGATGCCCAGCGCCAGCCACGCACGGGCGTTCGCCGGGTCGACCTTCGTCGCCTCCTTCAGGTGGGGAATCGCTTCGCGGAAGCCCGTCTCGCTGAACACCAGCGCGATGCCGAGCCCCGCGCGGGCCGTCGCGTCACCGGGGCGGTCGCCCACGGCCTTGCGGAACAGCTTCACGGCGGTGCCCCAGCGCTCGGCGACGAGCGCGGCCTTTCCTTCGTCGAGGAGCTTGCCGAACTGCGCGTCGCTCAGCGCTCCGCCCGCCGCGCCAGCAGCACCCGCGTCAGCCGACCCGCCGGGCCGGGCCGCGCCGACGTCCCTCGCCAGCGCCGCGCCGGCGTCCTTCCCCGAAGCCCCGACGACGTCGAACGCCGCGCCGGCGTCCTTCGCTCCGGCGAGGGCAACGTCCTTCGTCGGCGACGCGCCGGCGTCCTTCGCCGCCACGGGGACGGCTTCGGCGACCACCGGTGCGCCACCGGCATCACCCGACGGAGCCTCTCGCACCTGAGCCACCGCGCCGGCGTCTCGGGCCGTCGTCGCCGCCACCACCTCGACGGCTGCGTCCATCACCCGGGAGTCGACCGCGGAGAGCAGCTCACGGCCCGCATCGGTGACGGCGGCCACCAGGGCCGGGCCATCGACGCCGGCGTCGGCCACGTCGGCAGCGGGCTCCTGCTCGACCGCCGCCAGCGCGCCACCATCGACCTCGGAGTCCCCGGCGTCCTCGTCTCGCGCGGCGACCACGTCGGTCGCCGGCTTCACCACCGGCACCACGACAGCGGCGCCGGCGTCAGCGGTCGGCACCTCACCGTCACCGCTGTTCATCACCGCCACGGTGCCGATGATGCCGATGACGAAGCCGAGGGCGATGACGATGGGCAGCGCCCGGGAGCGCCGGGGCAGCACGATTTCACCGGTGAACGGCTGGGAGTTGGCACCGATGGTGTCTTCGAAGAAGGCCTCCTCGGCGGCGTCGGGCGCTCGCGTGCCGGACGTCGGCACGACGTTGGGCACCGGGCGCTCGTCCTCGAGGCGGGCGGAGGGCGGCGGTGCCGACGCGCCCCGGCTCGAGGGACGCGGCGGCTGTGACGGACGCGCCACCGGGGCCTGCGCGGTGGCCCGGTGCTCGGGCTCGAACAGCATCTCCTCGGACAGCGACACCCTCTCGGGTGCAGCCGATGACGGCTGACTCGAGGCAGGCGCAGGCACGGCATCGAGTGGCGGCGCGGCGGTAGGCGGCGGCGCGGTGGCAGGCGGCGGCGCGGCGGCGGGCGCAGGCACGGCGGCAGGCGGCGACACTGCGGCAGGCGCAGGCACGGGCGGCGGCGCGGCGGCGGGCGATGGCGGCACTCCAACCACCGGCGCGACGGCGGGCGGCGGGGCCGAGAACGGCGGCGGCGTCGTCGTGCTGAACGCGCTGCCGGTCGAGGCGGGCTCGGGCGCGGAGGGTGACCCCGGCGCGGCGGGCTTCTGCAGCGGCGGCAACGAGAAGCGCTCCCGGGCGGCACCGCCGAACTCGGGCTCCTTCACCTCAGGCGCTGGCGGAGGCGCGGTGATGCCCGACGGCGACGACGGCCGGCTCCAACCGCTCATCGGCGCCCACGTCGACGTGGCGGCGACGCCGCCGACGTCGCCCTGCGTCCAGTCGCCCATCAGCGAGGCGCGAGCCCGCTCGAGCTCCGTGGGCGCCTTGTCGACGAGGAATTGAGACGGCGCGGGCGGGGCCTGGGGTGGGGCGGGCTCGACGACCGGCGGCGTACCGGGCGGAATGCCGGGAGGCCGTGGGCGCGGCTCGAAGTGCACCACCGCCACCTGCGGCGCCGGCGTCGGGGTCGAGGTGTACGGCTCCGGCTCCGGCTTCGGCGGTTCCGGGGCCACACTCGGCTCCGCTGGAGGTGGCGCCGGCGGCGGCAGCCCCAGCGGCGCGTGCAGCGGCTCGACCTCGAGGGCCAGCTCTCCCGTCTCTTCGAGGCCCAGCGGCGGCAGCTCGGGCTCGGCCAGGGCCACCTGCTCGGCCACAATCTGGTCGGCCCCCATCTGGGGCAGGGCCGCCGGCGGGAGCGGCGCGGTGGGCGTCACCGCCGGGCTCTTCGGAGCAGGCTCAGCGCCGACGGGGTTGGGGCCGGTGTTGAGCCACTCCTCGATGCCCGGCTTGCGGGGCTTGTTCACCGCCGAGGCCGGCGCGCC
The DNA here is from genome assembly GCA_020247085.1 of Myxococcaceae bacterium. GTDB lineage: Bacteria > Myxococcota > Myxococcia > Myxococcales > Myxococcaceae > Xiheimicrobium > Xiheimicrobium aquaticum. The sequence goes on along the minus strand of JADCJJ010000504.1, from coordinate 2,993 downwards.
CGTCTCGCGGATGAGGCCCTCGAAGAACAGCTTCGAGATGATGCCCAGCGCCGCCAGGTCTTCGAAGTCCGAGTCCTCGACCACGCGCTGGAGCGAGCGCCGCCCGTCGAACAACCGCAGCAGCCCATTCACCTCATCGGGAATCTCGGCGAGTCGGTCGGCCAGTTGCCCGTAGTCGAGCTCGAACACCGTCTCGAGCGGTGGCAGCTGCTCGAGCATGCGGCCCCACTCGTCGAGGCGCCGCATGCCCTCCATCAGGAGCCCCTGCGTGGACATCTCGATGTTGTCGGAGCGCTCGACGACCGCGAACGACACCTCGAACTGCCCCTCGAAGGTGTTCAGCATGCGGTAGAAGGCGTTCTCGCCGGTCAGCCGGCCCAGCTCGGCGTCGATGACTCGGCCTTCCTTGAAGAAGATGGTGCCTTGCCGCTCGCCGATGATGTGAATCGTGCCGGTCTTGCGGCCGATCTCGAACGTCTGCACGAGGTCGACGACGCCCATGTCCGAGAGGTTCCCCGAGAACCCGGAGCGCTGCTCCTTCTTCTCGATGCGCTCCTTCTCGACCTTCGCGAGGATCATCCTCACGCGGGTGACGACCTCTTTCACGTAGATGGGCTTGGTGAGGTAGTCCTCGGCGCCGGTCTCGAGGCCCTTCACCTTCGACTCGACGGCCTTCTGGCTGGTGAGGAAGACGAAGGGAATGTGGCGGAACCGCTCGTCGCTCTTGAGCACGCGGCACAGCTCGAACCCGTCCAGCTCGGGCATGCGCGTCTCGGCGAGCACGAGGTCGGGCAGGCTGATCTGCACCTTCTCGAGCGCGTCTTTTCCGTGAATCGCGGTGGTGACCTGGAAGCCGGCCTTCTTGAGGCTGACCTCCATCACGCGAAGGCTCTTCGCGTCGCCATCCACCAACAGCAGGTGCTGCTTCGCCACGGGGTCTGCCCCTTTCGGCCGACTGGGAAAAAAGTGGCGGAATGTTTCGTCTTGCGGAAGACGGTGTCAACGTTTCCAATGCGGGCGCGATGAGCGTCGATCAGCGTCAGCACGCGCGGAGGAGCCTGGCGGTGCACTTCAAGGCTCGCGACGCCCAGGGCCTGGGGCGGCTCGTCTTCGAGAGCGCCGACGTGTCGGCGGGCGGCACCTTCCTCAGGAGCGAGCTGCTGTTCGAGCCCGACGAGGTGCTGTCGCTCGAGCTGCAGGTGGGTGACGGCCAGGTGGTGCGGGCCACCGCCCGGGTGGCCTGGGTGCGCCGGTTCCCCCAGCGGGGAGAGCCTGCGGGCATGGGCCTCGAGTTCACCGCGATGGGCGAGGCCGACCGGGCGGTGCTGGCGCGGCTCCTCGCCAGCTGAGGCGCACGCCGGTCACTCGACGGTGACGCTCTTGGCGAGGTTGCGGGGCTGGTCCACGTCGGTGCCGCGCAGGTCGGCCACGTGGTACGCGAGCAGCTGCAGGGGCACCGTGGCGATGAGGGGCGCGATGAGGGCGCTCGTCTTCGGAATCTCGATGACGTGGTTGGCGAGGCCGTGCACCAGGGTGTCGCCTGCCTCGACGACGGCGATGACCTGGCCACCGCGGGCGCGCACCTCTTCGATGTTGCCGATGATCTTCTCGTAGTGCACGTGCGGCTCGGCGGGCGCCAGCACGACCACCGGCATCTTCTCGTCGATGAGCGCGATGGGCCCGTGCTTCATCTCGCCGCCGGCGTAGCCCTCGGCGTGAATGTAGGAGATCTCCTTGAGCTTGAGGGCGCCCTCGAGGGCGACAGCCTGCATGGGCCCGCGGCCGAGGAAGAGGAAGTCCTGGGCGTGCTGGTAGGTGCGGGCGAGCTCCTTCACCTTCGCCTCGGTGTGCAGCACCGCCTCGACGAGCTTGGGCACCTCGGACAGGCGCTCGAGGTGAAGCTGCGCGGCCTTCGCGTCGAGCGTGCCCCGCAGGCGGCCGAGCTTGATGGCGAGCAGGTAGAGCCCGGCGAGCTGGGTGGTGAAGGCCTTGGTCGAGGCGACGCCGATCTCAGGGCCGGCGTTGGTGAGTACGGTGAAGTCGGCCTCGCGCGTCATCGCCGAGCCGATGACGTTGCAGAGCGTCATCGTGGTGGCGCCGCGGGCCCTTGCCTCGCGCATGGCGGCCAGGGTGTCGAGCGTCTCGCCGGACTGGCTGATGGCGACGGCGAGCTGCTGCGTCGAGACGAGCGGGTCCCGGTAGCGGAACTCCGAGGCGAGCTCGACCTCGACGGGAACGCGCGCGAGGGACTCGATCATCCACTTGCCCGCCAGACCCGAGTGGAACGAGGTGCCGCAGGCGAGAATCCACACGCGCTCCATGGCCTTCACCTGCGCCTCGGTCAGGCTCCAGCCGTCGAGGTGCACGTCACCCTCGCTGCGGAGCACCCGGCCGCGCAGGGTGTCGGCGAGCGCGCGGGGCTGCTCGGCGATCTCCTTGTGCATGAAGTGCTTGTGGCCGCCCTTCTCGGCCATGCCGGGCGTCCAGTCGATGCGCGTCACCTTGCGGGTGACGGCGGCGCCACGCGCGTCGCTGAGGGAGAGGCCGTCACGGGTGATGACGGCGAGGTCTCCGTCCTCCATGAAGATGACGTCGCGGGTATGGTCGAGCAGCGCCGGCACGTCGCTGGCGACGAAGTTCTGCCCCTCGGAGAGGCCGAGCACCATCGGCTGGGCCTGGCGGGTGCACACCAGCCGCGACGGGTCGGCCTCGGTGATGACGACGAGGGCGTAGGTGCCCCGCACGCGGGCGGCGGCGGCGCGCACCGCGGCCACCAGCTCCTTCCCGGCGACGAGCTCCTGGCGGATGAGATGGGCGAACACCTCACTGTCGGTCTCGCTCGAGAAGGCGTGGCCCTGGCGCTTGAGCTCGGCCTTGAGCGCGAGGTGGTTCTCGATGATGCCGTTGTGCACCACCGACACGCCCTCGAAGGTGTGCGGGTGGGCGTTCTCGTCGGAGGGCCGCCCGTGGGTGGCCCAACGCGTGTGGCCGAT
>JADCJJ010000503.1 GCA_020247085.1 Myxococcaceae bacterium | reverse complement strand
TTGAGGTCCTTGAAGGTGCGGTAGCGCACCGTCGACACCATCAGCAGCGCGAGGAAGACGACCACCCCGAAGACCGGCCAGCGCCAGGCGTCGGGCAGGGCGCCGCCGCGAGCCGCCTGGAAGGCGATGACCATCGACACCAGCCCGCAGGCCGCGAAGGGAATCGGCATGCCCACGAAGAAGCGCGACGAGCCGCCCGTCGGCGAGCGAATGGCGAGCACGTTGAACCGGGCCAGGCGCAGGGCTCCGCAGGCCGCGAAGCAGAAGGCCCCGAACAGGCCCACCGCGCCCAGCGGCTCGAGCGCCCACTTGTAGATGAGCAGCGCCGGCGCCGCGCCGAACGTCACCACGTCGGCGAGTGAGTCCAGCTCCTGCCCGAAGAGGCTCTGCGTCTTCGTCAGCCGGGCGACGCGCCCGTCGAAGCCGTCGAAGAAGATGCCGAAGAAGATGGCCAACGCGGCCTGGTACAGCTGCCCTGGCGCGGCCCCGCCGCTGCACAGCGTCATCGCGAGGAACCCGCAGAAGATGGACGACACCGTGAAGAGGTTGGGTAAGACGAACATCAGGTCGCGCAGCTGCATGCCTCTGCCACCATACCAGCGTCGCTCGCCATGACGGGGGTGTTCGTCGTCCTCGGGTTGGTCGCCCTGGCGGCGCTCTGGGCCCTGGTCGCCCGCGCGCGCTACCGCCTCCGCGACCGGCCCGCGCTGCTGCGCGTGACGACGGCCGACGGGTGGTCGCTGTCGCTGTGGCACCGCGCCCCGACGGTGCGCCGCTTCGAGGAGCCCGTCGTGCTGTGCCATGGCCTGGGGAACAACCACGCCTTCTTCGAATTCCGCGGCCGGGCTCACCTGGCGCGGGCGCTCGCCGAGGCGGGCTTCGACGTCTTCACGATGGACTGCCGGGGCGCCGGGCGGTGGCGCGCGCCAGACGACGACTTCGCCGAGGCCACCATCGACGACCACGTCGACTTCGATGCGCCGGCCGTGGCCGAGGCGGTGCGACGCCACACCGGCGCGGCGCGGCTGGCGTGGGTCGGCCACTCGCTGGGCGGCGTCATCGGCGTGCTGGCCTCGGCGCGCGGGCTGCGCGGGCAGCTCTCGGCGCTCGTCACCCTGGGCAGCCCGCTCTTCTTCGAGTCGCGCCCGCTGGTGCTCCGGGCGCTGCGGCTGGGCCGGTGGTTGGCGCCGTCGGGCCGCCTGCCGGCGCGGGCCTGGGCGCTGGCGTTCGCCCCCGTCGCAGGCTGGTTCTCGCCGCCGCGCCTCGCGCAGGTCACCGCCGCCGTCGACAACATCGACCCGCTCGAGCAGCGCTACCTGCTCGCCAACGTCTTCGCCGACCTCTGGCGCGGCGTCCTGGCGCAGCTCGAGGTGTGGGTGCGCTCGGGGCAGTTGACGTCGGCGCGGACGGGCGCGGACCTGCGCGCGCCAGCGCTCGCCGTCACGGACGTGCCCACGCTGGTGGTGGGCGGCGTCGTCGACCAGCTGGCCCCGGTGCCGGTGACCCGCGCGCTCCACCAGGCGCTCGCCGCCCGGGAGAAGGCGCTGGTGCTGCTCGGGCGCGAGTTCGGCCACTCCGTCGACTACGGCCACGGCGACCTCGTGGTGGGCCGCGCCGCCGACCGCGAGGTGTACCCGCCCGTCATCGCCTTCCTGGCGCGGCACTCGACGCCGCGCACCCCACCGAAGCCGTCGCCCTGACGTCCTGCGGGGGCGCCGGTCGCGAGGCGGGCGGCAGACGAGGCCGCGCAGCGGGTGGTGGCTCCACGTCGGGCCCTTGGCCTGGCGGGCGGCGCCGGCCGCTCACCGCGAGACGGGCGGCACGAAGAGGCAGCGCAGGGCCGGGAGCACCGTCTCGGGCTCGTGGCGGGTGATGTCGACGCGCGCGCCGTCGGCGCAGTCGGCCCAGACGCTGACGTCGCCGCCGGTGGCGCTGAAGTCGCGCACGACCAGGTGCGCCGCTTCGAGCACGACGACCGACGGCCCTGCGGCGCTGCGCGACACCAGGCGGTCGACGGTGGCGGCGCTGCGCCGCTCGAGGAAGACGGCGCCGCCGCCACAGCGCCTCGCCTCGAGCGAGCCGACGGTCGCCGTGCCCTCGTTGCTGGCGAACAGCGCCGACCCCTCGAGGTCGTCGGCCACCAGCGTGGTGACGTGCACCCGGGCGTCGCGCACCACCAGCCCGTCACCGAGGATTCGCCCCGCCGGTGCCTGCTCGCCCCGCAGCGAGGCCACCCGGAGCATGCCGATGGTTGCCTCGGCCTTCCGCACCATGACGCCCCAGCCGCCCGAGCGGCTCACCTCGACGCCCTCGAGGGTGTGCCGCCCGCCGAGCAGCTGAACGCCGCCCATGCCCCCGGCGCGCTCTACCTTCACGCGGCGCAGCGTCGACGTGCCCGCGACGAGCGAGACGCCGCCGTACTGGGCTCCGCGCGACACCAGCCCGTCGAGCGTCACCTCACCGTCGCCGAGCAGCGCGTACTCGTGCCCGGTGACGTCGACGTCGCGCAGCGTCACCCCGGCGTCGTGCACCGACAGCGCCGCGCCCTGGCCCCCCGCCAGCCTCAGCGTCGCGCCCTCGAGCGCGCCGCCCACCACCGCCGCGCCCGTCGCCGGCCCCTCGGAGGTGAAGGCCTCGAGCTGCACCGCAGCCCCTCGGGCCTCGACGCCGGCGCGCATCGGCCCCGCGAGCCGGGCCTCGCGCAGCTCGAGCCGGCCACCCCGCACCCGGAACCCCGTCACGCCCGGGATGCCGCCCGTCACCTCGACCTTCGCGCCCTCGACCGAGGCGCCGACGGCGTCGAGGGCCGCGACCGCGTGGCCCGAGAACTTCACCCCCTCGAGCGAGAGCTCGCCGCCGGAAACCGACACGCCCGTGCCGCCGCCCTGCACCAGCAGCCGCTCGAGCCGCACCAGCCCGCCCTGCGTCGTCACCACCGTGTCGCGGCCTTCGACGTACAGCACCGCGACGCCGTGGCCGGTGACGACGGTGCCCCCCGGAAAGCGGAAAGGCCCCGCGTACAGCCCGCTGCGCAGGCGCAGGTGAACGCCGGCGTCCAACGGCGGCACAGCCGCGAGCGGCCGCTCGAGGGAGCCGTCACCACCCGGCTTGGCCGAGGCGTCGACCCACACCTCGCGGGGGCGCGCCGGCGCCTCGACCGCGCGCGTCGGCAGCGTCACCGGCCGCGCGCACCCGGCGAGCAGCAGCGCCCCCAGCGCCGCCCGGGCCAGCCCACCTCGTGCGCCCACCAGGCGGGCGTCGCCTCGGTGCCGATGGTGACGAGGGCCGGCGCAGAGGTGCCAGGCGGGTCGCCGCTGACTTCGCCGTCGCGGCTCCACGGCACCGCCCGCCGGGCGATCGCCGTCGGTCATGCGCTGATCGCCGGGTCGACGCTTCGTCGCCTGGTTCCAAGCGGTTGAGGCATTGGGGCGATCGCTTTCGCCGGTCGATAGATCAGTCATCTCGCCGCGTGTACAGTCATTGTGTACCAGGTTGACGCGTTCGATCTCGCTCTGGTACTCACGCCGCCCTCGCAGCGGCGGCTGCGACTCGGAGGGGTTCACATGACGAAGGCAGAGCTGGTCGAGGCGGTGGCGCAGCAGACGCGTCTGACGAAGAAGGACGCGGCCCACCTGATGGACGTGGTGTTCGACAACATCGGCAAGGCCGTGAAGGCCGACGCGCGCTTCAGCTACCCGGGCTTCGGGACCTGGAGCATCCGCACCCGCAAGGCGCGGCGCATCCGCAACCCGCAGACGAACGAGCTCATGAAGCTCAAGGCGACGAAGACCATCGGCTTCCGCCCGGCCAAGGACCTCAAAGACGCGCTCTGAGCCGTCGACCGCGCTGGCCGTGCCCCGGGCTCCGTGTGTGAACACGGGGCCCGGCGCGTTCCGTGGGAGCTGCGTCATCCGGCGCCCAGGGCCTTCGGGTCGCCGGTGCCGCCATCGCTCCAACGCCGGAAGCACTCGTCGACCGTCAGGCCGCGGCGGGCGCCGAGCCGCTCGACCAGCTCTCCCGCGTCGAGAAACCACAGCCCCGCCTCGCTGAAGAGCGACACGAAGACGCCCGGGGTGAGGCGCGTGCGCAGCCCGCGGCACGACAGGAAGTAGACGAGCTTCGGCAGGGCCTGCTCGAGGAAGAACGCGTCGACGTTCGCCCGCGGGACGAAGAGCTCGTAGCTGAAGGCCGAGGCACCCGACTCGGCCTCGAGGGCCGCGCGCACCTCGTCGATGCGCTGGTTCGCCTCGGCCGACGCCGCGCGCGCGAAGGCCATCGCTTCGAGTTCGGCGACCAGCGCGCTCATGGCGACGCGGCCCAGGCCGACGAGGCGCCCAGGCCCGGCAGCTCGGCCTCGGGGTCGAGCGGCTCTCCGTCGCGGCGCAGCTCGAAGTGCAGGTGGACCCCCGTCGCGGTGCCCGTGCGGCCCGCCCAGCCGATGACGTCGCCGCGCCGCACCACGTCGCCGGGGCGCACGGCGTAGTCCGACAGGTGGCTGTAGCTCGTCGTCAGGTGCGCGTCGTGCTGTAGCTCGACCTGCTTGCCGTGGCCGCCGTTCCAGCCGACGAACGACACCACGCCGGCGCTCGCCGCGATGACGGGCTGGGCGCGCGTGGCCTCGAGGTCGATGCCGGCGTGGAAGCGGTCGTCGCCGTGAATCGGGTGGGTGCGCTGGCCCCAGGGGCTCGTCACCACCACCGGCTCGACGGGCCACCGAAAGCGGGACGGGTCGGCGGGCCAGCGGCGCCAGCCGCGGGTGCGCTCCACCAGCCGCCGTGTCAGCGAGGCCAGCGTGCGCTGGGCGTCGGTGGCCACCGCGCGCGGCACGTCGCCGAACCGCGCCCCGTCGGCCTCGAGGGCCGTCTGCAGCCACAGCCGCGCCCGCACCAGGTCGAGCGTCGTCGCCGAGGCCCGGTGGGTCAGCTGGTCGACGTCTTCGAGCACCGTGAGCCACTCGGCGGCCAGCGCCTCGGGCATCGGGGCGCCGGGGCTGGCCTCGGTGCGGGCGCGCTCGGCGAGGGCGACGAAGGCCTGGAGCCGCTCGAGCAGCGCCTCGGTCGCGATGGGCTCCGCCGCGGCGTCGCCCCGGCGGGGAGCCCCCAGTACCGCCTCGAGCGGCTCGCGCTCTCGAGGCGCGGTGGCACACCCGAGGGCCAGCACGATGACGACGGCTCCGAGCCTCACGGCGCGACAGCGTAACAGGAGCGCGCGCCGCTTTCCCGCCGGGCGCCCTGCGCGGCGACAGGCGCCGTGGAACAGGGTAGGGGGCCTCGCCATGCCGGTCCCCACGCCCGGGGCGCTGTCGTCCCGAATCGAGCTGTCGGCCGCGGCCTTCCGGGCGAACGTCGCGGCGTTCCGCGCGGTGGTGGGCCCGACGCGCCAGGTCGGCGCGGTGCTCAAGGGCAACGCCTACGGGCACGGCTTCTCCGAGGTGCTGCCGCTGGCGCACGAGGTGGCCGACGTGCTGTACGTGGTGACGCCTGGCGAGGGCCTGGCGGTGCGCGCCTTCGAGGCGTCAGCGCAGGCGCCGAGGCGCGAGGTGCTCGTCATCGGCGCGCTCTCGGCCGACGAGGTGGTGGCCCTGGCGCGGGCGCAGGTGGACGTGGTGGTGGCCGACCCGTCCATCGAGGTGGCGGTGCCGCTGCTGCGGGCGCAGGGGCTCCGGGCGAGGGTGCACGTGCACCTCGACACCGGCCTCGGCCGCGAGGGCTTCACCCCGGGGCAGCTGGCCGCTGGAGCGGCCGACGTGCTGGGCCGCGCCAGCGACGTGCTCGAGGTTGCGGGCGTACTGAGCCACTTCGCCAACACCGAGGACGTCACCGAGCAGTCCTACGCGGCCCAGCAGCTTGCGGCCTTCGAGCGGAGCGTCGCGCTGCTGGGCGCGCGGGCGCCGCTGCCCGCCACGGTGCGCCGGCACTTCGCGGCGAGCGCGGCGGCGCTGGTGCTGCCGGCGTCGCGGTACGACGTGGTGCGGGCAGGCATCGGGCTGTACGGGCTCTGGCCGTCGACCGAGACGCGGCTGTCGGCACGGGTGGTGCTGGGGGCGGTGCCGGCGCTGACGCCGGTGCTGTCGTGGCGGTGCCCGAGCCAGGTGGTGAAGTGGCTCGAGGCGGGCAGCTACGTCGGGTATGGCTGCACGTTCCGCTGTGGGGCCGACACCCGCGTGGCGGTGCTGCCGGTGGGCTACTGGGACGGCTACCCGCGCATCGCCTCGGGCAAGGCGTACGTCCTGGTGGGCGGGCGGCGCTGCCCGGTGCTGGGTCGGGTGATGATGAACCACCTCATCATCGACGTGACGCACGCGGTGACGGGCGAGGCGCCGCTCATCGCGACGCTGCTGGGGCGCGACGGCGACGAGGTGCTCTCGGCCGAGACGCTGGCCGGCTGGGCGCAGACGATTCACTACGAGGTCCTCACCCGGCTGGGCGAGCACGTGCCGCGGGTGGTGGTGGAGGGGTGACGCGGTGAGAGAGCGAAGCGACGAGAAGCGCGCCCGTGCCCTGGCCATCGTCGAGCGGCTCGACGCGGCGATGCCCGAGGCCGAGATCGAGCTCGATTACGAGACGCCCCTCGAGCTGCTGGTGGCGGTGCTGCTCTCGGCGCAGACGACGGACAAGCGGGTGAACCTCGTCACCCCGGCGCTGTTCCGCGACTTCAAGACGGCGGCGGACTATGCGCGCGCCACCCCACAGGACGTCGAGCGGTACATCAAGACGGTGGGGCTGTTCCGCAACAAGGCGCGCGCGCTGGTGAAGCTCGGCCAGGCGTTGCTCGAGCGGCACGGCGGCGAGGTGCCGACGTCGCGCGCGGCGCTCGCGGAGCTGCCCGGGGTGGGCAACAAGACCGCTGGCGTCGTCACGATTCACCTCGGCGGCGAGCCGGCGTTCCCCGTCGACACGCACATCTTGAGGCTGTCGATGCGCCTCGGCCTGTCGGCGGGGAAGGACCCCGACGCGGTCGAGGCCGACCTGCGGCGGCTGCTCCCGGCGGAGCGCTGGTTCAAGGCGCACCAGCTCATCATCTGGCACGGGCGCCGGGTGTGCGACGCCCGGGCGCCGGAGTGCCACCGCTGCGTCCTCGCCGACCTCTGCCCGAAGCGGGGCGTGCCGAAGCGCAACCGGGCGCCTCGCGGCTGAGGCGCCGGCGAGGTGTGGTGTCTGCGCCTCGACGGGAGGGTGGGGCGCGTGAGGAGCGGCCGCGGCGACGCGAGCGCGTGGCTCGGAGTCAGCGAGCGCGCCGAGCCTCGCTGGCGCCCGGGCGGGCCGGCGCGGCGGAAGCGGGCGCGGTGCGCGGCGCCGCAGCGACGGTGCCCGGGGTGGCACCCCGGCGAGGTGAGCGCGCCGCTTCGGCCTGCGGGAGCTCGACCCGCAGGCGGGCTCCGGCCCTGAGCATCAGCAATACGACGCGAGCGGGTGCTTGCGCCTGGCGCTGCGGCCCCCTACACGTCCTCCATGAAGGTTCGTCGCCCGTCAACGCCGCCTGCGCCCCAGCCGGGCTCAGTTGACCGCCCCTCGACTGCACCGAACAGCCCGGCGCCTCCCGAGGCGTGGCGCGCCCCCGCCTCGCGCTCGCCGCCCGCGGCCGCCGGCCCCGACCTCGAGGGCGCCGCGCCCCGCACCGGGGCGGTCAGGCAGGTCGACAGCCCCTTCACCAGCGAGGAGCGGGCCGCGCTGTCGAAGAAGATCCCCTGCCCGGCGCTCGCCGGCCTCTTCAACGCTGGCCTGCTCACCACCGCGAAGGACGGCACGGTGAAGATCGCCGACCTCGAGCGGGCGCTGAGCCACCTTGGCCCCGACGCCGCGACCCGCCGCATCCTCGTACGCGGCGCCGACGCGACCGACGACGTCAAGGGCTCGTTCAACCTCTTCACGCTCAACGGCTCGAACCTCGACCACACCGGCAGCAGCGGCATTCGCCAGAACGGCGTGCACCCCGAGCGCTTCGAGGTGCTGATGTCGTTCAGCCGGGACGGCGAGCGGTTGACGGCGAAGGACCTCGCCGACGCCGCCGAGCGCTTCGCTCGCGAAGACCCGGGGCTGCGCGGGCGGGTCACCCAGCAGGCCGAGATGAGCATCGTGCTCGAGGTCTTCGGGCGCCGGGCCGCCGACGGCAGCCGCTACTTCACCCGCGACGACGCCCGGCAGCTCTTCGTCGAGGGCCGCATCCCCACGAGCTGGGAGCCGCCGGCGGTGCCGAACCGCGTGCGCCTTCATGAGGTGCTCGGCAGCGCCGCCCTCGGGCTGTTCCGCCAGCTCGTCAACGGCCGCTGACCTCGCTCACCGCGCCTGTCGCGGCGGCGCCCCGGTGCTATGGGGCCTGCCCCATGAGCCCCCCCGTCGTCCCATCTCACGCGCGCGTCGTCGTCATCGGCGGCGGCATCATCGGTACCTCGGTCGCCTACCACCTCGCCCACCTCGGGGTGGAGTGCGTGCTCCTCGAGCGCGACCGCCTCACGTCGGGCACCACCTGGCACGCCGCGGGGCTGATGGTCACCTTCGGCTCGCTCTCGGACACCTCGACCGAGCTGCGCAAGTACACCCGCGACCTCTACGCGCGCCTCGAGGCCGAGACCGGCCAGGCCACCGGCTTCAAGCCCGTCGGCTTCATCGAGCTCGCCTCCGACGCCGACCGCCTCGAGGAGTACCGTCGCGTCTCCGCCTTCAACCGCTACAAGGGCATCGACGTGCAGGAGCTCAGCCCGGCGCAAGTCAAGGCGCTGTTTCCCCTCGCCCGCGTCGACGACGTGCTCGCCGGCTTCTACGTGCCGGGCGACGGGCGAACGAACCCCGTCGACACCACCATGGCGCTCGGCAAGGGCGCGCGGCTGAAGGGCGCGAAGCTGCTCGAGGGCGTCTCGGCCCTGCGCGTCACCGCCAGGCGCGGCGTCGTCACCGGCGTCGACACCTCGCACGGCCACATCACCTGCGAGACCGTCGTCAATTGCGCCGGCATGTGGGCCCGTCAGCTCGCCGCGCAGAACGGCGTCAACGTGCCGCTTCAGTCGGCCGAGCACTACTACCTCATCACCGAGGACATCCCCGGCCTCAAGGCCGACTGGCCGGTCATCGAAGACCCGCGCTGCCACGGCTATTACCGCGAAGAGGTCGGCGGGCTGATGATTGGCCTCTTCGAGCCCGTCTGCGCGCCCTGGAAGGTCGAGGGTGTGCCGCCTGACTTCTCGTTCGGAGAGATCCCCCCCGATTGGGACCGCATGGCCCCGTACCTCGAGACCGCCATGTCGCGCGTGCCCATCTCGCTGGAGGTCGGCGTGAAGAAGTTCTTCTGCGGCCCCGAGAGCTTCACGCCCGACCTCTCGCCCATCGTCGGCGAGGCGCCCGAGCTGAAGAACTACTTCGTCGCCGCGGGCCTCAACTCCATCGGCATCTTGACCGGCGGTGGCCTCGGCCGCGTGCTCGCGCAGTGGATCACCACCGGCCAGCCCGACGTCGACATCACCGGCTTCAACGTCGACCGGCTCCACACCTACCAGGCGAACCCCGAGTACCGGCGCACCCGCACGGTCGAGTCCCTCGGCATGGTGTACCAGTGCCACTACCCGTACCGCTCGATGAAGACGGCGCGCGGCGCGAAACGCTCGCCGCTCCACGCCCAGCTCGAGGCCCGCGGTGCGTACTTCAAGGACGTCAGCGGCTGGGAGGGCGCGGATTGGTACACCTCCGACGGCGCGAAGCCCGACGCCGGGCCCCTGAGCTTCGAGACGCCGACGTGGTTCCCCAACTGGGCGGCCGAGCACCGCGCCACCCGCGAGGGCGTCGTGCTGATGGACATGTCGTTCATGGCCAAGTTCCGGGTGCAGGGGCGCGACGCGGGCAAGGTGCTCAACTTCATCTCGGCCAACGACGTCGACGCGCAGCCGGGACGCGTCACCTACACGCAGTGGCTCAACCGCTTCGGCACCCTCGAGGCCGACCTCACCGTCACCAAGCTCGATGACGAGGAATACCTCGTCGTCGCCTCGGACACCGCGCACCGGCACGCCGAGACGTGGATGAAGCGCAACACCCCCGACGGCGCCCACTGCTTCGTCACCGACGTCACCTCGGGCTACGGGCAGCTCAACGTGCAGGGGCCGCGCTCCCGCGAGCTGCTCCAGGCCGTCACCACCTGCGACCTCTCGAACGACGCCTTCCCCTTCCGCGCCGCGAAGGAGCTCGACATCGGCTTCGCCCGCGCCCTGTGCCTGCGCATCACCTACCTCGGCGAGCTCGGCTACGAGCTCTACGTCCCCGCCGAGCAGGCGGCGCACGTCTACGAGCGGCTCGTCGAGGCGGGGGAGCGCCTGGGCCTCAAGCACGCGGGCCTCAAGGCGCTCGCGAGCCTGCGCATGGAGAAGGGCTACCGCGACTACGGCCACGACATCGACAACACCGACACGGTGCTCGAGGTGGGCCTGGGCTTCGCGGTGGACCTCAAGAAGCCCGGCGGCTTCCTCGGCAAGGAGCACGTGCTGCGGCAGAAGGAGGCCGGCCCGCTCCACAAGCGCCTCGTCTCGGTGAAGCTCGAGGTGCCGAACGTCTACCTGTTCCACGGCGAGGTGCTGCGCCGCGACGGGAAGGACGTCGGCGTCGTGCGCTCCGCGTCGTACGGGCACACCGTCGGCGGCGCCGTGGCCCTGGCGATGGTCGAGCCCGGCCAGAGCGTCACCCCCGACTTCCTCGCCACCGGCACCTGGGAGGTCGTCGTCGGCAACCGCCTCGTCCCCGCGAGGGCGTCGCTCAAGCCCTTCTACGACCCCGAGGCGAAGCGCATTCGCATGTGAGGCCGGTTGCGGCGCCGGCCGTCACGACGAGGCCGTCATGGCCCCGAGGAGCGCGAGCTGGAAGAGCACCTGCGGCGTGTTGCACGCGAAGGTGATGCGGTTGATGCGCCTGAAGCGCTCGCTCTCGGGGTCGGCGAACCAGATGCCGTCCTCGCCAGTCGTCTTGCCCTCGACGGCCTGGAAGAAGAGCGCCGCGTAGAGCAGCTCGACGGCGAGGCTCACCACCAGCATCACCACCAGCGCCGGCGCCCACCGCCCCCAGGCGCCGAGCTCGAGCATGCGGGGGCCGAACCAGGCCGCGAGGCCCGCGGTCGTCGCGATGCAGAGGGCGTCGTGCGCGATGCCGATGGGCGGGCGCCACGTCTTGCTGACGTTCAGCATGTACAGCTCGATGACGCCACGAACCCACATCGACACCGCGTGGGAGCCGAGCACCACCCGGTACGGCCAGGGCAGGCGCGGCTCGAAGGCCAGCACCGCGCACTCGACGAACCAGAACCAGATGGCGAAGAACAGCCACAGCACCTTCGGGTTCGAGATGCGGCCGCCGCGGGCGCGCCCGGCGTTCTGCGTCGCGCGGAAGCGCAGGCCCGCCACGGTGGCCAGGGCCACGCCGGCCCACAGCAGCGCCACCGAGGGCGACGACGCCATCACTTCTTCGGGGCGTCGCCGGCCGGCTTCGGCGCCGCGCCCTTCCGCGAGTTGTACGTGCGGATGAGCTCGTTCGTCAGGTCGAGCGACGGCTGCGCCCACGCCATGCCCGAGGTCGAGCGGTCGAACACCATCGCCAGCCCCTCGCGGCGGGCGATCTCATCGAGAATGGCCTCGAACTTCGGAAGGATGGTGCTCATCTCCTTCCGCTCGGCGTCGCTGAGCTCGGCCTGGGCTCGCTGCACCTTCTCGGCCAGCTCGCGCTGCCGCTTCATCAGCGCGTCGAAGCGCTCGCGGCGGGCCTTCTCGTCCATCGTCGCCTCCTGCTTCTTGAAGGCCTCGCCCTCTTTCTCGAGCGCGGCGCCTTCGCCCTCCAGCTCCTTCTTCTTCGCGTCTGCCTTGGCCTGCAGGCGCTGCTTGGCGGCCCGGCCCTCGTCCACCTCGACGAGCGCGCGCTGGAAGTCGACGAAGGCGGCCTTGAACTCCGCGTGGGCCAGCGTTGCAGCGGTGAGGGCGGCGAGGAGCAGGGGGCGCATGAAGGGTCCGGTCGTTCGGGGTGGCGCGGCCCTACCACAGCGAGACGGGCTGCACAGACCCTGTAGACTCGTCGTGTGATGGAGCGCGTCTCGTCGGGACAGGCCCGGCCACCAGGAGAGTCCGCGGCGTCGGTCGAAGCCGGTGCACCGCCCGAGGCTGCGCTCGACGTCGTCTGGATGAGCGGCGGAGACGTGGGGGGCGGCGTGACGAAGGCGCTGGCCGAGGCCGCCGACCAAGCGGCGCTCGTCGAGGCGGCGCTGGCCCGGCTCGTGGACCCCCGCTTCGGCCGGGAGGAACTCGCCGGGCGCAGCCGGCGCTCCGTCTACGTCGAGGCAGTGCTGACGGCCGGGTACCCGTGGGCCCTGCAGCTCGAGCCCGCCGACGTCACCCGGGCGCGCGAGCTGGCTCAGGCCTCGCGCGGGGGCCGGCCGGTGGTGCTGCTGGCCGCCGTGCTCGGCTTCCTGCTGGGGTTGCTCGGCGGCCTGGGCGCCGCGTTCATGACGAAGCAGGCCCCGCCGCCGGTGAGCGCCCCGGCGCGGCCACCGGGCGCCGTCGGCTCGAGCGCGGGTGAGGCCGCGCCGAGGGCGGGGTCGTTCGTCGCCGCGTGAGGCGGCGGCCAGCCACGGCACCTCCCCGCACGGAGCGCCACGCTTCCCAGGCCGCCTCGCCTCTCGCGCCTTCCCTCGATCATCCAGAGGTGGTGCCGCTGTGACGTTGCTCCGCTCGGCGAGGCCGAAGGCACCGCTCCCCTGCGGACCTCGCTCGATGCCACCTCGGCACCCTCGGCCCGGAGGACGCGATTGGCGTGGGCGCCGAGCTCGGGCTCGAGAACGGCACCTCACCTGCTGCGGCCCTGCGCCCGACGCCGTTCTGCCGGACCTGCTCGCTGAGCCTCGACACGCGGTCGTCGCCGCCGCGTCACGCTGGGGCCCGTTGCGCTAGGGTCCCGCACCAATGCGGCTCGACGCCATCACCCAGTGGGACGCGCGGGCGAGCCTGGCGCTGCAGGCGCGGCGCACCCGCGCGATGAACGCGCTCTGTCAGGCGCTGTCCTGGTCCGGCGCCGGCGGCGTCTGGTTTGGAGCGGCGGCGGTGCTGTGGTGGGCGCAGCGGGCAGGCCGGGAGTTCGTGCCGGGCCAGGCGACGCTGCTCGCCGGAATGACGGGGGCGTTCGCCACGTTGCTCGTCGGCGGCCTGCTCAAGCGCGCCGTCGGGCGGCGCCGGCCCTTCGTCGCCGACGTCGGGGTGAGGGCCGCCATCTGGGCGCCCGGGCCTTCGCGCTCGTTCCCCTCGACGCACGCGGCGACGTCGGTCTGCCTCGCCACCGCGCTCCTCGCGTCTGGCCACCCGCTGGCGCGCTGGACGGCGGCCTGGGCCGTGGGGGTGTCGTTCTCGAGGGTGTGGTTGGGCGTTCACTATGTGAGCGACGTGCTGGGCGGAGCGGCGCTGGGGGTGGCCTTCGGCGTGCTGCCGTGGGCGCAGGTGCTGCGCTGACGGGCCATCACCGGCGGCGGCGCAGCGACACGGGCTGGCGGGCGTCGAGCCGCAGCGACAGCAGGTCCACGAAGGCGCGCGCTCGCGGCGAAAGGTGCGGGCCCGGCGGGAAGACGGCGTGGAGCGGAGAGGGCGGCGGCGCGAAGGCCTCGAGCACCCGCACGAGCTGCCCCTCGGCCTCGAACTCGGCCGAGAAGCCCGCGGGCATGCGGGCGATGCCCAGGCCTGCCGCCGCGACGTCGCGCGCGAGGAGGAAGCTGTTCACCGCGACGCGGGGGCGCAGCGGCACCGGCGTCACGCGGCGCCTCACCAGGAGGGGCCACTTCACGCCGCGCTCGCTGGGGGCGTAGGCGATGCAGTCGTGGGCGGCGAGGTCGTCTGGGGTCGAGGGGGTGCCCCGGGCCGAGAGGTAGCGGGGGCTCGCCACCAGGACGAAGGGGTTGGCGCCGAGCAGCTTCGCCTTGAGCGTCGAGTCGGCGAGCGGCCCCGCCCGCAGCGCCAGGTCGTAGCCCTCGGCCACCAGGTCGACGTAGCGGTCAGTCAGGTCGAGCGTCACCTGCACCGCCGGGTTCTCGGCGAGGAACTCGCTCACGATGTCGCCCAGG
>JADCJJ010000502.1 GCA_020247085.1 Myxococcaceae bacterium | reverse complement strand
TACCGCCCGCCGCACCGCCTGCGGAGCCGCCTGCGGAGCCGCCGGCCGTACCACCCGCCATGCCGCCGGCGTCGCCCCCCGCCGCACCTCCTGCGGAGCCGCCGGCCGTGCCACCCGACATGCCGCCAGCCTCGCCCCCCGCCGCACCGCCTGCGGAGCCGCCGGCCGTGCCACCTGCATCGCCACCCGCTGTGCCACCCGCGTCGCCTCCGCCCCCATCCTCAGGCGTCGTGGCGGAAGGCCCACATGCGACCACGAGAAGAACGACCACGCCCGCGCCGAGGTGCCATCGAGAATGCATGCAGGTCTCCCGAGCGCACCCAGACGTCGGCCCCGCGCCGATATTCGAAGCAGAGTGTGATCTGGCACGGAGGCGATGGCCTCTGGCGCCGTGCGCCATCCCAGCCGAGGCGCTCCCGGCTTCGCGGTCTCGGCGCCGGCGTCACGCCCGCCGGCGCTCGAGCCAGTCGTGCAGGAAGGCCGTCACCGCCGGGTGCGTCGAGCGCTTGAAGGCCTCGGGGGGCGCCACCTCGACGAGGCGGCCCTCGTGCAAGAGGGCGAGGCGGTCTCCGAGGCGGAAGGCGGTGGGCAGGCTGTTGGTGACGAGGACGATGGTGGCGCCGAGCGAGCGCTTGCCAGCCGCGAGGGCGTCGTCGACGGCCTCGGTGAGCAGCGGGTCGAGCCCGGCCGTCGGGTTATCGCAGAGGAGGATGCGGGGACGCACGCCGTAGGCCCGCGCAAAGGCGAGGCGGGTGCGCATGCCGCCCGAGAGCGCCGCCGGCAGCTCGTTCGCCGCTTCGGACAGGCCCACCAGCGCGAGCGTCTCGCACACCCGGGCCTCGATGTCCTTCGCCGTGGGCAGCAGGTGGCGCTCCCGCAGCGGGAAGGCGACGTTGTCGAACACCGTCATCGAGTCGAAGAGCGCCCCCGACTGGAACTGGATGCCGAGCAGCCCGCGCAGCTCGAGCAGCTCCTTCGCCTTCACGGTCGACAGGTCGTGCCCCTCGAGCAGCACCTGGCCGGCGTCGGGTCGGAGCAGCCCCTCGATGAGCTTGAGCACCACCGTCTTGCCCGCGCCGCTGCGCCCGAGGAGCACGAACGTCTCGCCCGGCGAGACCGCCAGCGATACGCCCTCGAGCACGCGCAGGTCGCCGAAGGCCTTGTGCACGTCGCGAAGCTCGATGGCGGGCGTCATCGCACCCGCAGTGTGGCCGATTCCGGCGGCGGCGTCGTCGGCTCCACCGCGCAGGTCAGCGGGGCGCCGAGGTCTTCGTCGGCGAGCTGAAGAAGCGCCGGTCGGCCGGGTTGGACTCGATGGTGGCCGGCAGCTTCGGCATCGTCCGCCCGAGCGAGGCTGTCTTCAGCAGGTCGACGTTCGCCTCGTTCGTGGAGTCGTTGCGGCGCGCGAGGGCCCCGCTCTCCTGGACGCAGGCCGTCGCCTCCAGCTCCATCGTCGTCCCCGGGCCGGGCGCGCGGCTACCGAGCATGCGTGCGGGCGGGCCCGCCGGTCGCGGCGCCCGGTCGCGCACGGGGGTTCGTCAGCCCGGGTCGCGCAGCGCTCGACGGGGCGACTCCACCGCGACCAGGTGGCTCCGGATGCCGACGAACTGCGCCAGGCGCTTCACGTCGAGCGCCGGCAGCACCGCGCTCGATGGTTGCGCGATGCGGTCCGAGGCGTCCTCGGGTCCTCGAGGTGCCTGGCCTTCACGGCCCGCCCGCGCTCAGCTCGAGCTTCAGTTGCCGGGGAAGCGCCGCTCGGGTGAGCGGTGAGGTCCATCGCCGGCTTCGGGCACGTCCCCCGCGTCGCTCGACGCCATCGGCAGGCTGATGTCGAGGCCGCTCTGGAACACCCGGGCGAGGCTGTCGACCTCGAGGCGCGGTGCATTCAGCCGGGTCGCGAACTCATCTCGGAAGTTGGACACGAAGGACAGCCGCGCGTCGGCGAGCCAGCGAACGATGGTCGCCCGATGGACGCCATGCATTCGGGCGAGCTCGGCGGTCTGCACGCCGTCGAGGTGGTGAAGGCGCAAGAGGTTTCGGTCCTTCACCGTCAGCCGGACGAAGGCGCTCTTGATGCAGGCGCGAAACGTGTCCGCATGCTGCTGCTTGAAGAGCTCCACGGCGGGGTCGCGCTGGCCCTCCACGACGCGCTCGAGCAGCGCGTCATCGTCTGCCGCGGTGACGCCCCGTTGACGTCGTGACGCCTTCCAGGCGCGGCGCGTCACCGTCACCAGGAGCCACCCCATCAGCGACCCGTTGCCCGAGTAACCGAGCAGAGGAGAGCCGGCGCCGCTGGCGAGCTCGGCATACAGGCTCTGCTCGAGGTCCTCGGCTTGTGCAGGCGACAGGATTCGAGACAGCGCGGCGCGAACCGACGGTCCCGCCCGGCGCTGGAGCGCACTCCACGCCGCGTCGACCCGATGCGCCGCCGCGAAGGCGAGGCACAGGTCGTCCCAGGCCAGGTTCGAAGTGCCCCTCGCCAGCTTCTGGCTGAAGTGCGTGGCCAGGGCCTGCTCGTCGATGGGCCAGGCCATCGCGCCGCTCGCCTCGAGCAGCGAGAGCACCTGCGCGCGCACCTCGGAGCCCAGGTCGCCCCCCCCCATCGCGCGTTCCAGGACGTCCGCGTTCATCGGTGCCTCAGCGGGAGAGCATCAGCCACAGGACCCCGCCGGCGAGGGCCAGCGCGCCGCCGACGAGCGCCCCGAGGCCCAGGGGGTAGAGCGTGCCCGCGGTCTCATAGGTCGCCTGCGTCACCGTGAGCGGCCCGCCCCGCCGCTGCGACTCACCGCGATTCCATACGTCGGTCGACCACCCGGTGAGGAATGCACCGCCGACGGCGAACACCGCTCCGGCCAGGAGCGTCGCCGTCGGGCCAGCGCGTGACGGAGCCGCTGGTTGCGACTGCACCGGTGCCGTCTCCAAGCGGCTCACGGCGGGCTCGAGGACAACCCCTCGAGGGGCCTGTTCGAGCGGCTTCGTCTCCGGAGAGAGCGCTTGCGGCGACAGGCTCAACGTCTGCCCGGCGTTCACGGCGAAGGTTCGAGTCTCGACCGTTCCGTCGCGAGAAACGAACTCTGCCACGTGCGTACCCGGCTCGAGCGGAACCGTCTGGCCGGTGATGACGCTCACCCTGTCCACCGTGACCGTGACCCCGGCCGGCGAGTCAATCACCGCCAGTCCGAGCTGCCCTCGGAGGAAGGTCAACCGCTCGCGGGCCACGGCGATACGGGGCTGGTCGCCCTTTCGCGTCGCCCACGCCAGCACCTCGGTGAAGAGCGCGAAGGCGCGTGGTCGGTCGTTCAGCTTCGCGGTGCACTCGGCGAGGTTGATGAGGGCGCCGAGGGCGGGGTCGAGGCGGTGGCTCTCGGCGAAGGCGGCGCAGGCCTCGGCGGTGCTGCCCTTCGCGAGCAGGTCACGGCCGCGCTTGAAGGCTGCGACCGCGTCAGCACTCGATGATGTCACCGTGAGAGCGATCGCGAGCGCGAGCATGGCTGACGCACTCTGCCACGAGTCCGTGCGTGCTCAGGAAAAGACAGCGCGGCGCGCGATGCGGCGCTTCATGGTATTGCGCCGGCGAGCCTTCATGGGGGACCGACGGCTCAGGGCGCTGGGCTGTGGAGGTGGCGTATTTCTTCTTCGACCATTGCAGGCCAGTGCCCTGACGAGGATTCGCTCGCGCGGTTTGCCACTGGCGCGGGTTCGGCCGAGGAGCGCGCCCAGCTCGAGCGGCACGTCGACGGCTGCGACGAGTGTCGAGCCGTCGTGGGCGTGCTGGTGCAGACGGCGCCGGGGGCGGCGGTCAGAACCCTCGAGCCAGACCTGCAGCAGGTGATGGCCTTCGAGCGCCTGGGTGAGCAGTACGAGCTCGAGGTGCCCCTCGGCGCGGGCGGAATGGGGGTGGTGGTCGCGGCGCGGCACCGGCTGCTGGGGCACTCCGTGGCCATCAAGGTGCTGCGGCCGAGCCTGAAGCTGCACCCCGGGGCCGAGCAGCGCTTTCTGGTCGAGGCGAAGTCGGGTGCCAGGCTGAGTTCCCCGCACGTCGCGCGGGTGCTCGACGGAGGTCTGGCGCCCGGGGGGCTGCCCTACCTCGTGATGGAGCGGCTCGAAGGCCTCGACGGTGAGCGCCATCTCTCGACCCAGGGGGTGCCCACCATCGCAGAGACACTCGACGTAATGGTGCAGGTGCTCGAGGCGCTCTCCGAGGCCCACGCGAGCGGCCTGGTGCATCGGGACCTGAAGCCCGCGAACCTCTTCCTGAAGCGGGGCCCGACGGGCCGGCTGAGCGTGAAGGTCCTCGATTTCGGGCTCGCGAAGGTGATGGGCGAGAACCTGGGCCTCACCGCTTCACAGGGCTTCCTGGGGTCGCCGCTGTACGTGGCGCCCGAGCAACTTCGGCAGTCGAGCGCCGTCGACGCGCGCGCTGACGTCTGGGGCGTGGGGTGTCTGTTGTATCGGTTCCTCACCGGCCGGGTGCCGTTCCCGGCGGGAAGCGTGGCCGAGGTGGTGACGCGAATCCAGCGGGACGACCCCACGCCCGTGAACGAGCTGCGGCCAGAGATTCCCGAGGCGCTGGCGTCGCTCGTCGCCCAGTTGCTCGAGAAGAACCCGCTGAAGCGGCCCGCCAGCGTGGCCGAGGTGGGGCTTCGCTTGAGGCCGCTGGTCTCGGGCGTGACCGCCAACGACCTCGATGCACTCTTGCTGCGGTCGCCCGGCCTCACCGCAGTCGCGCCTGCCGCGGTCGCGAGGCCGCTGAGACGTTACTTCTTCATCCCCGCCGTCGCAGGGGCCGCGCTCGCTGGCATCGCCGTGGGACGGGCTTTGCCGCGGCCTGAGCGCGATGCGGTTCTCGTGGCACCTGCGCCAGCCCCGCCCCCGCTCGTCCACAGGACGGTCGAGGCTCGCCCACCCGAGCGCGCCGCGCCGCGCGAGCTCGAGGTCTCGCCCGCGCCACCGCTCGACGTCGAGCCGCCACCCGCCGTCAGCAGGCCGAAACAGCGCCTCGTCGCTCGGCCGGTGGCGCCGAAGGCGTCAAGCGCCGACGCTGGTAGCGCAGACCCCTTCGGTGGACGAGAGTAGCGACCTCGATGCGTGGCGTGACGACCCGTCTGCTGGCCTTCGCTGTGCTGCTCGTTGGCTGCGCGCTCAGCGCCTGCCTCGAGTTCAGGACCGACGACAAGCCGTTCCTGTGTCCAGGTGAACCGTGCCCTCGCGACGGGGGCCTTGATGGTGACGCTACCGATGGCGGTCAACGCGAGCCGTGCGACCC
>JADCJJ010000501.1 GCA_020247085.1 Myxococcaceae bacterium | reverse complement strand
CCTCGACCACGGGCGGTGGCGCTTCCGGCACCGGTGGCGGCGCCTCGACCACGGGCGGTGGCGCTTCCGGCACCGGTGGCGGCGCCTCGACCACGGGCGGCGGCTCTCCGGGCACCGGTGGCGGCGCCTCGACCACGGGCGGCGGCTCTCCGGGCACCGGTGGCGGCGCCTCGACCACGGGCGGTGGAGCTTCAGGCACCGGTGGCGGCGCCTCGGGCGGCGTGGCGGGCGGATCCTCGAGCACCGGCGGAGGTGCGGCGGGTGGCTCCGCTGGAGCGGCTGGCGGTTCGGCAGGAGGGGCCGCGGGTGGTGCAGCCGGCGGCTCCCCTGGCGCGGGCGGAATGGCAGGTGGTGCCTCGAGCGCTGGTGGCGGCTTCGCGGGAGGCGGCAGCGCGATGGGCGGTGGCGGCTGCGGTTGCTCAACGGCCCAGCCCTTCTCGTTGGCGTTGGGCATGCTCGTGCTGCTCCACCAGGGCAGTCGACGCCGAAGACTCGCAGCAGCCAGCGCGGGACTCCGCAGCTGACGGTTCCTCCCCGTCACGCCCCTGAACCTCGCCATCGAGCGCGGTGGACTCGACCATTCAGCCCAGGTGCCGGATGCCGGGTTGACGCACGCTGCGCCACAGCGAGCGCTGAGGCGGGTGATTGGTGGCGTGGCCTTTCCGTCGGACCTCGGGTCGTCTCGTGCTGTGACGATTCTCGCGCTGGTCGACGCGGAGTGCGACACGCGGCGAAAAGTCGCCGTCCGTGACGCGCCTCGCCCCCGTCAGCGAGCGTCGCCGCGGCCATGGTGCCGCCGACCCACCGTGCACCAGACGACTCGTCGCCGAGCGCTGAAGAATACGCCTCGTCGCTCTCGAGCAGCGCACCCGCGCTCCCGGGTCGCGCCCGGCGACGAGCTGCCCTCGGACGAGCCGTCGCTCAGGCGCAGCGCCGCGGGCACCCTGCGCGACTCAGCGACGCCGACGGTCAACCGAGGCGCCGCCCTCCCACGAGCCGTGGCTCAGGCGCATGACCGCGAACGCCCTTCCCGCTTCAGCGTCGCCGCCGTCACGTCTGGAACCGACGCTTCGCCTGAAGTTCGACGAGCGGGCGCGAGGCGATGCGCTCCGACCTTGCCTTCGGCTGAGAAGCGCCTTCGTCACAGCGGAGGAATCTCGGCCCACTCGTCGTCGCAGATGGTGCCGATGAGCTCGCGGCGCCAGCACTGGCCGCTGACGCAGACGTCCTCTCCGCCGGTGCAGGCCACCGTCGACGAGCAGCTCGCGCCCGTCGCCCTCGGCTTGAAGACCGCGGCCTGCGACCACGACAGCGAGTCTGTCGGGCAGCCCATGCCCGAGTGAGACACCATGCCGACGTTCGTGCCGGCGGGCGGAGGCGTCGACGTCAACCCCACCACGTTCGGGCACCGGCCACCGTAGACGGCGAGGGTCAGCGACTGCACCTCCTGCACGGGGGCGGTGGCCGACAGGTGCTGGAAGATGCCTCGCGCGGTCTCGCTGCACCGGCAGAACTCGCTCGTGTACGTCGCGCTGATGGGAATGGCCCGGCCCTGGAGGTAGCCGCGGATGTTGGCGATCTCGGTCGCCGCGTCGGGGTCCGTCAGCTGGCGCGCGAAGGGGCCGGGCGACGTGATCGAGATGCCGCCGTCGGCCTGCGTCATGAACGCACCACACGCCAGCGGTGAGCTCGTGCTGCGGCAGACCTTCCACCAGTTGGGCACCAGCGCGTTCGGTGGGCTCCCCAGACCGAACTGGTCGCCGCACGTCAGCGCCGAGGCGTGTCGCCAGAACAGCGTGTAGCCGCCCTTCAGGAGCGCCTCGGTGAGGTTCCGGCGGAACGTGACCCTCGCGGCGAGGGGCTCGCACGCCGTGGCCGAGCACCCGAAGAGGGCATAGTGGTAGACGCGCGGCTGCCGCTGCTGGAGCCGGGTGGCGAGCGCAGGCTTTGTCCCCGAGCCTGCGAAGGGGTAGGCGCGGTACGGCAGGTCGGGCAACAGCTGCTCGACGTCCTGGTCGAACGCCGCGTTGGGCCCTTCATACAGCACCGTTGCCGCCGCGTCGGTGTCACCAGCGGGTGGCGTGTCGAGCCGCGTGAGCAGCTTGACGCGGTTGAAGGCCCCGCTCGACGGGTTCGTCCACCGAAGGGCAACGCTGAGGCGGTTCGCCGAATAGGTCGCGGTAAACGCCGTCGGCGTCAGCCCGGGCAGTACCCCGCCATCAGCCGCGCCACCCGCCGTCCCTCCGGCTGCGCCACCCGCCGTCCCTCCGGCCGCGCCACCCGCCGTCCCCCCGGCCGTGCCGCCTGCCGTGCCGCCTGCCCTTCCGCCGGACGCACCGCCCGCGGCACCACCAGCGAGGCCGCCCGCCGTACCGCCGGCGCCACCGTCCGTCGGCGCCCGGCACACGCGGGCCTCACACTGGTTGCTGCCCTCGCACGCCTCGCATCGGGCACCTCCGGCCCCGCAGGCCGTGGCAGTGGTGCCAGCGACGCAGACGCCGTCGAGGCAGCAGCCACTGCACGTCTCGGGGCCGCACTCCTCCTTCATCGGCGGGCACGCCAGCACCCCCGCCATCGCCACCGCCGCCAGCAGTCGTCGAACCATCTCTCCTATGTAGCGCCCCCGGCGCAAGCTTCCACCTGCATCACGGCGCCTCGTCACCGGCGGGCCGGAGCCACGGCTGCGGGTCGACGGCCTGCCCCTGCCTGCGAATCTCGAAATACAGGTAGGCGCCCTTGAGGCTCCCGGTGTCGCCGACGGTGCCCAGGCTCTCGCCCTCGTTCACCACCGTGCCCACCTCGACCTCCGACGTCGCGAGGTGCGCGTAGAGCGAGTGGTACCCCCCGCCGTGGTCGACGATGACGAGCGTGCCGTAGCCCTTGAGCCAGCCCGAGAAGACGACGGCGCCCTCGAAGACGCTGACGACGGGCGTGCCGGCGGGGGCGCGCACGTCGATGCCCTTCTGCACGGTGACGGTGTTGAAGCGCGGGTTCACCACCTTGCCGAAGCCCACCTCGACGAGGCCCTTCGCCGGCATCGGCAGGGCGCCCTTGCGCGCGCGGAAGCCGACGACGGTGGCCTGGGGGGCGAGGTCACCGACGAGGGTCGCGAGCTCCTTCTCGCTGGCCTCGAGCTCGGCGATGACGCGGCTCATGCGGCCCTGCTCGGCGCCGATGGAGGCGAGCAGGTCGGAGAAGCGGGCCAGGCGCGCCCGGCTGACGGCCTGCTCGGTGCGCAGCGCGCGCACGTAGCGCGCCGACGTCTCCTCGAGGCGCTCGAGACGCCGCGCGGTGAGGGCCTGGGCCCGGGTCAGCACCGAGAGCTCCTCGAGCGCGCGGGCGTCCGAGGCGATGAGGGTCTTCACCGCGCGCTGCCGCTTCACCAGCGAGGCGAAGTCGTCGCTCTCGAGCACCACGCCGAGGGCGTCGCGGCGCGACAACCGGTAGAGCAGCAGCAGCCGGGGCCCCAGCGCCCGCTGCCGCTCGGCGACGACGGCGGCGCTGCGCTCGAGCTCGGCGGTGACGGCGAGGCGCTGCTGGGCGAGGCGGGCGCGCTGCCGCTCGAGCTGCGCCACCCGCTGCGACGAGTCACGCGAGAGCCGCTCGAGCGTGTCGAGCAGCGCGAGCAGCTCCCTCTTCTCGAAGGCGAGGGCCTCGAAGGCCTTGCGCTCGGCCTCGAGCCGCTCGGTCAGCTCGGCGCGCTCGTCGGCCACGTCCTCGGCGGACCCCTGCAGCACCAGCGCGACGACGAGGGCCGGGAGCATGCGCCGCGTCAGACCCGGAGGAAGCGCCGCACGGCGATGAAGCTGCCCAGCAGCCCCAGACCCACGCCGGCCCCGAGGAGTTCGCCCGCCAGCCGCGGCCAGTCCACCGCGAGGCCGCTGCCGAGGCGGGCGAAGGCCAGCACCTCGCTGCCGGCGCCCTCGAGCCACCGCACGAGCGCTCCCACCGACGCCAGCGCGAGGCCGGCGGCGACGACGCCCTGCAGCGCCCCCTCGAGCATGAAGGGCACGCGCACGAAGCGGTCGGTGGCGCCGACGAGCTTCTGAATCTCGATCTCCTCGCGGCGCGAGAAGATGGCCAGCTGCAGCGTCGCCGAGACGACGATGACGGCGGTGAGGAACACCAGCGAGAAGACGACGAGGCTGGCCACCTCGAGGGCCCGGGAGATGAGCGTCAGCCGCTCGAGGGCCTCTTCGCCGTAGTCGACGCCGGTGACGAAGGGCAGCGCCCGGGTCTTCTCTGCCAGCGCCGCCAGCAGCGACGGCTCACGCGCGCCCCTTGGGAGCGTCAGCTCCAGGCTCCAGGGCAGCGGGTTGTCGGGCAGCGCGGAGAGGCCCCGGCCGTCGTCGCCGAGCTGGGTGACGAGGCGCCCGAGGGCCTCGGCCGGCGAGACGCGGGTGACGGCGCCCCCGGTGCGCTGGGCGAGTGCCGCCGAGAGCGAGTCGACCTGCGCGGCGTCGGCGTCGGCGGCGAGGTAGACGGTGAGCTCGACTTCTCCCCCGAGCGCGTCGGTGAGCGCGTCGAGCTGCGCGCGCGCGAGGCGGGCCACCCCGAAGCCCAGAAGCGCGAGCGTGAGGCTGGCCACCGCGATGACGTGCACGAAGGGCGAGCGCACGATGCTGCCCACCGCCGTCCGCACGAAGTAGCCGAGCTTGGCCGGCGCGCTCATGCGGACTGGGACATCAGCCGGGCCGCCTTGGCGCCGCGCTCGTCGGCCACCAGGGTGCCCTTCTCGAGCCGCAGCGTGCGCCGCTGGTAGCGCTCGATGAGCGTCGCGTCATGGGTCGCCACCACGATGGTGGTGCCTCGCGCGTTGACGTCGGTGAGCAGGTCCATCATCTCGACGGTGAGGGCCGGGTCGAGGTTGCCGGTGGGCTCGTCGGCGAGCAGCAACGCCGGGTCGTTCACCAGCGCCCGGCAGAGCGAGACGCGCTGCTGCTCGCCGCCCGACAGCTTCAGGGGCGAGACGTCGGCCTTGTGCTCGAGCCCCACGCGCCGGAGCATCTTGACGCTGCGCTCCCGCACCTCGTCGCGCGGCGTGCCCAGCACGTCGAGCGTGAAGCCGACGTTCTCGGCGACGGTGCGCGTGGGCAGCAGCTTGAAGTCCTGGAAGACGACGCCGATGTTGCGCCGCAGGTACGGAATGCCCGACTCGCGCAGCCGCGCGACGTTCCGCCCCGCCAGCAGGATCTGCCCGCGCGTCGCCCGCTCGGCGAGGAACATGAGCTTGAGCAGCGTCGACTTGCCCGCGCCCGACGGGCCGGTGAGGAAGACGAACTCGCCCTTGTCGATGTCGAGGTTGATGTCCACCAGCACCGGCGGGTCGCCCGGGTAGGCCTTGGTGACGTGGAACATCTGAATCATCGCGCACCGATGGTAGCCGACGCGCGCGGCGACGGCGAAAACACGACGGGCGGCGAAGGCGCTCCGTGCGCGGAGCCCTCCACCGCCCGTGGCCCGGCGGCCTGCGCGGCTACTTCGCGGCCTTCACGGCGGCCTGCAGCTCGGGCAGCGCCTTGAAGAGGTCGGCCACCAGCCCGTAGTCGGCCACCTGGAAGATGGGCGCCTCGCCGTCCTTGTTGATGGCGACGATGGTCTTCGAGCCCTTCATGCCGGCGATGTGCTGGATGGCGCCCGAGATGCCCGCGGCGATGTACAGTTGCGGGGCGACGACCTTGCCCGTCTGGCCGACCTGCAGGTCGTTGGGCTGCCACCCGGCATCGCACACCGCGCGCGAGGCCCCGACGGCGGCGCCGAGCTCGTCGGCCAGCGCCTCGACGGCCTTGAAGTCACCCTTGGTGCCGCGCCCGCCGGACACGACGACCCGCGCCTCGGTGAGCGCGGGGCGGGCCGACTTCACCTCTTTGAACGCCACCACCTTCTGCAGCGCCTTCGCGGGCGCCGCCGGCGTGAAGGCGCGCACCTCGCCGCTGCCGGCCTTGCCGGCCTGGGGGAACTCGGTGGTGCGGGCGCTGAAGCAGACGACGGGCGTCGAGAGCTTCACCGTGGCGATGACGGCCCCGGCCCACATGGGGCGGGTGAACTGCAGGTCGGACGCCGACGAGCCCACGACAGACAGAATCTCGGAGGCCATGGCCGCCTTGAGGCGCGCCGCCACGCGGGGCATCACGTCTCGACCGGCCTGGGTGGCGGCGACGCCGACGAAGCCGGCCTTGATGGCCGTGGCGAGCTCGGCGACGGCCGGAGCCACGGCGTCGGCAGTGAACTGGGTGAGGTGGGCGGCGCTGCCGGCGTGCACCACCTTGACGCCGTACTCCTTCACCACGTTCGCCAGCGGCAGCGCGTCCTTCGCGAGGACGACGGCGTGCAGCTCGCCGCCAGTCTTCGCGGCGATCTGCTGGCCGGCGGTGAGGGCGTTCAGGGTGGCCTTGCGGAGGCTTCCGTCAGGCTGGGCTTCGACGACGATGAGGACGTTGGACATGGGCGGTCTCTCTCTCTTTTCTCGAACTCGGCGTCAGAGCGCCTTGGCCTCGGTCTTCAGCTTGTCCACCAGCGCCGCCACGTCGGGCACCTTGATGCCTGCCTTGCGGGCCGGCGGCAGCTCCATCTTCGTCACCGTGATGCGCGAGGCGCCGTCCACGCCGAGCGATGCCGGCGTGTGCTCCTCGATGGGCTTCGACTTCGCCTTCATGATGCCCGGCAGCGACGCATAGCGCGGCTGGTTGAGGCGCAGGTCGGTCGTCACCACGCAGGGCATCGTGCACTCGACGGTCTCGAGGCCACCGTCCACCTCGCGCACCACCGTGATGGAGCCCAGGTCGGCCGACAGCTTCAGCGCTGGCTGCTTGGTCTTCTCGGCCTCGGACTCGAGCGACTCCTCCTTCGAGGCGAAGGTGGCCTGCGACCAGCCGAGCCACTCGGCGAGGTACTGCCCGACCTGGTTCTGGTCGTCGTCGATGGACTGCTTGCCGAGGATGGCGAGGTGCGGCTTCTCTTTCTCGATGAGCTTCTGCAGGCAGCCGGCGACGGTCATCTGGTCGAGCGGCCCCGCGTGGTTGACCCAGATGGCCTTCGTCGCGCCCATCGCCAGCGCGTGGCGGAGCTGCTCGTGCACGTCCTT
>JADCJJ010000500.1 GCA_020247085.1 Myxococcaceae bacterium | reverse complement strand
TGATGAAGTCTTCGACGTCGAGCGCCAGGTCGACCGCCTTGCTGGCCTTCTGGCACTCGTCGACGCCCACCTTGCCGCCAGGGTTGTCGATGAACAGGCGCAGCACCCACTCGCCATTCTCCCGCACGAACTCGACCTCGAGCAGCTCGAGTCCTTCGGCGGCGATGAGGGGCTCGCAGATGGCGCGGGCCTTCTCCTCGGTGCTCTGGCGATTCTTCTCGGCCACGGCGGGAACGGCTCCTTGAAACGCAAAGTGGGCCGTCCGGCCCACTTTCGGGAACTGCGTGGAAAGTGACGTCGCCCCATACGCCAGGAGGTGCGTCGATGTAAACAGCCGCTCCAGCCGGGCGCGCGACCGGCCTTCCAAGGGTGCGACATGACGGTGCTTGCGGCGGTGCAGATGACGAGCGGAGCGGACAAGCCAGCGAACCTCGAGGCGGCCTTCCGGCTGGTGCGCAAGGCGGTGCGCCGGGGCGCGACCTTCGTGGGGCTGCCCGAGAACTTCGCGTGGATGGGCCCGGAGCCCGAGCGCGAACAGAACGCCGAGCCGCTCGATGGGCCGACGCTGGCGGCGATGGGGGTGTTGGCGAAGGAGCTGTCAGTGACGCTCCTGGCCGGGTCGGTGCTCGAGACGGGCGCGCCAGGCGGCCGGCTCTTCAACACCTCGGTGCTGTTCGGGCCGGACGGCGCGCGCCTGGCGGTGTACCGGAAGCTGCACCTGTTCGACGTCGAGGTGGGCGATGGGCAGACGTACCGGGAGTCAGCCGCGGTAGCGCCCGGGACCGAGGTGGTGGTGGCCGAGGCCCCCTTGGGCAAGGTGGGGTTGTCGGTCTGCTACGACCTGCGGTTCCCGGAGTTGTACCGGCGGCACAGCGAGGCGGGCGCGGTGGTGCTGACGGTGCCGTCGGCGTTCACGCTCGCGACGGGGAAGGATCACTGGGAGGTGCTCCTTCGCGCGCGGGCGATCGAGAACCAGACGTACGTGCTGGCGCCGGCGCAGCAGGGGAAGCACCCGAAGGAGCGCCTGACCTGGGGCCACGCGATGGTGGTCGACCCGTGGGGGCTCGTGGTGGCGCGGGCGAGCGAGGGGGAAGGCGTGGCGGTGGCCGAGTTCGACGCGGCGCTGCTGGCGAAGGTTCGCGCAAGCCTGCCGGCGCTGAAGCACCGTCGGCTATGAGGCGCGCCGGGCGCGTTGGCGTCAGAGCCGGTTTCAGCCCAGCCACGCAGCGAAGCCGGCGGCGAGCGCGAGCACGGTGTTTCCAACCGTCGCGGTCACGAAGACGTCAGCCAGGAGGGCACCGACGAACGTCACCAGGACACCGCCGATGACGCCCACCGTGCCGCCGGAGCTCACCTCGCGCAGCTCGTCCGGAGGGAGCGCCGACTGGCCCGTCCGGAAGAACTCGTCGTTCGCGGCGCCCGCCGTGGCCTTCGCCGCTGAGAGCGCTGCCTCGGCCTGGGGCAGCTGCGCCGCGGCAGCGCTCGCCTCTTCGCGTGCGCGCCTTGAGCTCGGCCTGCAGCTCGGTGACCCGGAGCGCCGTCGCGTCATCGAGAGCGAGGCGCTCGGCGGCTGGCGCCCAGGCCTCCAGCCGCTTCACCTCGGCCTGGAACTGCTCGACCAGCGCCCTCGACGCGCGCTCGTCACTCACGGCAGCTCCGGGCCAGCCGTCAGACAACGGAGCTCCCTGGCACCACCAGCAGAGGCCACCACCAGCAGGGCAGCTTCTGCCCGACGAGGAGCCTCATGGCGCCAAACATCAGCGGGAAGGCGAGCAGCCGGCGCGCGCTGAACACGACGGGGCCCTCGGACCCGTCGGGTTGCACGAGGCGGTCGGCGCGCTGCAACTGAGGGCCACAGGTTGGCCGTCGGCACCTCGAACCTCGGCGACGTTCCTGGGCCCGCTGGATGGCCTGGACTGCGACGAGGTCGCGACCCGGACCCATGGCCGGATTCGCGCGGAGCTCGAGCGCCGACGAACGCTCATCGGCGGGAGCGACCTGCTGCTCGCTGCCCAGGCGCTCGCGCACGGGCACATCGTCGTCACGCGGAACGTCCGCGAGTTCGAGCGGGTCGCCGGGCTCCAGGTCGTGCACTGGTGACCTGGAGCCGTCGCGCTCGCCTTCACCGCACCGTCGGCAACGCACTCAAGCTCGACTCGAGCGCCTTTGGGTCGAGCGTGCTCTCCTGTAGCTTGCCCGCGAGGTAATCGGCATAGGCCTGCATGTCGAAGTGCCCGTGGCCGCAGCGGTTGAAGACGATGGTCTTCGCCTCTCCACGCGCCTTGCACTCGAGCGCGAGGTCGATGGCGCCCTTCACGGCGTGGCTGGCCTCGGGCGCGGGCACGATGCCCTCTGTGCGCGCGAACTGCACCGCCGCGGCGAAGCACGGGAGCTGGTCCTATGCGCGCGCTTCGATGAGGCCGAGTTCCTTCACGTGCGACACCAGCGGCGACATGCCGTGGTAGCGCAAGCCGCCCGCATGGAACGGCGCGGGCAAGAAGTCGGCGCCGAGCGTGTGCATCTTCACCAGCGGCGTCATGCCTCCGGTGTCGCCGAAGTCGTAGGCGTAGCGGCCCTTCGTGAGGCTCGGGCAGGCCGCGGGCTCCACCGCGACGATGCGCACGTTTCGACCGCCACGGAGCTGCTGCCCGAGGAATGGAAAGACGAAGCCACCGAAGTTGCTCCCGCCGCCGGTGCAGCCGACGAGAATGTCGGGGGCGTCACCCGCGAGCTCGAGCTGCTTCATCGTCTCGAGGCCCACCACCGTCTGGTGGAGCAGCACGTGGTTGAGGACGCTCCCCAGCGCGTACCGGGAGCCAGGCTTCTGACTCACCGCCTCGACGGCCTCGGAGATGGCGATGCCGAGAGAAGCGGGTGACTTCGGGTCGCGCTCGAGCACCTGCCGGCCGAACGACGTGCGCGGCGACGGAGACGGAATGCAGGTGGCGCCGAACGTCTCCATCAGCGCGCGACGGTGGCTTCTGGTCATAGCTGACGCGCACCATGAAGACCTCGACCTCGGGGCCGAAGTGCTGGCCAGCGAACGCGAGGCTCGAGCCCCACTGGCCGGCGCCGGTCTCGATGGTGAGCCGCTTCGTGCCCTCGAGCGCGTTGAAGTACGCCTGCACGATGGCGGTGTTGGGTTTGTGCGAGCCCGTCGGCGAGACGCCCTCGTATTTGAAGGACAGCTTCGCGGGCGTGCCGAGCGCCTTCTCGAGGGGTCTGGTTCGGCTGCTGATCACGAGGCGAGCCTGACCGGAGCACGAAGCGTCTTGAGGGTGAGAGCGATGCCAGTATCCCAGCGGTCGCTGAGCGCGAGCGCACGGAGTTGGACAACGTGAGTACCGCTTTCATCGTGCCAGCGGGAGCCACAGCGCCTGAAGCGG
>JADCJJ010000050.1 GCA_020247085.1 Myxococcaceae bacterium | reverse complement strand
GATCTTCGCGATCT
The DNA here is from genome assembly GCA_020247085.1 of Myxococcaceae bacterium. Taxonomy (GTDB): domain Bacteria; phylum Myxococcota; class Myxococcia; order Myxococcales; family Myxococcaceae; genus Xiheimicrobium; species Xiheimicrobium aquaticum. The sequence continues at coordinate 6,021 of JADCJJ010000050.1, read as the reverse complement.
CGGCAGCGTCGCGCACGCGCTCCATCGTCACCGTCGACTCGAACAGCCGCAGGCGCGGCGTCTCGGCCATGGTACCGACGAGCGCGTCGGCCAGCCGGGCGTCGAAGTCCATTCCGCCGAGGAAGTCGTCTCCGCCCGTCGAGACGACCTCGAGATCGTCGCCGGTGATCTCGACGACGGATGCGTCGAACGTGCCGCCGCCCAGATCGTAGACGAGCACCCGCTTGCGGGCGAGGCCCTTGCCGTAGCCGAAGGCCAGCGCCACCGCCGACGGCTCGTTCAGAACCCGCAGCACGTCGAGCCCTGCGAGCCGCCCCGCCTCGAGCACCGCGGCGCGCTGGTGATCAGTGTACCAGGCCGGCACGCACAGCACCGCGCGTGACAGGGGCCGGCCCAGCTCGTTCTGGGCGGCGTTCTTCAGCTCCCGCAGCAGCGCCGCGGCGAGCTCGGGCATGGCGTAGGTGCGCCCGCCAAGCTCGATGCCGCAGTCGCCTTCGGGGTCGGGCGCGAGCACGAAGGGTAGCCGCGGCGCGAGCGCCTGCACTCGCCTGGAGCGAGCCCGGCGGCCCATGAGGCGCTTGAACCCGGCGACCGCGCGCTCCGGGTGGTCGACGCGGTAACGCCTGGCCTCGCTCCCCACCAGGAGCCGCTCGCCCGAGGTGTCCACCGCGACGACGCTTGGCATCGCCGCGCCGCGCTCCGAGGCGATCGACAGCACCCTGGGGGCCCCGTCGACGAAGACGGCCACCCGGCACGTCGTCGTGCCGAGGTCGATACCCAGCACGACGTCGTCGGCGAGCGGCACCGGCCTTCCTGGCACGTGCGCCGGCACGCCCATGCCGACCGTCGGCGCCCCGGGGTCGGGCCGCGACGGCGACACCGGGGGGACGACCGTGCGGGCCTCTCTGCTCGGCTCGGCCGCGGCAGGGCCCAGAGGCGAGGGGGCCTTCTGGGCCGGCGGCGGTGGCGCCGAGGGGGTCGGCTCGACGACGGCAGCCGCCGGCGGCTCGGCGCGCCCGAGGCCCTCGCGTTGCGCGACGATGCGATCGATCAACGCCCGTGTACGGGCGTCGATGCGCGTGAAGCGCACCGTCATGCCCGCCCGGCCCGGCTGCTCCGTGGCGACCACCTCGTGCACGACGCCCTCGCCGCGCATCAGCCGCTCTCCGCCCGCCAACACCAGCTCGAACGACAGCGGGGTGCCCTCGGGCTTGGCCGTCTTCGTGCCGATGAAGATGCCGCCGCGCCCCACGTGAACGCCGTAACGCTCGACGAACTCATCCTCGGTGGCGAACGGGAGCCGGATGCGGAGGGGCACCTTCTTCGGCTCGCTGGGCGGCGGCAGGCTCATGAGGACGGCGGCGCGGCTACTGGAGCGGCACCGTGAGTGTACCCCCCGACGTCGGCAGCACCAGCGACAAACCCGGCCCGAGCGCCGACGGCGGCACTTCGAAGAACAGCACGAGCTCCTGCGCCACTCCGGCGCCGAGGTCGGTGCCGAGGGGGCTGCCCAGGCCGGCCCGCTGCGCGTCGCGGGCGAGGGGGAAAGCGCCGCGCGGCGAGCTGAGCGTCGCGCGAGACAGGTCGAGGGATTCGTCCTTCGTCGTCGACACCGAGACCACCAGCCGCACGAAGCGCTCCGCCGTCGTGAGCTTCACCCGGCGCCCCTCGAGGGTCCGCGCAGTCTCCAAGCGGCGCGGCGAGACGGTGACGGCGCCGACGGTGGTCTGGCCCTCCCGCAGGGGCGCCGCCACCGGGGTATCGGGGCCCTGCTGGACGAGCTCGGCGAGCGGGTTGGCCGGCGCCCTCGGTGCCGAGGGCGGCCCGCCGGGTGCACCGCCGCGGTCGAGCCGCGCCTGTTCGGCCTTGAGCTTCTGGACGAGGGGGTCGCTCTCGGGGACCGGCGCCGCGCGCTCCGGGCAGCCGCACCACGCCAGCACCCCGCCAAGAACGAAGGCTCGCACCGCTCACGCCCCCCTGACGTGCGCCAGGAGCTTCTCGAAGGCCTGCGGCAACCTCGACGGGTCCGTCCCGCCGGCCTGTGCGAGCTCGGGCTTGCCGCCGCCTTTGCCGCCCAGCTCCTGGGCCATCGCCTTCACCGCGTCGCCCGACTTGAAGCCCTTCTCGACGAGGTCCTTCGTGGCGGCGACCAGGACGATCGCCTTGCCGTCGGCCGTCGCGCCGCCGAGCCCGACCACGCCCGAGCGAAGCTTGTCGCGGTACTTGTCGGCCAGCTGCTTGAGCAGGTTCGCGTCGGCGCCGTCGACGCGGTGGGTGAGCACCTTGATCCCGTTGACGTCCTGCACCGACTCGGCGTCGCTCGACGCACTCGCGGCCTTGAGCTGGGCCTCTTCGAGCTTCTTCTCGAGCTCCTTCACGCGCCGCTGCGAGGCCTCGATGCGCCTGGGCAGCTCGTCGGGCGCGGTCTTGTAGAGGCTGGCCGAGGCGAGCAGCGTGCGCTCGAGCCCGCGCAGGTGGTGCACCGCCGCCGCGCCCGTCAGGCCCACCACGCGGCGCACGCCGGCGGCGATGGCCGACTCCTCGACGATCTTGAACAGCCCGATGTCCCCGGAGCGGAACACGTGGGTGCCGCCGCAGAGCTCGGTCGACTCGGGGTGGACCGTCACGACGCGCACCTGCTCGCCGTACTTCTCGCCGAAGAGCGCCACCGCGCCGGCGGCCTTCGCCTCGGCGAGGCTCATCACCTTCGTCACGGCGCCCTCGTTCTCGCGCACCCACGCGTTGACCAGATCCTCCACGCGGTCGATCTGGTCCGCCGTCAGCGCCTGGTAGGCCGAGAAGTCGAAGCGCAGGTAGTCGGGGTGAACGATGGAGCCCTTCTGGTTCACCGTCTCGCCCAAGACGAGCTTCAGCGCGCGGTGGAGCAGGTGGGTCGCCGAGTGGTTGGCCCGAATGCGAGCTCGGCGCTCGACGTCGACCGCGAGCGAGAGGGTGTCGTGCACCGCCACGGCGCCGCGGGTGACCTTCACCTGGTGAACGAAGAGCCCGCCGGCCGGCTTGCGCACGTCGAGGACCTCGAGCGCCGCCCCGCTCGCCGTCATCGCGCCGGTGTCGCCCACCTGGCCGCCCGACTCGGCGTAGAAGGGCGTCTGGTCGAGCACGAGCTCGACGGTGTCGTTCGCCGTGGCGACCTCGACGCGCGCGCCGCCCTTGAGCAGGGCGAGCACCCGCCCCTGCCCCGCAACGCCGGGGCCGTCGTAGCCGAGGAACCGGGTCTCGGGCAGCGCGGCGGCGAGCTTCAGGTACGCGTCGGCGACGGCGCCGCCCACCCCGAGCGTGCCGCCAGCCTTGGCGCGCTCCTGCTCGCGCTCGAGCAAGGCCTCGAAGGCGGGCTTGTCGATCGTCAGATCGAGCTCCTTCGCCATCACCTCGGTGAGATCCCACGGGAAGCCGTAGGTCTGGTGAAGGTCCCACACCACCTCGCCCGAGATGACCTTCGCCTTCGCGGCCTCGAGGCGCGCGACCTCCTTCATCAGCAGCGCGCGGCCGGCGCGCAGCGTGCGGCGAAACGCCTCTTCCTCGTGGCGCGTCACCTCGAGCACGAAGTCGCGCTTCTCGTTCAGCTCCGGGTACTGAGCGTGCATCGACGTGATGATGGCGTCGACGGTCTCGTGCAGGAACGGCTCGGACAGGTCGAGGTTCTGGTCGCCGTGCCGAATGGCGCGGCGCATGATGCGGCGGAGCACGTAGCCCCGCCCCTCGTTCGAGGGCTGCACGCCATCGGCGATCAAGAACGCGGCGGTGCGCGAATGATCGGCGATGACGCGCATGGCGGCGTCCTGCACGCTGCTCCACGAACCGCCGTAGGGCCGCTTCGCGAGCCGCGCGACCGTCTGAATGACGCCCTGGAAGAGATCGATGTCGTAGTTCGAGGCCTTGCCCTGCACGACGCTGGTGACGCGCTCGAGACCCGCGCCGGTGTCGATGCTCGGCCGGGGGAGTGGAGAGAGCGCGCCGCCGGCCTCCTTGCGCTCGAACTGCATGAAGACGAGGTTCCAGATCTCGAGCCAGTCGTCGGACTCGCCGGGCTTGTCCTCTTCCCTCACCGGGTGGCTCGGCAGGTAGAAGTAGATCTCGGAGCACGGCCCACAGGGCCCGGTGTCGCCAGCCGCCCAGAAGTTGTCCTTGAGGCCCAGCGCGTGAATGCGGTGGCGGGGCACGCCGGCCTTCGCCCACAGCTCGCGGGCCTCGTCGTCGGCGGGAATGCCCGCTTCACCCTTGAAGACGGTGACCGCGAGCCGCTCGACCGGCAGCTTCAGCTCGCGGGTGACGAACTCCCACGCCCAGGCGATGGCGTCAGCCTTGAAGTAGTCGCCGAACGAGAAGTTGCCGAGCATCTCGAAGAACGTGTGGTGCCGGGCCGTGAAGCCGACGTTCTCGAGATCGTTGTGCTTGCCGCCGGCGCGCACGCACTTCTGCGCGGTGACGGCGCGGGTGTAGTCGCGGGTCTCGCGGCCGGTGAACAGGTCCTTGAACTGCACCATGCCGGCGACGGTGAAGAGCAGGGTGGGGTCGTTCGACGGCACGAGGCTCGACGACGCCACCACCCGGTGCAGCTTCGACTCGAAGAACTTCAGGAACGCGTCACGGACGTGGGCCGTGGTCATCTGGGACGTCGACATGGGGGCCTTCTGCCACACAGCAGCGGGACCCGCATCAGTCCGACCGCACCCCGTGAGCGCGCCGTTCTCGGGCGCGGCGCGCTACTTGATGAACTTCGTCACCGCCACGGGCTTGGAGGTGTCGACCTCGACGGTGTTGTGCGGCAGCTTGAGCGCCACCAGGCCTTCGCCGATGCGGGTGTGCTTCTCCATCGGCTGGTGGTCGGGCTCGGTGGAGGAGCCGCGCTTGAACCACGGGTCGGACGGGTGGGTGACCGCCGGGCCGACGAGCAGCCGGGGAATGTCGTACACGAAGCCCTGGCGCGAGTACTCGCTGGGCGTGTGCGTGTACGTGTCCATGCGGATGGCGTCTTTCGGGCAGGCGTCGACGCAGAGCCCGCAGACGATGCACCGCAGCTCGTCGATGACGAACTGCTTCGGGTACTTCTCGATGACGCGCGACTCTGCCGCCGTGTCGGCCGGATCGTACTCGGCCGCCTCGATGTAGATGCACTGCGCGGGGCAGATGGTCGCGCACATGTAGCAGGCGACGCAGCGGGGCTGGCCGTCTTCGCGCGGCACCAGGCGGTGCAGGCCGCGGTAGCCGGGCGGGTAGGGGATCTTCTCTTCCGGGTACTGCACCGTGGTGACCGTCGACAGCCCCTGGCGGTCGAGCACCTCGGGGTTCGGGTCGCGCTCCCCGAAGAGGTTCCGCAAGAAGTGGCGGGTGGTGATCGCCAGGCCCTTGAGCAGCTCTGGGACGTAGGCGCGCTCACGAATGTCCTTCTCGATGAGCTCGCGCTTGGCCTCGACGGCGGCGTGCGCGTGTCCGTGCGTGATGTTCGCCATGGAGTCCTCGGGGCGCTTCAGTGTCCGCCGTGGCTGGCCGTGAGGGCCGCCGCCGGAGCCGGCGCTGCGTGTCCGTGCGCGCCGTGATGATCGTGTCCGTGGCCGTGCCCGCCGCCGTGGCTGGCCGCCTCCTGCTCCCGGCGCACCTGCCGCGGCGGCGTGAGCGTGAGCATCGCGATGGCGACGATCTCGGCAAAGCCGGCGAGGGCGAGGGTCTTGAGCGACGGATCCCACAGGATCAGCGCACACGACACGAAGACGTTCACCAGCCCGAGCGGAAAGAGGATCTTCCAGCCCAGCGTCTGGATCTGATCGTACCGGAAGCGGGGGAACGTCCACCTGATGGCGAGCTGCAGGTAGCAGAGCAGCACGACCTTCACCCAGAAGATGGTGCCGAAGGTGGCCCCGAGCAGGAGCGGGTACTGCTTCATCACCGCCAGGTTCGACAGCCACTCGTTTCCGAAGGGGAGCGACCAGCCGCCGAAGAAGATGGCCGCCAGCACACCCGACAGCACCACCACCTCGACGAACTCCGAGATCATGAGATCGG
>JADCJJ010000005.1 GCA_020247085.1 Myxococcaceae bacterium | reverse complement strand
TCGCGGAGCCCAAGCGAGGAGCACCCGTCAGAACACCTTGTTGAGCCACACCAGCAGGCCTGTCGAGAAGCGGCCGTTCGACAGGAGCGCGAAGTTGAGGAACAGGTCGACCTGGAAGATGCCCTCGACGAGCAGGTGCGCCGAGGGGCCGACGCCGCCGCCGGCGCGGGGCGTGGTGGTGCCGGAGCGGCGGTCTTCTTCGCCGAAGACGAGGCCGTTGGCGAAGACCCCCACCTTGAAGATGTCTCGCGCGAGGCTGTAGCGGAACTCGGCGCGCACGCCCGCGGCCTTCTGCACCCAGACGTCGCCGAACACCGCCGGCAGGTGCTCGCCCAGCACCTCCTCGAAGGGGAACACGACGTCTCCGCTCATCCACGTGCCCTTCGCGCGCACCCAGACGTCATGCCACCCGACGGGCACCACGACCTGGTAGCCCAGCCGCGCCTCGGCGAAGGGGGGCAGGTCGAAGCGGGTGAGGCTCGCCGCCAGCCGCCCCTCGACGAAGAGCGAGTGCCGGCGGTCGTGCCGTGAGTCGCCGTCGAAGAAGACGAGGTCGAGCCGCGCCTCGACGAAGTGCCGCAGGCGCGTCGGGTCCGTGGCGGCCGCGCCGAAGGCGAAGGGCGGCAGCTCGGGCGGGGGCGCCCCGAGCGCCTCGCGCAGCCCCGTGACCAGGAAGTACTGCAGCCCCGCGCCGCCCGACAGGCTCACCCCGGCCGTGGGCCGCACCGAGAGGCTCGCCGACAGCTCGGTGCGCAGCGCGAGGAAGTTCTCGAGCCCGAAGTCGCGCCGCTGCCGCGCGATGCCCTCGGTGTGCAGCGACAGCAGCGCGCGCGAGGTGCCGCTGTCGTCGATGGACGGCGAGGACCAGAGGGCGTCGGCGATGACGCGCGAGGGGAAGACGTAGACGTTGCTCTGCGGCAGGTCGTTGCGCAGGCCGAGCCCGCCGGTGAGCGCGACCCGCCAGCGGTCCCCCTCGAACGCCAGGCCGCGCGACTGATAGGAGAGCCCCAGCTCGAGCCCGTCCATCCAGCTCGTGCGCACGTCGACGCCGGGGCCGGTGCTCCAGGCCGGCTCGCCGAAGGTGAAGTGCAGCTCGAAGCGCTGCTGCGGGCGAATGAGGGCGCGCCCGGCGATGACGAGCTCTGGGGTCTCGCTCACCTGCACGCCCTCGTGGCGGACCTCCTCCGTCTCGACCAGCTCCCACGTGGGCGGCGCGATGCCGAGCTCCTTCGAGCGCCGCGCCACCTCGCGCTCCAGCTGGGGCCGGTTGAAGACCTCCTTCGGGAGGTCGAGCGCCACCTTGAAGCGCAGCATCGGCAGCGTGAAGCGCCCGCGGAACACCACCTTCTCGAGGCGCCCCTCGTCGACCCGCACCGTGAGGCCGCCCTCGTTGAGCGTGACGCGCACCCGGGCCAACTCGTACCCGCTCTTCAGCAGGAAGCGCTGCACCTGGTCGGCGACGAGCTGCGCCGTCTCGGGCTCCGCGAGCGACCCCGGCGGAACGTCGAGCACCGCCCGGTACACCTCGTCGGCCAGCACCAGGTTCCCCTCGAAGTGCACGGGGAAGGGCGGCTTCGACAGCGTGACGCCCCCGCACAGCAGCGGGCCCTCGTCGAGTCCCGCGTCGCCCGGCGCCGCCTCGGACCCCCCGTCCATGGGCGCGGGCAGGCCGGTCTGCGCCACCGCGAGGCTGAGCAGCAGCCACGTCACGAGCGTCATGATGACACGGAACGCCCGCTGGACTTCAGCACCCGGAGGCGCCGCGCCGGCGCTCGCTGTCGGCTGTTCGCGGCCAGGTCATCAGGCCCGCGTCGTTGGGCGGGCGCGGGCGGTGAGGGTCACCCCGCCTGGTCGCTCACCGGGCCTCGGAGCGCCCGCCGGACCGCGCCTTCTTCGCCGCGGCGGCGGCCTCCTTCCTTTCGGCCTCCTGCGCGGCCTGCAGCTTCTTCATGCGCTTGCGGATGAGCTCGCGCTTGAGCGTCGAGATGTGGTCGACGAACATCGTGCCCGACAGGTGGTCGGTCTCGTGCTGCACCGCGATGGCCAGCAGCCCGTCGCACCGCAGCGTCTGCTCCACGCCCTGCTCGTCGAGGTAGCGCACGGTGACGATGGCGGCGCGCTCGACATCCTCCGCCTCGCCGGGCACCGAGAGGCACCCCTCGCGGTAGTCCACCGTGCCCTCCAACGAGAGCAGCTGCGGGTTCACCATCGCCAGCGGCTTCGACTCGGGCTGCCGCGGGGTGGTGTCGAGCACGATGACGTTCTTGAGGACGCCAATCTGTGGCGCCGCCAGGCCCACGCCGTCGGCGGCGTACATCGAGTCGAAGAGATCCTTGATGAGCGCCCGTATCGAGTCGTCGACGACCGTGACGGGCTGGGCCTTCTGCTTCAGGACGGGGTGGGGCCACACCAGGATTTCGCGAACCATGCCGTCTTTGTAACGCCTGAAACGGTGACGCGCCAAGCGGTGCCAGGGGGGGGGGCGGGGCGCCCGTCAGTCGAGCAGGTGCCGCGCGTACTCGACCCTTCGGCGCTCGTCCTCGAGGGCGCGCGCGGCCTCTTCGAGGAGCGACGAGACCACCTGCGCCCGCTGCTGGAGCGAGGCGTCGGGGTGCCCCGAGTACTTCAGGGGGTCGAACTCCTCGCTGAGGCGGCGATAGGCGCGCTCCACCTCGTCACCCGAGGCCCCGCGCGTCAGCCCCAGAATGGTGAAGTAGTCGGCGTCTTGCACCTCGTCGTACTTCGCCTCGAGGCGCCGCACGTCGAGGTCTCCAGAGGGGGCGGGCGTCGGCTTCGCAGGGGGCCGCACCTCGATGACGCCGAGCAGCCGCGCCACCAGCAGAGCCCGGAACGAGGCCTCGCTCTTGAGCCCCGAGGCCAGCGCCAGGTCTTCGACGGTGGCCTCGCCGTCGGCCCACGAGAGCATCTTGCGCTCGCGGTCCGTGAAGCCCAGGGCGCGCAGGTCGAGCGCGCTGTCGGTCGGCACGCACACCGCCTCGGCGCCGCCGAGCCGCTCCAGCAGGGTGTCTGCGGGCACGGCGCGTCGGAGCGCCTCGGCCACCAGCGGCAGCGTCGCCCGCGGCACGGCGACCAGCAGCACGCTCGTCGAGGGGGGCTCGTCGGAGAGCCGGTACTGCGTCGACTCCTCGCCGAAGGCCTCGAGCGCGATGTGCTCGGTCGCCCGCTGCAGCAAGGGCACCGTCTCGACCTCGCGCAGAAAGCCGCGCCCCTTCATCGCCTCGAGTTGCTCCGAGGTGGTGGCCGTCCGCAGGAGCCGCAGGTCGGCCTCCTGGCGCGCGTCGATGAGCCCGTCGCGGCGGGCGCGGTCGACGAGGGACTCGTGGTCGAACGACGACTCGGCGCCGTGGAGCGCGCCGCGCTTGAACCACAGGGTGCGGGTGCCGCCGCGCACGCCGAGCTCGAGCCGCACGTCGGCCTCGGTCGCGACGAGGGTGGCGACGAGGCCGGCGAGCTGCTCCAGCGAGACGGTGCCGTTGCGGGGAACACCCAGCGCCCGCCGCCCGGGGAGCGCGAGGTTCATCACCTGGCGATGCTCGAGCGCCTTCAGGCGCTCACCGAGCAACTGCGCCAGCGCCTCGGCCTCGTCCGCCCGCGCTCGCTGCGCCTCGAGGGCGTCACGCGCCGCGCCGAGGTCCGCATCGAGCGCCCGGCCGCGCGCCGCCGTGGCATCGAGCCGCGCCTGGAGCGCCTCGAGCGCCGCGCGGTGTGCCTCGGCGGTGGCGAGGCGCTCCGCCTCGAGCGAGTCGAGCCTGGCGTCGAGCCGGCGGCGCTCCTCCTCGACGGTGCCCTCGAGCCGGGCGTGCGCGGCGTCAGCGCGCTCGAGCGCCTCCCTGGTCGCGGTCAGCTCGCTCCGCGCCTTCGCCAGGGCGACCTCGAGCTCTCCGGCGAGCTTCAGCGCCGCGTCCACGTCGGCGCGCGCCTGCTGCTCCCTGGTGCTCGCCGCGGTCACCTGCTCGGAGAGCTCGTCTCGCTGCTCCTCGACGCCGAGCCGCGCGAGACGCTCGTCATCGAGCTGCGCAGCCTGGGCGCGCTCCTTCTCGGCCGAGGTCGAGAGCCGCTCGCGGAGCTCGACGAGCCCGGCCTCGAGCGACGCCCGCGCCTGCTCGAGCGCGTCGCGCTGCGCCGAGGCGTCCCGAGCGCGCTCTTCGGCCGCCGCGAGGTCGGCGAGGAGCGCCTCGCGCTCGGCCTCGTGCCGGGCGGCGTCGGCGAGTGCCCGCTCGGTCGATTCGCGCTGCTCCGCGAGGCGCCGGGTGGCTTCAGCGAGGGCGCGCTCGGCCGACGCGCGCTGCTCGGCGAGGCGCTCGGTGGCGTCGTTCTCGCGCCGGGTGGCGTCGGCGAGGGCTCGCTCGGCCACCACGCGCTGCCCGGCGAGGCGCTCGAGCGCCTCGGCGTCTGCCTCGCGTCTCGCCTCGAGCTCCTTGACGGTGGCCTCGAGTTCAACGAGGCGCGCGCTCGAGACGCGCTCGGCGTCGCCGCGCTGCGCCTGGGCCCCGAGCGCCCGGCGGGCGTCGGACAAGTCGGTCTGCGTCGCCTCGAGCTCGACCCGGGCGCCCGTCAGGGCCGCCTCGACCTCGGCCGCGAGCGCCATCGCCGCGTCGAGGTCGGCGGAAGACTTCGCCACCCTGGCCTCGGCGTCGGCTCGGGCCTCGCGCTCGCGCCGCGCTTCGGCCCGGGCCTCTTCGGCCTCGCGCCGCAGCGCCCTGGCCTCGGCGTCGAGCGCCTCGCGGAGCGCCAGCGCGGTGGACCGGCCCTGGTGCGCGATGGCCTCGGCCCGCGCGAGCACCTCGACGGCCTGGGTCGCGTCGCCCGTGCCTCTGGAGAGGCCGGCTCGGGGCCACTCTCCGGGGCCCGCTTCGTCGCCCTTCGTCTCGCGCTGGGGTGGGAGCGGCGGCAGCGTGTCCTCGCCCGAGGCGGTCGCGGCGTCGCCCTCTGCGGAGCCCCCGCGCGCGTCGGGCGGCGTCGCGTCTGGCGAGGGTGGGGGGAGGGCGCCGTCGTCGGTCGGCAGGGCGCGGCCCCCGCCAGGTGGGGTCTTCTCGAGGCCGGCGAAGGACGTCTCGTCGAAGGCCGCTCCGTCGTCTCCGTCGGACGACGATGTCTCGAGGCCGGCGAAGGACGTCTCGTCGAAGGCCGCGGCGCCGGCGGCCTCGGCGAAGGCGGCCCGCTCGTCCCTGCCGGGCCCCGCGGCGTCGTCGCCCGGACCGCCGAACGACGTGACGTCACGCTGGCGCGAGACGGGCGCGATGGGCGGCGGGGTGATGGTCGGCTTCAGCGGCTCGAGCTGGCCCTGCCGCCGGGCCGCCTCGGCGCGCGCCTCGGCCTCGACCTGCTCGAGCTCTGCGGCGCTCGCCGCGAACGGCGGGAGCGTCGACTCGAGCGACGCGCGCAGCTGCGCCTCGACGTCGCGGTGCATGGCGTCTTCGAGGCTCGGCAGGTCACCGAAGAGCCGCACCATCACCGAGGGTGACGCCGACGTGCGCTCCTGCGGAGCGGCGGGCGAAGTCGCCGCGGGCCCGCCGCGGGTCACGGCCGAAGGGCTCGTCGCCCGCCAGGGCTCCGCGTCGTCGAGCCTCGGGGGGGCGGGCGGGGCCCCGGCGGCGCTGGCCGGCTCCGACACCGTCCAGTCCTGCGGCACCTCGGCCGCGCGCACGTTCTCCTCGACCGCCCTGGTGAAGCGCGCCGCGTCGAGCGGGAGCGGCTCGACGTGGTAGCCGAACCCGGGCACCGCCTCGCCGAGCAGCACCACCCGCAGCAGCTGCGCCTCCGGCTGGTGCCGCAGCTCCTCGAGCACCACCGCGCCCCGGTCCGACTCCACCGACGGCTGCAGCACCACCAGCCCGGGCAGGTGGTGCCCCCAGGCGATGATGGCGTCGGCGGCGCTGGTGGCCAGAATCACCTCGTAGCCCTCGCGCCCCAGCGCCCGCTTCACCGCGGCGATGGTCGAGAGGTCGTCGGCGACGAGGAGAATCGGCGGGGCCATGGGCGCAGCCACACGTTGCTACACGCGCGCCGGGGTGTCGAAAAACCGGCCCGGCCTACAGCATGGCCCCGGGGTCGACGTCGATGGCGACGCGCACCCCCGACGGCAGCGCCGGCAGCTCGCGCTCGATGGCGTCGAGCGGCCCGGCGAGCGCGGCGTGCGTCGGCGCCTTGAGCACCAGCTGCCAGCGCGTCTTGCCCTTGATGCGGGCGATGGGGGCCGGCGCCGGGCCGAGGAGCCGCACGCCCACGCTCGGTGGCGGCAGCGCCCGCGTCGCGACGGCCGCGAGGCGCTGGGCCGCCGCCGCGCACCGCTCGGCGACGTCTGCCTCGAGCTTGATGGCCGCCATGCGCGTCAGCGGCGGCCAGGCCAGCAGCCGGCGCCGCCGCAGCTCGGCCTCCGAGAAGCCGTCGAAGTCGTTCCGAAGCATGGCGGCGATGGGCAGTGCCTCGGGGTTGTACGTCTGCACCAGCACGCGGCCGGGGTCCTGGCCCCGCCCGGCGCGCCCGGCCACCTGGGTGAGGAGGTGGAAGGTGCGCTCCGCGGCGCGGAAGTCGGGCAGGGACAGCGCCGAGTCGGCGAGGAGTACCGCCACCAGCGTCACTCCGGGAAAGTCGTGGCCCTTCGCCACCATCTGCGTGCCGATGAGGACGTCGAGCTCGCGCCGGGCGAAGCTCGACAGCAGGTCGGTCAGCCGCTCGTTCGTCGTCACCGCGTCGCGGTCGAGGCGCCCCACCCGCGCCCGTGGGAAGGCGTCGGCCACCTCGGCCTCGACGCGCTCGGTGCCCACGCCGAGCTGCAGCAGCGGCCCGGAGCAGTCGGGGCACTGGCGGGGCAGCGGGTGCGCCCGGCCACAGTAGTGGCACTGCACCCGGTTCGAGGCCCGGTAATACGTCATGCAGACGTCACAGTCGGTGCACTTGAGGTTTTGGCCGCACACCTCGCAGGTGACGAAGGTGGCGTGCCCCCGCCGGTTCAGGAAGAGGATGACCTGCTGCCCGCGCTCGAGCGTCTCGGTCATCGCCGCGCGCAGCGGCGCCGACAGCATCGGCGGCTCGGTGTCGGCGTTCTCCTCGGTGCGGGGGCGCTCGACGCGCAGGTCGACCAGGTGCAGCGCCGGCATCGGCCGGTCGTCGACGCGCCGGCGCAGGTGCAGGTGCTGGTAGCGCCCCCGGCGCGCGTTCTCGAGCGTCTCGAGGCTGGGCGTCGCGCTCCCCAGCACCACCAGGCAGCCCGCCTGCCGCGCCCGCACCACCGCCAGGTCGCGCGCCTGGTAGCGCAGCTTGTCGTCCTGCTTGAACGACGGGTCGTGCTCCTCGTCGACGACGATGACGCGCAGGTCGGCCACCGGCGCCCACACGGCCGAGCGTACGCCGACCGCGACCTTCACCTCGGCCCGCCGCAGGTGCTGCCACGCCCGCAGGCGCTCGGTGTCGGTGAGGGCCGAGTGCAGCACCGCCACCTTCGGCCCGAAGCGGCTGCGGAAGCGGCCGACGAGCTGCGGCGTCAGCGCGATCTCGGGCACCAGCACCAGCGCGCCGTGCGATTGCTCCAGCGCGCGCTCGACCAGGCGCAGGTAGACCTCGGTCTTCCCGCTCCCCGTCACGCCCTGGAGCAGCACCGGTGAGAACCCGCCGGCCGCCAGCAGGGCCTCGAGCCGGGTGACGGCCGAGGCCTGCTCCGGCGTCAGGCTCGCCGGCCGCGCGCTGCCCAGCCCCTCGGCCACGGGCCGGTCGACGGCCTCGGCCTCGAGGCGCACCAGGCCCTTCTTCACCAGCGCGCGCAGGTGGCCCCGGGCGCCCTCGATGGCGTGGGCCACCTCGTCGACGCTGGCGCGGCCGCCGACGGCCAGCAGGTACGAGAGCGTCGCCTGCTGGGCCGGCGCGCGGTGCAGCGCCAGGGGCTCGGCGCCAGGCAGCGCGACGGCGACGTGGACGACGTCGGGCCGGGCCTGTCGCTCCTCTCTGGGGGCCGAGAGCCCGGGTGGCAGGGCCGCGCGCAGTACCTCGCCGAGCGGGTAGCGGTAGTGCTGCGCGGCGAAGCGGCACAGCTCGACGACGTCGGGCGTCAGCGCGGGCTCGCGGTCGAGCACCGCGGTGATGGGCTTCACCCGCGCCTCGACGGCCTGCGGCGGCGCCGGCGCCGGGCCCAGGTAGAAGCCGAGGCTGACGGAGCGCCCGAAGGGTACCTTCACCCGCACGCCCGGCGCCAGCTGCGGGCCCAGCGCGTCGGGCACGGCGTAGGTGAACTCCCCCCGCACCGGGCGGCCCACGGCGACGGCGGCGAAGGGACGGTCGAAGAGCGCCTGGCTCACGTCGGCGCTCGTGGACGTCAGAACTTCGTGGAGTCGAGGTCGGCCCGCGTGTCCGACGCGAGGGCCGTCAGGCGCAGCTGCAGCTCGTCGCCCCGGTACACCTCGACGACGCGCGGCACCCAGTCGCCGACCGAGGCCGAGGTGAAGTCGATGAAGCGCACGTCCCAGGCGCCGCGCTCGTCCGTGAAGCGCACCCGCGCCGGCAGGAACCGGTCCGGCGGCACCCGGTCGCGGTACACCCAGTATTGCGGGCTCCCGTCGGCGCGGGCGCCGATGATGAAGCCGAGCTGCCCCATGAAGCGCCCGTGCGAGACCTGCTTCGTGTCGACCTTCAGGGTGGCGAGGTGGCGCTCGATGAGGGCCCGCGTCTCGCCCTCGCCTCCGCTCTTGACCGCGAAGAGCGCGCAGAGCTGGTCGAGGGCCACCTGCGCGGCGGCGAACTCGGGGCCCTCGGCGCGGCGCTTGCCGTTCGACGTCGCCACGGTGAGCGACCGGCTCGACTCGACGCTCGACAGGTCGAGGCGGCACCGGCCGGGGAACTTGATGGCGAGCGACGCGGTGAGCTGCAGGTCGCCCGACGTCCAGGTGCTGCCGAGCGCCGCCGCCAGGCCCTTCGCGACGGCGGGCGAGGCCGCCGCGCTGCCGTCGACCTTCAGCCCGGTGAGGGTGAGGTCGTCGCGCGTCGCCGCGAAGCGGCGAAGAATCGAATACGTCGGCATCACGTAGGCGAGGGTGAGCGCGGCGACGAAGAGGCGCATGCAGGGTGGCTCTCTACCCGGAATCGGCGCCACCGGGGGCGTCAACCGGCCGCCGGTGCCGCCCCGGAGGGCAGGCTGGAAACTCGTGGGGCCGGGCGCGGCGCGCTACAAACTCGTTTCGCCATGTGGCGCCTCTGCCTCGTCGTCAGCCTCGTCGCGCCGGCCGCCCTCGCGGATGAGGGGGGCGGCCCCGAGCCCACGCCCTCCGAGGGGGCGACGCAGGCCGCAGGGCCCGACCTGCGGGACTTCGGGCACGCCCGCACGCTCGCGATGGGCGGCGCGTACATGTCGCTGGGCTACGGCGTCGAGACCGTCGGCGGCAACCCGGCCGCGCTGTCGGCCTACAAGCGCTACCAGCTCGAGGGCAGCGGCGCGTGGGACGTGCCCAACGGCATGGGCTTCGCCACCCTGGGCGTCGCCGACTCGACGGGGCCGTTGGCGTTGGGGCTCTCGTACCACTTCGCCACCTTCGGGGGCCTCGAGCGCCGGTGGGGCCACATCACGACGGTGGCGCTGGCCTACTCCATCGCCGACTGGATTCACCTGGGCGTCAGCGGGCGCCACCACGTGCTCATCGGGGCCTCGCAGACGAACAGCATCACGATGAACGCCGGCCTCGTCATCAAGCCCGTGCCGTTCATCTCCATCGGGGTGTCGGGCCACAACCTCATCAACAACTTCAACGCCGACATCACCCGGTACTTCGTCGCCTCGGCCAGCGCGATGCTCTTCGAGCAGCTGTCGCCGTGCTTCGACCTGCGCGCCGACTTCAACGGGCCCACCCCACGCTTCGCGTACCACGGAGGCCTCGAGTGGCTCATCGGCGCGACCGTACCAGTGCGCGTCGGCTACCAGTACGACGGCATCATGAACCACCACTACGTCTCCGGCGGGTTGGGCTGGTTCGTGCAGGGCTCGGGCATCGACATCGCCTACCGGCACGAGCTCGGCGGCGCCGAGGGGCGGATGCTGGCGCTCACGCTGAAGCTCCAGGTCGGGCAGTGACGCATGCGCGCCCTCGTCGTCGGGGCCGGCGCGGTGGGCCAGGTGCTGGCGCTGCACCTGGCGAAGAGCGGCGCTGACGTCACCGTCGCGGTCCGCCGTCCCGAGGCGGTGCGCGAGGCGGCGCTGTTCCGGCTGCGAGCCTTCGGAGCGCCGCGCCGCGAGCAGCTCCCGGCGCTGCCGGCGGTCGCCTCGCTCGTCGGGCTGGAGCCCTTCGACGTCGTCTTCCTCACGGTGCCCTCCGACGCGCTGACGGGCGACTTCCTCGCGGGGTTGGCGCCCGGCTTCGGCGCGGCGACGGTGGTGGCCCTGCAGCCCGGCCTCGAGGATCGGCGACGGCTCGAGGCCCTCGGCGTCGACGAGCGGCGCCTGGTGCGCGGCCTCGTCGGCCTGGTGGCCTTTCACACGCCGCTGTCGCCGACGTCATCGATTCAGGACGAGGGGACGGCGTACTGGTTCCCGCCGGGGTCGCCGTGGGCCTTCGACGGCCCCGGGGCGCGGCTGGAGCCGGTGGTGGCCCAGCTGCGGCGGGGCGGCATGCCGGCGGTGGCCCGGCCGGGGCTCGAGCGCGAGCTCGTGTTCTTCACGGCGGCGCTCCTGGTGGCGGTGCGGGCCCTCGAGCTGAAGGGCTGGTCGCTCGCGGCCCTGGCCGCCGACCCTTCGCTCACCGCGCGCGCGGCGGCCCAGGCGCTCGCGGTGGCCGAGCGCCGCCTGTCGACCTCGAGCCCCCTCGGCCCGCGGCTGGTGGCGAGCGCCGCCGTCGTGTCGCTGGCCGCTCGGCTCGGGCCGGTGGTGGTGCCGTTCGAGCTCGAGGCGTACCTGCGCGTGCACTTCACGAAGGTGGCGCCGCAGTCCCGCCTGCTGCTGGGCGACCTCGTGCGGGACGGGCGCGAGGCGGGGCTGCCGGTCGACGCCCTCGAGGTGGTGGCCGCGGGCGTGGGCAGCGCCGCCGGTGCCACCAGCCGGTGAGCGGCGCGCGCAGGCTGGCGCTCGACGTCAGCGCAGCCGCCCCCGGTCGTCGAAGGCGTCGGTGAAGCGTGAGAGTCCCTGCGCGGCGCCGGCGCGCTGGAGCACGTGGTAGAGCGCTGACCAGCTCGTGGGCTGGTGAGGGTACTCGGAGCCGCCGAGGAGCCAGCGGAGCCCCCGCGCCGGAGGCAACACCGGCAGCGCCCACCGCTTCGCCTTCGAGGCCTCGGAGAGCGCGTACAGCGAGCCTCCGGTGTCGAGCGCGCGCACGCGGGCGATGGTCTTCTCGTCGAAGAGGAGGCCCGAGTTGTAGACGAGCGAGGTGATGACGAACTGCTCGTCGAGCGGCCGTCCCCCGAGGCTGGCGCGGCCCTTCGCGACGAGCTTCCGCTCGGCGAGCTGCTTCTCCCACACCCACATCACGGCGGTGCCGGCGATGGCCTCTTCGAAGCGGAAGGTGCGCGTCAAGACCGGCGCGCCGCCGCGCCAGGCGACGACGCCCTCGAGCCGGGTGCCGACCTCCTCGTCGAGCAGCCGCACCAGCGGCGCGAGGTCGACGAAGCCGCGGGCGATGTCGTCGAGCCCGATGCCCAGCACGGGGTGAATCGACTCGAGCTCGGCCTGGCGCTCGCGCAGCAGCACGGCGCCCCCCTCGGCGAGGAAGGTGACGACGAGCTCCTGCTCGGTGACGCGGAACGGGGCGTGGGCGTTCTCGAGCCAGCGGTTGCAGGCGGCGGCGGCCTTTCGGGCGGCGACCTTCAGGCGCCGCTCGAAGTCCGCGGTGTCCCACTGCTCGTCGAGGTAGCCGAAGTAGCGCTTGGGGTAGACGCCGGTCGCGACGAAGGTCTCGAGCTTGAACGCCTCGGCCTCGATGACCTGCCGGCGCAGGCGCTCGGCGTCGAGCGGGAAGCCCGCGCGGTGCTTCTCGACGAGGTTCGCGGCGACGTGCCGGGTGAGCTGCAGCGTCACGTCGTCGGCGTCGCAGGCCTCGACGCGTCGGAGCCGGGCGTGGAGGGCCGTGGCGGTGCGGCGCAGGTGGTCTTCGAGCGCCACCGCCGTGGGCTCCGGGACGTAGGCGCGCAGGCGCTGCTGCAGCACGAGCGCGGGCTCTGCGTCGGCCAGCGTGGCGAGGGCGCGCTCGTCGACGGGCGCGGGTGGGCGCGCATCGGCCGCGGAGCGCGAGCTCCCGCCTGGGGCCGCAGGCTGGCGCGCGTCGGTCACCGGGGGCCCGCTCAAGCTAGAGGCCGCGGGTGGGCGCGCGCCGGCCGCGGAGGAGGCGCTCCCGTGGACGTTCGAAGGTGGGCCCGCGTCGGCGAGGACGGGGTGAGTGAGCGCCGAGGGGAAGGGCAGGGGGGCGCTGCCGTCTTCGCTGGGAGCCTCGGCGCAGAGTGGAGAGAGGAGCACGACCCCGAGCACGATGAGTGAGCGCACGGCCCTGCGACATCGCCGGCCGCATGGCGCGTTCCTCGAGGTGGCGTACGCCCCTGGCCGGATGGCGCGGCTCCAGGCGCCCGCGTGTCTGCGCCGCCTCGTCTCCTCCTGGCCGCGTCGTCGCTCGGGTTGACGCGCGGGGCTGGCGTGAGGCGACGTTACGCGCGCGCTCGACGCCTCGCCCCGGTTCGAGTCGAACCGTTGCGGCTCCACGCGGCCGCCTCGGTCACCTCGCGCGTCGTCTTCATGGAGTTGATGGGGCGAGGAGGCGCGGGCCGGCTGCTTCGAGGTGCCATCGGGCGCGCCGTCGAGGTCGAGCGGGAGCCGCGCCTGCTCTGCCAGGGGAGCCCGCCTCGCCCAGTGCTCGTCGTCACGCCCGAGTCAAGCCACGGGGCGGCGGCGCGCCCGTCGCCGCGTTCAGGTGGAGCGCGTGCCCTGCGTGGGCCCGGCGCGTGGGCGTGGCTTCATCGCTCGAGGTGGCCGTCGCTCCCCGAGGTGCCGGGCGGCGCGCCCGTCGCCGCGTTCAGGTGGAGCGCGTGCCCTGCGTGGGCCCGGCGCGTGGGCGTGGCTTCATCGCTCGAGGTGGTCGTCGGCCCCCGAGGTGCCGGGCGCGCCTGTCGAGGGTGGTCGAGGGGCCCTCAGCCAGCGCGCTGAGACGCACGGGCGCCGAAGCGAGCACCGCCCTCGCGTCGAGCCGCTCATCGGTCCCCTGCCTCCAGCGGGCGCCAGTCACGGGCGAGGGAGCGCACGCTGGGACGACGAGCGCGACCCGAGGCCCCGCACTCTCACGTCGCGCCTAGCGCCCTGGGGCGCTATCAGGCCATCGCCCCGTGCCGTTCTCCAGGCCCTGCTCAGACTGCACCGAAGGAGCGCTCCCGCTGGGTCGCTCCGGCGCCCGGCCGCGCGCCGCCCTCGCTGGGAGCGTCCGCTCCGCCGGAGCGCCGCGCGGGGCCCGTCGCGCCGCCGCGCCTTCGCCGACACCCGCTCACGGAGGGCCCAGGTGACGCCAGCCCTCGCGAGCCTTCGCGCCGTGCCCACCCTGCTCAGGGTGGGCTTCGCCGAGGCCGCCGCCTACCGGACCGAGATGGTGGTGTGGGTGCTGTCGACCACGATGCCGCTCGTCATGATGCTGCTGTGGACGAGCATCGCCGACGTTGCGGCGGTGCAGGGGGCGGGCGGCGCCGCATGGTCGAGCGGTGACTTCGTCGGCTACTTCCTGTCCGTCTTCATCGTGCGCCAGCTCGTCGCCGCGTGGGCCGCCTGGGAGCTCAACTTCGAGATCCGCCAGGGCACCCTCGCGCTGCGGCTGCTCCGGCCCATTCACCCGCTCCTCGCGTTCGCCACGTCGAACCTCGCCTACCTTCCGCTGCGCACGCTGGTGACGCTGCCGGTGGTGGCGCTCCTGGTGGTGACGCACCGTGACGCGCTCGCCACCGACCTGCGCGCCTGGCTCTTGTGGCCGGTGTCGGTTGCCTGCGCCTGGGGCATCACCTTCTTCGTCAACGTGACGGTCGGCGCGCTGGCCTTCGTCACGGACAGCTCGCTGAAGCTGATGGACCTGTGGTTCGCCTTCTTCTTCGTCTTCTCGGGCTACCTGGTGCCCCTGGAACTCTTCCCGCCGTGGCTCGAGGCGCTGAGCGCGTGGCTGCCGTTCCGCTACGTGCTGGCGGTGCCCGTCGAGGTGATGACCGGCCGGGCCGCGTTCGACGAGGCGCTGGGCCTGGTGCTGCGGCAGGCCGCCTGGCTCGGCGTGCTGGGGAGCGTCGCCGCGGCCACCTGGCGCTTCGGCGTTCGCCGCTTCCAGGCCTTCGGCGGGTGATGCATGCGGCGCGCGGCGAGCCTCGTCCTCGTGCAGCTCCGGGCGTCGGTGATGCTGGCGGCGCAATACCGCCTCGACTTCGTGCTCGACCTGCTCATCGGCGCCTTCTGGACGGTGGCCGCGGTGCTGCCCCTCGTCGTCGTCTACCGCGGGTCGTCGAAGGCCGGCGTGCCCGGCTGGACGTTCGGCGAGACGCTCCTCGTCGTCGGCTGCTTCATCACCCTGCAGGCGGTCATCGACGGCGCCATCTCGCCCTCGCTGACGTCGGTGCTCGACCACGTCCGCAAGGGTACGCTCGACTTCGTCCTGCTCAAGCCGCACGACGCGCAGTTGCTCGTCTCGACGGCGCGGTTCCACCCCTGGCGCGTGGCGGGCCTGGTGCACGCCGGCGTCGTCTTCGCGGTAGGCTTCTCAGAGGTCGGCCGGGGGCCGGCGCTGTCCGGCGTCGCGCAGGCGCTGGTGCTCCTGACGGCCTCGACGCTGTTGCTGTACTCGCTCTGGCTCCTCATCGTCAGCGTCAGCTTCTTCGCGGTGAAGGTGGACAACCTGGGCTCGCTCTTCACCAGCATCTTCGACGCCGCGCGCTGGCCGGCGCCGGTGTTCCGCGGCGCGTTCCGCGTCGTCTTCACCTTCGTCATTCCGCTGGTGGTGATGACGACGTTCCCGGCCGAGGCGCTGCTGGGGCGGCTGCCGGGCACGACGCTGGCCGCCAGCGTCCTCGGCGCCCTGGGCTTCGGCTTCGCCGCGCGGGTGGTGTGGAAGGCGAGCCTCGCCCGGTACACGTCGGCAGGCGGCTGAGCGCGGGTCGGTCGGCCCCACCGCGTGGCGCGCCCCGGGTTGGCCGCGTCGCTAGAAGCGCGTCGACGCCTCGAGCCAGAAGGTGCGCCCGTACTGGGGAATCTGGCTGGCGCCCACCTCGCTCACCACCGGGAGCACCACGCGCGCGTCGAGCAGGTTGTTGACGCCGGCGAAGTAGCGCAGCGGCCCGTACTCGCCCGACAGCCCCACGTTGAGCAACAGCGCCTCGCCGACGCTCCCGCCGGTGTCCCGGTCGAGGCGGCCCGACTGGTACGTCGCCTGGGCCGACAGCCGCACCAGGCCCTGCTTGAGCGGCAACATCGCGCGCGCCGAGGCGAGGTGCGTCGGGTACGAGGGCGCGTCGCTCACGCCGGGCCCGCCCAGCATCACGAACGAGTACATCCCTTCGATGAGGGTGAAGCGCCCGGGCTGCCAGCGGAGCTGCGCCTCGGCGCCCAGCGCGGTCAGGCCGCGCGTCTTGTTCCGGTAGACGAAGCACTGCGCCGTGCCCTGGCCGCACCGCGGCGTGTCGAGCGCCTCCTCCGAGAGCACCACCAGCCGGTCGATGAGGTTGTAGTAGCCGCCCACCGTGGCTCGCAGCTCGGGCGTCAGGTCGTGCGAGTGCTCGAGCTCGAAGGTGGTGATGTACTCGGGCGTCAGCGTGCCCGGCGGCGGCGCCGTCTGCGTCGCCCCGCCGTCGTTGAAGTACAGCTCGTAGATGGTCGGCGCGCGAAACGCGCGGCCCGCGACGAGCTTGGTGAGCCCCGCCTGGTAGAACCGCGCTACCACCGCCGCCCGGGGCGACAGCGCGAACTCGGCCAGGTCGTTGTACTTGTCGACGCGCACGCCGGCCTGCAGGAAGAGGCGGCCTCCCAGCATCTGCCACTCGTCGAAGAGCGTGCCCGATACCAGGAAGCGCGTGGTCCGGCTGACGTCGGCCTGCACCGGCTGCTGGTAGACGAGCTGCGCCTGGCCCTCGACGCCGACGGTGAGGCGGTTGCCCTCGAAGAGCGAGATGCCCGCGCGCACCTCGGCCACCGCCCAGTCGCCGCCGCCGGTGTCGGTGGTGCGAAAGGCGTCTCCGTTCGCGTCGAGCGAGGCGTACAGCCCGCGGTACCTCGATCCGTCGTAGGCCGCCCGCGCCGAGAGGGCGACACGTGAGAAGGCGTGGTCGAAGCGCAGCTCGGCGAAGCCGCGGGCGTCGGTGTACACCGTGCCTGGCACGCCGAGCTGCGAGCCGAGCGGCCCGGTCGGCACCTGCTTGCGCCGCTGGTTCCACTTCGACGACAGGGTGAAGCCCTTCCACTTCGCGCGCGCCGTCGCGCCGAGGGCGCGCTCGTCGTCGAGGCCCCGCACGACGCCCGCCGCCCCCAGGTCGGTCAGCTCGGCGCCCGTCGCCGTGTAGCCGGCCGCCGACAGCAGCACCGAGGCCTCGTCGGTGCCCAGGCTGCCGGTGGCGCGCGCCTTCACCCCGCCCGGGCCGCCCGCGCCCACCACGCCCTCGACGTGCTTGTCCTCGCCGACGCGGTCGCGCGGCACGACGTTGATGACGCCGAAGAAGGCGCCGGTGCCGAAGAGCAGCGACGCCGGACCGCGCACCACCTCGATGCGGTCGACCTCGGCCAGGTCGACGTCGAGGTCCCGCGCCGAGAAGCCCTGGCCGGCCCAGACGTCGTTGACCGGGTGCCCGTCGTACAAGATGAGGATGCGCGTGTTGAGGTCGCCCGGCGGCGCGAACCCGCGAATGCCGATGTACGTGTAGATGCGGTCGTCGGTGAAGAAGAGCCCGCGCACCGCCCGCAGCGCCTCAGGCAACGTCTGGTAGCCGAAGGCGGCAATCTCTTCGCGCGTGATGACGGTGACCGACGCCGGCGCCTGGTCGAGCGACAGCAGCTGCTTGCTCGCCGCGGTGACCCGGGGAGGCGCGTAGCGGAGGTCGGCCGACACCCGCTGCTCCTGGTCGGCGACGACGTCGAGCGTCTGCGTCAGCGGCGCGACGTCGGCGCTCGTCACCTCGAGCGCATGCCGCCCCTCGGCGAGCGTCAGCACCACCGGGGTGAAGCCCGAATCCTTCCCGTCGACGCGCACCAGCGCCGCCTCGCGGTTGGCGGTGACGATGACCTTCCCGGTCGGGCGCGGCTTGTCCGGCAGCGCGACGGTGGCGGTGACGGTCGCCTCGGCCTTCACGTCGACCAGCACCTGCTGCGGCAGGTGCCCCGGCGCCTGCACCAGGTACAGGTGCTGCCCCGGTGACGCCGCCAGCGTCGAGGGCACCGTCGCCACCACCGGGCCGTCGGCGCTCTCTCGCACCTCGGCGCCGGGGGGCGTACCGGTGAACTCCACCGTGCCGACGATGGGCAAGAGCTCGAGGGCGACCTTCGCTTCGCGGCCGCGGGTCGCCGTCACCGCCGCCTGCGCGGGGCGGAAGCCGCTCGCCTTCACCAGCACCGTGTGGGGGCCCGGCCTCACCGCCACCGTCTGGGGCGTGCGGCCGCGGCTGCCCAGGTCCTCCCGGTCGATGAAGACCTCTCCGGCGCCGCCACTCGTCGTCACCGTCACCAGGGCCACCTGCGGCCCGAGGCGCTCCAGCGCGGCCTTCACCTCCTTGCGGTCCCCGGCGGGGAGCGTCGGGTCGACGAACAGGTCGTGCCAGTAGCGGTAGGCCTCGTCGGAGCGGCTCAGGGCCTCGTAGCAGCGGGCGATGTTGAACAGCACGTTGCGGTTGGGCACCAGCCGGTACGACAGGAAGTAGCTCGACAGCGCCTGCTCGTAGTCGTGCCGCCCGTACGCCTGCACCCCCCGCGAGAAGGCCAGGTCGGCTTCGTCAGCGGCGTTGTCGGCCCGGGCGACGGGCGCGAGGGCGACCGCGAGGACGCAGGCGAGTGTGCGCACGCCCCACACGTTAGCCGCCGCCCCGACGATGACAACGTTCCTCACCGCTCACCGGCAGAAGCGCTCCCAGGCCGGCGGCACCGGCCCGCCCATCACCTGCTCGGCGGCGGCCTTGTCGAGCAGGGCGAAGACGAAGTCGCCCGCGAAGCAGTCGCGCGTGTGCTGGCGGATGACGGCCGTGGCCTTCACCACCCGCGACGAGCGGCTCGTCACCCGCGCGCGCACCTCGGCTTCGACGCCGACGCGCACCGGGTGGTGCAGCCGCGCCGAGAACGAGGTGGTGAAGCCGAACTTGCCGGTGGCCGCGATGACGGCCCAGGCGGCGCCCTCGTCGGCCAGCGTCGAGACCAGGCCCCCGTGCATCACCCCGACCGGCCCCTGGTGCAGCGGCCCGGGCACGAGCCGCGCCACCACGTCGTCGCCCTCCCGCGCGAAGGCCAGGCGGAACCCGTGCGGGTGCGTCGGGCTGCAGCCGAAGCACGGCTGCCCCTCGCCAAAGAGCCGCCCATCGAGCACCAGGGCCTCGGTCATCTCATTCCCCCATCACCTTCACGATGACGCGCTTGCGGCGCTGGCCGTCGAACTCGGCGTAGAAGACCTGCTGCCAGGGCCCCAGGTCGAGCTGCCCCTTCGTCACCGGCACCAGCACCTGGTGGTGAACGAGCAGCGACTTGAGGTGCGCGTCGCCGTTGTCCTCGCCCGTGGCGTGGTGGCGGTAGTCGGGCCGCTCGGGCGCCAGCCCCTCGAGCCACGCCCAGATGTCCTCCCAGAGGCCGGGTTCATTGTCGTTCACGAAGACGCCGGCGGTGATGTGCATCGCCGAGACGAGCGCGAAGCCCTCCTTGATGCCTGCCTTCTTCACCAGCTGCGCCACCGTGTCTGTCACCCGCACCAGCTCGCGCTTCTTCTGGGTCTCGAACCACAGGTACTCGGTGAGCGTCTTCATGCGGGGCGCCGTGTAGGGCCAAACCGACCTGGGCTGCACCCCAAAACGAGCCGCCCGCGGGCTCACCCGAAGAGCCGGCCGAGCGCGCCGAGGGCGCCCTGCACCATCGCCGACAGCGCCTGGCCCACGAAGCCCACCGCGTTGCCGAGCGCGCCAGCGATGGCGCCCACGCCGGTGGCCACCAGCCCCGCGGCGCCGGCCACCAGCCCCGCGAGGGCCCGGGGCCCGCCCGACGACAGCGCCTCCTGCGAGGCCGTCAGCAGCGCATCTCCGGCCCGCTGCAGCCAGGCCCCCGGAAGCGCGAGCGCGGCGCCGGCGGCCCCGAAGAGCGTCGACAGGGCGCCCCCCACGAGCCTCCCGGCCCCCACGAGCGGCTGACCCCGCAGCAGCGCGTCGACGCCCCGCGCGAAGGTCTGCGCCCCGTCGGTGACCGAGCGCACGGCGATGACGTCGTCGGCCGACGTGGTGGGCAGCGGCCGCGCCTTCGCCCGGTCGATGAGGATGAAGGCCCGGTCGTAGCCCGTCGGCACCCCGCCCAGTCGCTGGTCGCGCCACAGCGCCTCGAAGGCCTCGTAGCGCAGCACCTCGCGCGTGCCCCAGGGGTTCTCGTACTCGACCCAGCGCCGGCCCAGCGAGTCGCGCCAGGCCCGGGTGAGCCGCATCCAGTGCGTCTCGAGGTCCCTGCCGTCGCCCGGCCGCATGTCTCCGTTGGGCCGCTCGTACCCGCCGACGTCCACCATCACCAGCACGGCGCGACCCAGCCGCGTCTCGCGCTCGAGCTCGTCGAAGGTGCCGCGGTTGTAGAGCTCGGCCTGCAGCCCGCGCTCCCGCGCCGCCTCGACCAGCACCCCCGGCGACGTGCCGAGGCCCCAGGGCCGCAGCTCGGCGTCGAGCTGCCGCCAGTCGGCGCTCGCCCGGCCGAACTGCCCGAGCGCCAGCCACAGCGCGATGGGGCCGCAGGCGTTCGTCGCGCCCTGCCGCACCCCGCCCAGGTCGCCCGTCACCAGCGCCTGCCGCTGCTGGCGCACGGTGCCCGCCTGCGCCACCGGCACGTCGCGCGTCGTCGCCTCGAACACGTCGACCCGGTGCACCGCCGCCGGGCGCTCGCGCCGCGCCAGCGCCGTCTCTGCCGACCCCCGCTTCACCTTCGCCGCCACCTGCTCCGCTCCACTTCGACCGTTGATTCGCATGGACTGCCCCCGTTGGGACTGCGTGTGATGGCCGCCCCTCAGAGCAGGGCGTGTGCCACGGCTGATCCACGTCGGCAGGCGCCCTTGCGCGGGCGCCCCTCCCCTGCGCGCGTGGACTCCACCGTCTCTCTCGCTTTCTGAAAACCGCGAAAGATTCCGTGCTTACGGTACCGGTGATACGCTGATGGTCCGCTGGCTGCGTCACCTGCATGGCCGAGAGAGACTCCACATCGACGAGCGCCCGCATTCCGGGCCCCGAGCTTCGGCTGCTCGACCGCCGGGCGTTCGTCGGCTTTCCGCCGCTGACGCTCTCGCCGGGGGTCGAGCTCGTCGACTTCGCCCTGTCGATTCCCGACGTCACCTTCCCGCTCAACGTCTCGGGCGGCGCGGCGAAGTACCAGAAGAAGAAGCTCGACTTCGGCCTGCTCGAGGTGTCGGTGTCGGCCGAGGTCATTCAGCGCGCCGCCCAGGCGGTGGCCGGCAAGGTGCCCGAGCTCGACGACGTCAGGCTCCACTTCCGCCCGGGGGCGCTCGAGGTGCAGGCCCGCCTGCGTGGGCCCGAGCGCGCGCCGGTCACCTTCAAGGTGGCCTTCGACGGCGACCAGGACCAGCTGGCCGTCTACTTCTACGACGTGCGCTTCTACGCCTTCAGTACCACGCCGGCGGCGCGTGTGCCGGCGCTGGTCGCCGAGGCGCTGCGGACGCTGGGCGTGCTCCCCGACGTCGAGCGCCGTGGGGCCAACGGCTTCACCTCGAGGCTGCTGCCGCCGCTCGTCGAGCAGGCCGCCGTGGGCCGGGGCTACAAGATGCCCACCCTCGACCAGGCGCGCCTCTCCGAGGCGGTCGTGTCGTCGAAGGGGCTGCGGCTTCGCTTCTCGTCCGGTGGGCTGCCGCCGCCGGCGGCCTTCGACGAGGACCTGCTGCTGACGCTCGAGGGCGCCCGCGCCTTCGCCGACGCCGAGGAGCTCGTCGCGCAGGGGCAGCTCGTCGAGGCGCGGCAGGCCTACCTGCGGCTCGGCGACGCCGTCGAGGCGCACCCCTTCGCCGTCGAGCGGCTGCTGACGCTGCTGGTCGCCGACCCGCAGGCCCATGAGCTGGCGCTCGACGTCGCGGCCTCGCTCGCCCGCCGCCGCGAGCGCTCGGCGACGGCGCTGTGGGCCGAGGCCGTGGTGCGGGAGCGCCGCGGGGAGTTCGCCCGCGCCTCGGAGCGCTTCCTCGCGCTCTGCAACCACGCCCGGAGGCACCAGGAAGAGGCGGGGGCCTTCTTCGCCGCCGAGGCCGCCGCCCGCTCGTCCCGCGACGCCGCGCCGCAGATGGCCGTGCGCGCGCTGCACGAGATGCTGGGCCTCAAGCCCGACCACCTGCCCTCGCTCAAGGCCCTCGCCCGCGCCTCGGACCAGGCGAAGGACCGCGCCGGCGCCATCCGCGCCTACCGCCGCCTGGCGGCGCTCGCCCGGGAGCCCGCCGAGGCCGCCGACGCGCACGTGCAGCTCGCCCGGCTGTGCGCCGAGACCGAAGACGACCTCGCCGGCGCCCGCCTGCACTGCGAGGCCGCGCTGCGGCTCGCGCCCGACCACCCCGAGGCGCTGATGCAGCTCGGGTCGCTGTGCCACCGCTCCGGCGAGCACCTGCGCGCCATCAAGGCGCTCGACCGGCTCCGGGAGGTGGCGCTGGGCCGCCACGAGGTCGACCGCATCGGGCGCGCCAACCTGCTGGCCGGGAGGGTGTGGGAGGCGGGGCTGGGGCAGCCCGAGAACGCGCTGCTCCGCTACCGCGAGGCCGCCTCGCTGTTGCCCGGAGACGCCGAGCCGCTCGCCCTCGCCGCCCGCGTCTGCGAGGCCCTCGGCAAGGTGCAAGAGGCCGTCGCCGGCTACCAGCAGGCCATCGAGCTCGCCGGCCCGTCACCGGCCGCGCCGGCGATGCGCGAGGCCGCCCACCAGTCACACCGCGCCCTCGCGCGGCTGCTGAAGACGAAGCTGGGAGAGCCGGCCCGCGCGCGGGAGCACCTCGAGGCGGCGCTGGCCCTCGACCCGACCGACGCCGTCGCCCTCGACGAGCTGCTCCCGTACTTCCGCGCCGCGGGCAAGTCCGTCGAGCTCGCCGACGCTTGCGAGAAGGCAGCGGCGGTCATCGACGAGCCCGCCCGCCGCGCGGCGCTGTGGGCCGAGGCGGGGGAGCTCTACCGCGGGCGCCTCGGGCAGCCGGAGCGCGCGGAGCGGCTGCTTACGCAGGCGCTCGAGGCCGACCCGAAGAACCGTCTCGCGCTCGAGGGCAGCCTCGCCCTGGCCGAGAGCCGCCGCGACGGGCCGCTGCTGTGCCGGGCCCTGCGCGCGCTCGCCGAGCTGACGGCCGAGCCGAAGGAGCGCGTGCGCTTCCACCGCCGGCTCGCGGTGGCCGCGCGCGACCTCGCCTTCGACCTCGACCTGGCCGTCCACGCCTACCGCGAGGTGCTGCGCGTCGAGCCCGACGACCTGCCGGTGCTCGGAGAGCTCGCCGCCCTCGAGCGGCGCCGCAGCGACATGGGGGGCCTGGCGTGGGCGCTCGAGCAGCGGGCGCGGGCGGCCGAGTCGGCCGGTGACAAGCGGCTCGCCGCGGCGGCGCTGCGTGAGCTCGGGCAGGTCCTCGACGTGCGCCTGGGCCGCGCTGGCGAGGCGCTCGTGGCGCTCGAGAAGGCCGCCCGGCTGCACCCCGACGCCAACGCGCTCCTCGAGCTGGCGACCCTCTGCCTTCGCCTCGAGCGCGCGCCGAACGCGCGTCGGGCCCTCGAAGACACCCTGGCGCTGCTGCCCCGGCACGCCCCGCCCGAGAAGCTCGCCGAGGTGCGCGCCCGCCTGGGCCGGGCCTGCGAGCTGCTCGGTGACAAGGACGCGGCGCGCGAGAACTACGCGCTCGCCTTCCCGCTGCGGCGCCTCGACGACGAGCTGGCCGGGCGCCTCGAGGCGCTCTACGTCGAGGCGCGGCTCGGCCGAGAGCTGACCGACCTGTGGGCTTCGCGGGCCCAGGCGTTGCTCCAGGCCGGCCGCGCGCACGACGCCGCGCCGCTCTTCTACAAGGCGGCCCAGGCGCAGCTCGCCCAGGGCGACGCCTCGGGCGCGATGCTGCGCCTCACCGCTGCGCTCGACGCCTCGCCCACCGGAGACAGCGCCCGCGAGGTGCTCGAGGCGATGGCGAAGCTCGAGCTCGACCGCGGCGGAGCCGTCGAGGCCTCGCGGCTGTACGCCCGGCGCGCCCAGGTGGCGAAGGAGGCGGCCGAGGCCGCCCGCTTCCTCTTCCGCGCCGCGACGCTGGTGCGCGACACGCCGCGCGAGGGCCCGCTGCTGGCTCAGGCCCTCGAGGTGGCGCCGGCGTTCGCGCCCGCGAGGCTCCGGCGCGCCGAGCTGGCCGAGCTGACGAACCCCCGCGAGGCCATGGTCGACCTCGAGGTGGTGCTCGGCGCCGACGACAGCGACGCCGACGTCGCCGCGCTGCAGCTCGACCGGGTGGCGCTGACGCGCCGCGCGGCCTTCGCGGCGCTCAAGTCGGGTCACGCCGACGCCGCCCGGCGGCTCCTCGGCAGGTACGTCGCGCAGCGGCCCGAAGACCTCGAAGCGCAGCTCGAGCTGGTGAAGCTGCACCGCCGCGCCGGAGCCCTCGAGCCGCTCGTCGACCTGCTCGGCGAGCTGTGGCCCCGCCTCGAGGGGACCGGGCGCACCTCGGCCCGCCGGGAGTACGCCGAGGGCGCGCTCGCCCTGGGCCGTACCGGCGCCGCGATGGACGTGCTGCGCAGCATCCTGGTGGACGTGCCCGACGACGAGTGGGCCGCGAGCCGGCTGCTGGCGCTGGTGCCCGTCGACGACACCACGACCGCAGAGCGGCTCGACCTGCTGGGCCGCCTGGTGGGGAGCGCCCGCGGCGAGGCGCGCGCCGAGCTGCTGGCCCGCCGCGCCGAGCTGCACCGGCTCGTCGGCAACCTGGTGGCAGCCCGCGCCGACCTGCTCGACGCGGCCCAGGCCTCGTCCCGTCCGCTGCCGCTGCTGCAGCAGCTCGCCGAGCTGGCGCGGCAGTCGCTCGACGAGGCGGCCGAGCTCGGGGCGCTGCGCCTGGTGCTCGCAGCCGCCCCGCAGGACGCCGAAACGCTCGCGGCCGTCGCGGGCCGCGTCGGCGCCATCGCGCGGGGGCGCGCCGCCGCGGGCGAGGCGTCGCGCGCGCTCGAGGCCTTCGAGCTGCTCGTCACGCTGCCGCTCCCGGCCGCGGAGCGCTTCGACGCCTGGTACGGGCTGTCGCAGGCGGCGCGCCTTTCGGCGCCGCTGCGCGCCGAAGGGGCGCTGCTCGAGGCCTCGAGGCAGGGCCCGGTGCAGAAGCGCGTCGAGGCGCTGCTCGAGCGCGCCGGGCTGCTCGAGGGGCGCGGCGCGACGCAGGAGGCGGCCGTCGCCTTCGAGGCGGCCCTCTCGATGGCCCCGCGGCACCCGGTCGCCGCCGACGGTCTCAAGCGCTCGCTGCGCGCGCTGTCGAACTGGGCAGGGCTGGCCGAGCTGCTCACCGCCGAGGTGACGCAGACGCCGCGCGCGAAGGCGGCGCCGCTCTACGCCGAGCTGGCGGCGTTGTACCTCGACCGGCTGTCGCTGCCCGGCCCCGGCGAGGCGGCGCTGCGCCGGCTCGTCGCGCTCGACCCGCGCGAGGCGGGCGCCCGGGAGCGCCTGGCCGGGCTGCTCGAGCGCCAGGGTCGGCTGGGCGAGGCCGTGGAGCTCCTCGAAGCGGTGTCGGCCCTCGTGGCCCCGGCCGAGGGCGCGCTCGTGTTGCGGCGCGCGGCGGCCCTGGCGCGGCAGGCCGGCGACGACGAGGGGGCGCTGCGACTGCTGCGCCGCGCTCACCAGCTGGCACCGGCGACGGGCGCCGACCTCGAGGCGCTGGCCGACGCCCTCTTCCTCGAGGGCGCCTTCGCCGAGGCGTTGCCGCTGCAGCAGGCCCTCGCCGCCGCCGTCTCCTTCGAGGACCGTCCGGACGACGCCGAGCGTGCGCTCCTGCGGCTGGCAGACCTCGCCGAGCAGCTCGGCGACCAGGCGGTGGCCGAAGCGACGCTGCGCCGGCTGGTGGCCGAGCGGCCGCTGCTCACCCAGGCCGTCGAGCGGCTCGCCGCAATCTTCGCCGCGCGGGGCGAGCGGCGCGCCTCCATCGACCTTCGCGCCCGCCACCTCGAGCAGCTGTCGGCCAGCGCCCGCACCGCCGACCGGCTGGTGCTGCTGGCCAGAGAGGCGCTCTCGCCGCCGCCCGACGTCGAGCTCGCGCTGCGGCTCTTCCAGCTCGCCGCCGCGCGGCACGACGCGCCCCTCGCCATCCGCCGCGAGGCGGCGGCGATGTTGCGCGACGCCGGGCGGCCCGCGGCGCTGATGGAGGAGCTGGTCGAGATTGCGCAGCTCGAGCTCACCGCCGGTGACGTCGACGCGGCGCTGGCGGCCTGGGGCGAAGAGGCGCGCCTCGCCGAGGGCCTCGGCCGCACCGACGACGCCCTGCGCTCGCTGGCGGCCATCGCCGACGTCTGTGAGGACGAGGGGCGCGCCGCCGATGCCGCCGCGGCCATGCTGCGCCGCGCCGAGCTGCTGCGCGACGCCCGCCTCGACCTCGACGACGCCGCCGACGCCCTCGAGCGCGCCTGGGCCCTGGCCCCCCAGCCGGCCTTCGCGCAGATGGCCATCGAGCTCGCGCGCCGGCGGGGTGACCGCGACGCCGAGGTCGAGTGGCTCGAGCGGACGCTCGCCGGCCTGCCGCCGGCGGAGCGGGCCCGCGCCTTCGTCACGCTCGCGCGGCTGCACCTGGGCCTGCCGTCGCAGGGGAGCGCCGCCGAGGTGGGCACCGCCGCGCTGCTCGCGCCGGACCAAGCCGAGGCGGCGCTGCAGCAGGCGCTCGCTCTGGCGCCGGCCGACGCCGAGGCCGAGGCGATGCTGCTGGCGCTGTACGAGCGCCAGGACCGCGTCGCCGACGTCGCGGCCTTCTACGAGGCCGCCGCGGCCCGCGAGCCGAGCGGCGCCCGAAGGGCCGAGCAGCTGCTGAAGGCCGCCGCCCTCTACAAGGACAGGGCGGGGCGCCCGCACGAGGCGGCGGCGGCGCTGCTGGCGGCGCGGGCCTCGAGCCCTGACGACGACCGCCTCACGCAGCGGGTGGCCGACCAGCTCTGGGAGCTCGGCCGCCGCCAGGACGCGGCCGACTTCGACGCGCTGCTGCTCGAGAAGGCGCCGCTGCACCCCGTCTTCGAGCGCCACCGCGCCTTTCTTGCCGACACCGGCGACGAGCAGGGCCTGGCGCACCTGCTGAGCGGCCGCGCCGAGCAGGAGCAGGGCGACGTCGCCGCGGCGCGCTGGCTCGAGGCGGCGGCGGCCTTCCACCGTGCCGGCGCCAGCGAGCGCGCCCGGGTGTGCGAGGCGCAGGCCTTCGAGGCGTCGCCGCAGAGCCAGGAGGCCTTCAAGGCGCTCCTCGCCCAGACGGCCGACGACCCCCGGCGCCGCGCCGACGTGCTGGCGGCGCGGGCGCGGGCGGTGCCGGGCGAGGCGAGCGTGCTGCTCAAGCGCCGCGCCGAGGCGCTCGAGGCGGCGCGCGAGACGCTTCTTGCCGCCGCCGCCTGGGACGACGCCCTCACCGCCGCTCCAGACGACCTCGAGGCGCTCGAGCGCCGCGGCGAGCTCGCGGCCCAGGGCGGCGGCGCGCGGGCCTCGCAGCCGTACGACCGGCGGCTGGTCACCCTCGGTGGCGACGGCCTGAGCGGCGCGCTGCGCCTGCGTCTGTGGCTCCGCCTCGGGCAGGCCGCCATGGAGTCGAGCGCCTTCCGCGACGCCGTCGACGCCTTCGAGGCGGCCTTCGCCATCGACCCCGACGGCCCACGAGGGCTCGAGGTGCTCTCGTCGCTCGACGAGGCCTACGGCCGCCTCGCCGACGTCGAGGGCCAGTACCGCACCGTGCTTCGGCTCGCGCGCCTGGCGGGCCCTGCCGACGCCGAGGCGCAGTACCGCCGCGCCCTCGCGCTGCGGGAGCGCCCCGAAGAGGCCATCGAGGCCCTCGAGGTGTTGTTGCCGAGGCACCCGGCGGACGCCGACCTGTATGACGTCGGCGTTCGGGCGTACCGCGCGCGCGGGCGGCTCGGCGACGTGCTGGGGCTGCACGAGCGCTTCGCGAAGGCCGTCGGCGGAGGCCGGGGCGCCCTGGCGCTGCTGGCGGCCAGCGAGGTGGCCGGGCGCGAGCTGGGGGAGGCGGCGC
Organism: Myxococcaceae bacterium; assembly: GCA_020247085.1. Taxonomy (GTDB): domain Bacteria; phylum Myxococcota; class Myxococcia; order Myxococcales; family Myxococcaceae; genus Xiheimicrobium; species Xiheimicrobium aquaticum. Next base: position 8,735 of record JADCJJ010000005.1, on the reverse strand, counting down.
GGGCGCTGGAGCTCAAGCAGGAGGCGGCGCGGCTCGACCCGACGAACGTCGAGGTGCTGCTGGCGTTGCTCGACGACGCGCGGCGCCGCTCCGACGAGGTGGGCGTCATCGGCGCCCTCGAGGGCCTCGTCACGGCGCCGCTGGACGAGACGGCGAAGGCCGCGGCGACGCTCGAGCTGGCCGGCGCCCTCGAGGCCCGCGGCGACCTGGATCGGGCGGCCGCGGCGCTCGCGCCGATTCGGGGCGCTGGCCCGTCGGCCGCCGGCTACGCCCAGGCGCTCGAGGGCCTGGTGCGCCTCGCGCAGGCGCGAGGTGACGACGTCGGCCTCGCCGAGCTGAGGCTGGCCGAAGCAGGGCTCGTCACCGGCGCGGCCCGGAGCGCGCGGCAGCAGGACGCGGCGCAGGCGCTGGTGCGCGGGGGGGCCCTCGCGCGCGCCGAGGCGGTGCTGCGAGAGGCGGTGGCCGAGCGCCCCACGTCCGAGGCCTGGGCGATGCTGCTCGAGGTGCTCCGCAAGGCCGGGCGCGACGTCGCGCTGGCCGAGGCCCTCGTTCACGCCGCCGACGCCGGCGAGGCGGCCGCGCGGCCGGAGCTCCTCCTCGAGGCCGTCGAGGCGGCCTCACGTGGCGGCGCGCCGAGCGCCGCGCTCGAGGTGCTGGAGCGCCTCGTCCGCGAGGCCCCGGGGCGCCTGACGCGCCAGGCGCAGGCCGAGCGGTTCCTCGCGCTGGGGGCGCCGGGGCGCGCCGTCGAGGTGGGGTTCTCCGCGGCGCTCGCCGCGGGTGAGGCCGGGTGGGCCCTGGACCTCGCTCTGCGCGCCGGGGCTGAGCCCGAGGCGCGCGCGGCGCGGTGGGCCCTGGCCGAGCGCGACGTCGCGGACGCGAGGGCGCGCGCGCTGCTCGACGACGCCGACGACGAGGCGCGGGCGCGCTACGCGGCCCTCGCGGAGCAGCAGCAGGCGCTGGACGTGGCCGAGCCGCTGTGGTGCGTGCTCTTCGTCACCTCGGACGACGCGAAGGCCCTCGCGGCGCTGGTGCGGTGCGGCCGCCTGACGGCCGCCTTCGACGCCGCCCTCGACGCGCGCGCGCCGCGGCCCGTCGCCAGGCTCCTCGAGCACGCCGGTCAGGTCGACGTCGCGCGCCGGGAGCGCCTGCTCGTCACCCTGGCCGACGTGGTGCCGGAGCGTCGGCGGGTCGCGCTGCGCGAGGTGGCGACGCTCCGAATGACGCACCAGCGCTGGGCCGACGCCGCGTCGGCGCTCGCGCAGTTGGCGTCGCTCGAGGAGGACCCGAAGGCGCGCGCCGCCCTTCACGTCGAGCGCGGCGAGGTGCTGCGGCACCGCCTCGGCGACGGGCCCGCGGCCCGCCTCGCCTTCGAGCGGGCGCTCGTCGACGACGCCACGCAGGTGGCCGCGGTGCGCGAGCTCCTCGACCTGCTCGCCGGCGACCCGGAGCGCTTCGTGCCGATGGCCGAGCGGCTGGCCGAGCTGGCCGGTGACGCCTCGCTCGACCCGGTGCGGCCGCAACTCGTCGACGCGTACGAGGCGCTCGGCCGGCTGAAGGAGGCCGTGCGCGCCCTGGCGACGCTCGACGAGACGCCTGAGCGCCTCGCGCGCCGCGCCGGGCTGCTCGAGCGGCTGGGGCTGCGGGGCGAGGCGCTCCCGCTGCGCGAGCGGCTCGCCAGCACGCCCGCCGAGCTCGAGGCGGTGCTCCTCGGCTACCTCGACGTCGAGCTGGTGCCCTTCGCGGCGCGCCTCGGGGCGAGGCTGCTCGACGAGGGCGCGCTCACCCCGGCGGCGCGGCGCCGGCTCGCGGAGCGGCTGTCGAACACGGCGCAGGGAGCGGCGCTGGCGGCGCGGGCCTGGCCCCGGTTGCTCGAGGCGGGCGTGGCCGACGCCGATGGGTGGACGATGTTCGCCGAGGCGCTGACGCAGCTCGGCCGTGAGGCCGACGCGCGCCTCGCCGACGGCTTTGGAGCGGTGCTGTCGGGGACGCCGGGGCACGCGCCGATGGTGGTGCCCACCGCCGTGGTGCGCGGGCCGCTCACGGCCAACGTCTCGACGCCTGCCTCGGCCGCCGCCGTGACGGCCACCTCGATGCCGCGGCTCTGGCAGGTGTTGAGCGAGGCGACGCGGGCGTTGGGGCTCGAGGCGCCGGGCGTGTGGCTCGACACCGGCGGAGGTGTCGAGGCGTGGTTCGCCGACGAGCGGCGCCTCGTCATCGGCGCCGGGGCGCTGGCGGTCTTCGGCCCGGCCGAGCTGGTGTCGCTCATCGCCGTCGCGGCGGCGCTCGGTGACGACGCCCGCCGCCTGGCCGAGCCCGGCGAGGTGCCGCACTTCGCCGAGGCCTGCGCGACGGCCTTCCGGGCGATGCCGTCGTCGCGGGCCCTGGGCAAGGTGGTGGCCTTCCTCGACGAGCGCGTCCGCGGCGGAGACGTGCGGGCCGTCGACGTGCCGGCGTTGTTGTGTGACAGCGAGGCCTTCCGCGCGGTGGCCCACGCGGCGCTCGAGCGCCTCACGGCGGGGTGATGCGGCGCGCGTGGGTCATCGCGGGGCTCGTGGCTGGCTGCACGGCGCTCCCCCCGCCCCCCGGCAGCGAGCCGCTCGGCGCGTGGGTGTTCGTGGCCGAGCCGGTGCTGGGGCTGCCAGATGGCGGCGCGGGTGAGCTGCGCCCCGACGGGCGTCCAGCGTGCGAGCTCCCCGAGGTGTCGCTGGCGCCGTTCCGGTTCGACGCCGTCTTCACGAGGGACCCCGAGACGGGCGCCGCCTGGCTGACGCTCGGCGGAGGGTACCCCCGCGACGCCGGCTGGGACGGGCAGGTGCTCGACAGCGTGGCCTCGGCCCGGCGCCTCTTCCCGTCGTGCCGGGCCTGCCCGGCGACGGTGGCGACCGAGCGCCTCACCGTGGCGCTCTTGAGCTTGTCTCAGTCCGAGGCTGTCGGCCGGCGATGCCCGCCCGCGCCGCTCGACGGAGGGGTGCCCCGGCCAAACGGAGACGGCGGCCTCACCGGGCCGCGGACGGGCGATGAGGGCTTCGACGCGCTGTACGCATGCGGGGAGCTGGGCTTCTCGGTGGCCCTCGTCGAGCCGGCGGCGTCGGACTCGGAGTGTGAGCCGGCCTGCGCCGACTGCGCGGTGCGCTTCACGCTGGTGGGAGAGCGGCGATGACGAAGAAGAAGGCGGTGGTGCTGTTGTCCGGCGGGCTCGACTCGACGACGTGCCTCGCGCTGGCGCGGCGCGCGGGCTTCGAGCCGGTGTGCCTGTCGGTGGCCTACGGGCAGCGGCACGCCGTCGAGCTCGAGCGCGCGAGGGCCGTCGCGAAGGCGATGGGCGTCGAGGACCACCGCACGGTGTCGCTCGACCTGCGGGCCATCGGCGGCTCGGCGCTCACCGACGCGCTCGAGGTGCCCAAGCACGACGACGTCTCGCAGGTGAAGGCCGGCATCCCCGTGACGTATGTGCCGGCGCGGAACACCATCTTCCTGGGGCTGGCGCTCGGGCTCGCCGAGGTCGTCGGCGCGACCGACGTTTTCATCGGCGTCAACGCCGTTGACTACTCAGGCTACCCGGACTGCCGGCCGGAGTTCATCCGCGCCTTCGAGGGGCTCGCGGCCCTGGGGACGAAAGCCGGCGTCGAGGGCGCGCGCTTCACCGTGCACGCGCCGCTGTCCGGGCTGACGAAGGCCGACATCATTCGCGCGGGGGTGTCGGCAGGCGTCGACTACGCGCTCACCCATAGCTGCTACGACCCGGCCGATGACGGGCGGGCCTGCGGGCGGTGCGACAGCTGCCTGCTGCGGCGCAAGGGCTTCCTCGAGGCTGGCGTGCCGGACCCCACGAGGTACGTGACGTGACGTCACTGCTGGCGTTGGCGCTCGCGGCGGCGCCCGACGGCGGGGTGCCGGCGCTCGTCGACGTCGCCGCGCGGCTTCCCGACGCGGTGGTGGACCTGCGCTACGCGACGGCCGAGAACTTCATGGGCAAGGCCGTCTACCCGCCGACGGCCCGCTGCCTGCTGGTCGAACCCTCGGCGCGACGCCTCGAGGTGGCGGCCACCACCCTGCGCGCGCAGGGCTACCGGCTGCGGCTGTACGACTGCTACCGCCCGCGCTCGGTGCAGTGGGAGCTCTGGAGGGTGTTCCCGAAGCCTGGGTACGTCGCCGACCCACGCAAGGGCTCGAACCACAACCGCGGTGGCGCCGTCGACCTGTCGCTCGTCACGCTCGACGGCGGCGCCGTGGCGATGCCCTCGCCCTACGACTTCTTCGGGCCCGCGGCCCACCATGGCTTCGATGGAGGCACCGCCGAGGCCCGGGCCAACCGGGAGCGCCTCGCGGCCGCGATGACGGGCGCCGGCTTCACCATCAACCCGATGGAGTGGTGGCACTACGATTTGCCAGACGCGCGCCGCTACCCGCTGCGCGACGAGCCCTTCTCGGGTACGTCAGCGCACGGGAAGTGACGCCTCGTCGGGCAGCGCGTCGAGGCCGAGCTGCGACGCCGAGTCCCGCAAGGGGCCCCGCAACAGGTGGAAGAGCACCGAGGCGTGGAGCGCTTCGGGCGGCTGGCGCGCGTCGAGCTTCACGACGTGCGGCTCATCGAGGGACAGGAAGATGTCGCGGGCCCGGGTGAGCGCCGGCAGCGTCTCGAAGGCGTCGGCGCCGCCGCCGCGCGCGGTGACGCGGGTGACGCCGTCTCTGGGGTCGACGTCGAGCAGGAACACCACGTCGGGCCGCGGGGCGAAGGCCCGGTTCTGCGCGAGGAGCGCGGCGGGGTCGTGCCCACGGGCGCCCTGGTAGGCGGCCGTCGAGTAGTAATAGCGGTCGATGACGACGAGGGCGCCCCGGGCGAGGGCGGGCGCGATGAGCGTCGCCACGTGCTCCTTGCGGTCTTCGAGGAAGCAGCGCAGCTCCTCGTCAGGTGACAGCCGCCCGCTGACCTTCGACTCGCGCACCTTGCGTCCGAAGGGGCCGTTCGTCGGCTCCCGGGTGCGGACGACGTCGAGGCCGCGCTGGGTGGCCCAGTCGGCGAGCAGGGTGGCCTGCGTCGACTTGCCGGAGCCGTCGATGCCTTCGAAGGCGACGAGGACTCCGCGGGGGAGGGCGGTCGGCATCAGGAGCCTGTGCCTACCAGACGTCACGGCCCGGCGCGACGGGGCAGGCCCACCGGGGGCGAGGGCGGCGACGTCGCGACGAGCTGGACGGTGGTGATGGCGACGAGGACCGCGGCGAGGGCGACGGAGGCGGCCAGCGGGCGCTCCCACCACGGCCGCGGTGAGGGCAGCCGCCCCATCTCGAGCGCGACGGCGCGGCGCACCGAGGCGCGGAGCTGCGGGCGGGGACGCTCGGTCGCCGGGGGCGAGCGGTCGACGTCGCGCCTGAAGGTGAGAAAGGCGGTGACGCAGGCGGCGCAGCCGGCGAGGTGCTGCTCGACGTCGGCACGTTGCGGGTCCTCGAGCGTCGAGAGATGAAAAGCGAGCAGCTCACCGCGAAGCTCATCACACGTCACGACGACACCTCCTGTTGCAGTCGCTTCACCAGCTCGTGGAGCCGCGACTTCACCGTCCCCAACGGTAGGCACAGCACCGCCGCGAGCTCGTCGTACGACAGGCCCTGCGCGCGAAGGCGGTACAGTTCGACGAGCGGCGCGGGGAGCCGTGAGAGCGCCGCGGTGACGGCGGCCGTCGCCTGCCGGTGCTGGAGCAGCTCATCGGGTGGAGCGCCGGCCGGCTCGAGCTCGACGAGGTGCGCCGCGCCGTCGTGGGCCCGCCTGGCGCGGTGCATGGTCCTCGCCCGGTTGAGCACGAGGTGGCGCGCCACCTCGAAGACCCACGCCTTGAGGCTGCTCGCCCGCCGGCCGCGCTCACGCTCCTTCAGCAACGCGAGGAACGTCTCGTGCATCGCGTCCTCGGCCGCCGCGGCGTCGCCGAGCTGGCGCCGCAGGAAGCCGTAGAGCGGGCCCTCATAGCGCTCGTACAGCGCGTCGAAGGCGCGCAGGTCTCCGTCGATCCACTCGAGGTACAGCGACTCGTCGGAAGCGGCGGACACGGGGTGGCGGCTCAGGAGAGGGGCGGCGTGCGGGGCAGTGTTGCCGTGGGGAGGCGCGAGGGGCGCGCGAGGCGGAGGGCGTCGCAGGCTGCTGCCGCGCGAGGCTCCGGCGCGGGTGCCACTGGCGTCGACCGCCACGCGCCGGCGACGTCGAGCGACGCGTTCGCGCCAATCGCCGAGCGCGGACCGCGCGCGCAGGCCGACCGGCCGTCGGAGGCGATGCCCCGGGCACTCGCGGCCTCCGCGACGAGCGCGCCGCCGGGCAGCGCGACGGGACACGTGGGGAGACTGGCCTGTTCGAAGAACGTCGGCATGGTGCGCTACGGGGCGATGGCCTTCGCGACTCGAGGGTGAGGAACCGGAGCTGGAGCAAAGTTCGTCGGAATGAAAGGTACCTGAAATCGCTCGGCCTCGAGCGGCTGGAGGGAGGGCCCGACGAGCGAGCCGGGCGTGGGAGGCGCCGCGCCGTGGGTACCGTCGCTTCGGGCCGGGGCGCAGCGGAGCGTGCGGCGGCGCGGCGAGGTGTGCGAAGAGTTGGATCGTGGAATCCTTCCTCACCTGGTTCGCGCCGGGGCCGTTGCCCGACGAGCTCCCGCTGCGGCTCAACAGCCCCTTCGACGTCGAGCCACCGCACCCGCTCGTCGCGCGCGCGGCCGAGGTGGTGAAGGCCCAGCTGGCAGCCGGGCAGCTGGGGCCGGGGCGCTCGACGTCGGCGCTGCGCGGCCCTGCGGGCGGGAAGATGTTCGGGGTGCTGGTCGCCCGGGCGCCCGACGGCCGGGTGGGCTTCCTCAAGGCCTTTTCGGGGCAGCTCGAGCAGTCGTGGGACGTCGAGGGGTGGGTGCCGCCGGTGTTTGACCGCGCGGCGCGCTCCGCCGTCGAGCCCCGGGGCGAGGCGGTGGTGAAGGCGCTGACGGCCCGGGTGGAGGCGGCCCGGGCGAGCGGCCGCCGTGGCGAGCTCGAGGCGGCCCTGGGGGCGCTCGTCGACGCGCAGGCGCGCGCCAGAGCGTCCCTCACGGCGCTGCACGAGGCGCGCCGTCGAGAGCGGCACCTTCGGCGGGAGGCGCTTCGCCAGGGCGGCGCCGACGCGAGCGCGCAGCTCGAGGCCCTCGCCCGAATGAGCCAGGCCGACGACCGCGAGCTGCGGGCGGCGCGCCGCACGTGGCGAGACGAGCGTGCGAGCCTCGAAGCCGAGGTGGCGCGCGAGGTGCGTCGGCTCGAGGCCCTCGAGCGCCTGCGCCGCATCGTCTCGCAGGTCGTCTCGTGGCAGCTCTACGACACCTACCTCTTCGAGAACGCGCGAGGGCAGCAGCGGTCGCTCCGCGCGCTGTTCGCCCCGGCCGTGCCGTCGTCGGGCACGGGCGACTGCGCGGCGCCGAAGCTGCTGGTGTTCGCGCGCCGGGCCGGGCTCGTCCCGCTGGGGCTGGTGGAGTTCTGGTGGGGCGCGCCCCCACCGGGCGGCGGCCGCGTCGAGGGGGCCTGCTACCCGGCCTGCCGGGACAAGTGCGGTCCGCTGCTCCCGTTTCTCCTCGAGGGGCTCGACGTCGCGCCCTCGCGCCGCTACCGCCCGCCGCCGCGCGAGACGCATGCCCTGGCGGTGCTCCTCGAGGACGAGCGGGTGCTGGTGGTGAACAAGCCCGAGGGCCTGCTGTCGGTGCCCGGGACGGATGCCTCGGTGGTCGACTCGGTGCTCGCGCGGGTGCGCGCCCGGCACGCGGCCGCGACGGGGCCGCTCCTGGTGCACCGCCTCGACGTCGAGACGTCGGGGCTGCTCCTCGTCGCGCTCGACGCGGACGCCTACGTGGCGCTCCAGCGGCAGTTCATCGAGCGCCGCGTCGGCAAGCGCTACGTGGCGGTGCTCGACGGGACGCTGGGCCCCGACGAGGGGCAGGTGACGCTGCCGCTGAGGGTCGACCTCGAGCAGCGGCCGCGGCAGCTCGTCGACTTCGAGCACGGGAGGCCGGCGCTCACCGAGTTCCGCGTCACCGGGCGCGCCGCCGGCCGCACCCGCGTTCACCTCTTCCCGAAGACGGGCAGGACCCATCAGCTCCGCGTCCACGCGGCGCACCCGCGGGGGCTCGGGCTGCCCATCGTCGGAGACCGGCTCTACGGAGCGCCCGCGCAGCGCCTGTGCCTGCACGCCGAGCGGCTCGAGTTCCACCACCCATCCGACGGCCGCCTCATCGTCGTCGAGGCCGCGGCGCCCTTTTAACGAAGCGCAACCGAGGCTGCGCCGTCGGTGCGTGGCGGTGCGAGGTGCCGGGCCACTCGCCAGACGGACGCGTCGTCGTCGAGGCCATGGCTGCTGCGCCGGCGGAAAAAGGCCTGCGCGTGACGGTGAGCGCTGCCGGGCCAGCCGTCGGACGGGCAGGTCGTCGTCGAGGCTGCGGCGTCGATGCGGGGTGAGCCCCGAGAGCGACGGTTCCCGGTGCCGGGCGCTGGGTCGGCCGGCCGGAAACCGCGTCGTCGGGTCCGGGGGCGTCGACGCGAGGCGAGGCCCGTGAGGCGACGACTCGCGGTGCCAGGCGCTGGGGCACGCGAGCGGGGAGCGCGTCGTCGGGGTCGGGGGCGTCGACGCGAGGCGAGGCCCGTGAGGCGACGACTCGCGGTGCCAGGCGCTGGGGCACGCGGCCGGAAACCGCGTCGTCGGGGTCGGGGGCGTCGACGCGAGGCGAGGCCCGTGAGGCGACGACTCGCGG
>JADCJJ010000499.1 GCA_020247085.1 Myxococcaceae bacterium | reverse complement strand
CACGGCGCTCGACCTTCCGCGCCAGCCTGCACCGCCCACGGCGCTCCACCGTCCGCGCCAGCCTGCACCGCCCACGGCGCTCGACCTTCCGCGCCAGCCTGCACCGCCCATGGCGCTCCACCGTCCGCGCCAGTCAGCTCCGGCCACGGCGCTCCACCATCCGCGCCAGCCTGCACCGCCCATGGCGCTCGACCTTCCGCGCCAGTCAGCTCCGGCCACGGCGCTCGACCTTCCGCACCCGGTGCTCGCGCCACGGGTCGCGAACGCGCCTCGGCGCAGGCGACCGAGCCACGACCGCGAAGCGTCGACTCCCCGGCGGTTGAGCCTTGCCAGGCCGGCTCGGCGAGCACCGGGTCGCCGCGCACGCGCCCGGACGCCGGGTCCACGGACCGCGACACCCCGGTGCGGCTCTGCTACTGCGCCCGGACATGCGCTTCCTCGTCACAGGCCTGGTGCTCATCGCCGCCGGCATCGGCGTGACCGAGTACGTCCGTCGGCACCCGTCGGAGTCGAGCAAGGCGGCGAAGAGCGGCGCGAAGAAGGTGGCGAACGCGCCGGTGGCACCACCGACGATGACGGCGCTCATCGAGACCGCTGCGCCGCCAGCCGACATCGCAGGAGATGCCGCGGCCGTCTCCGCCTCGCTCGGGAGCCTCGTCACCACGACCGGCGACGCGGTCGCTGGCTTCACGCCCGTCCTCCGGGGCCAGGTAAAGGCGCGCGAGCTGCGGGTGGCTGGTGATGACGCGGTGCTCGTGCTGGAGCGTGACGGCAAGTCGGCGCTGGTCAAGCTCTCGCCCTCGGGCGCCGTGACGGTGCTCTCGGCGCGCACCACCAACGTCGCGGCCCTCACCATCGACGCGGACGCGCGGCGCGTCGTCTGGGCCGAGGGCGGCCAGGTGAAGTCGGTGGCGCTGACGGGCGGCGAGGTGACGACGCACGTGTCGTTCGTTCGCGCCCTCGTCACCAGCCTCGCGGCGCACGCGAAGAAGCTGGTGGTGTCGCTGGTGCCTCGCGACGGAGACCCCTTCTCGACCGAGCCCAACGGCGCCGTCGCCGTCGTCTCCGGTGCCGACGTGACGCTCATCGCCACCGAGCAGATTCGCCCGCGCGAGGTGGTGTTCGACGGCGCCGCCGAGGTCTTCTTCGTGGCGGGCTACCCCTCGGGCCTCACGCGGGCGTCACTCGACGGCTCCTTCACGGCGCGCATCGCCGAACGGGCCGACGGGCCCATCGCGCTCGAGGCCGACGCCATCACCTACCGCTTTCCACAAGCGAGCGCTCCGGAGTTGCGCCGCGGCGCGCGGGCTGGCGGCGCGGTGAAGCCCCTCGCCCGCGTCGACGCCGAGTGGCTCGCGGTGAACCAGGGCGTGGCCCGCTACACCACGACGGGCATCGCCCCCCGGCTGTACGAGGCCAGGCCCGACACCGAGCCGACGGAGCTCGCCGCCATCAAGGGCGTGGTGAAGGGCCTCGCCTGGGCCGGCGCCAGGGCGTGGCTGCTGACGACCGACGACGACGGCGTCGTCACCCTGCAGGTGCAGTGAGGCATGGGCCTCGACGGAGCGGCACGCACCGCGCCTTCGTCGCGCCTCTCGCTCCCGAAAATGGCAGCGCGGCGCTCCCCACCCCGCGCGCGGGCGACGTGGCTGACGACCTGCGACGACGGCAGCGTCACGTCGTCGCCCCGGTGACCCATGCGCCTCGACGTCGCAACGGACTTCGAGAAGGGAGCCCGTGACCGGTTCACGGCCACGGCCTGGGGCCGGCACCTCACCGCGGAGCAGTTCTTCGCGCGGGAGGCCACGCTCCGGGCGCACCCCTTCGCCCGCGCGGCGATGCGCACCTGGCTGTTGCGAGAGGCCACCGGCGCGGTGGCGTCGTCGTGCGAGACGTTCCTCGTGCCATTTCGGGGCGGGGGTCACGGCGCGCTCATCGCGTCGGTCTTCACCGAGGCGCCGCTGAGGGGGCGAGGCCACGCGACGGCGATGCTCGAGGCCGTCTGCGCGCGCCTGCGGGCCGAGGCGGTGCGCGCGGTGGGGCTCTTCTCGGAGGTAGGCGCACGACTCTACGAGCGCGTCGGCTTCGTCGCGCAGCCGGCCCAGGACCTGCTGCTGCCAGCCGAGCCATCACCGGACACGGGCGTCGAATGGCACGCCGAGGGTGCGCTCCCGCCCTCTGACGAAGGCACCTTCACCCTCACGGCTGCGCAGTGCGACTGGCACGTCGAGCGCGAACGCTTCTACGCCCGGGCGCTCGGGCGGCCTGCGCCAGCCTGGCGCGGCGCGTCGCTCGGCGGCTCCCGGTGCGACTGGGCGGCCTCGTTCCAGACGAACGAGCTGCACGTGCTCTGGTACGCATTCTCGTCGGTCCCCGAGGCCCAGGCGCTGCTCCGCGCAGCACGGCACGTCGCCTCGTCGTGCGGGCTGGACGCAGTGCGGGTGTGGGAGACGTCTGCGCTCCCCACCGCCGACGGCGCGCGCACCGAGCGGAACGACGAGCTGCCGATGATTCGCCCGCTCGATGGCAGCGCCGCCCGGTGGAGGTGCATTCATCGGGGCCTCTGGGCCTGACCGAGCGCTGCCGGCCGCTCCGGAAGGCAGTGGCCGGACCCTTCAGGACCATGCAGCGGGAGGCAGGTCGACGTACGCAACCAGTTCGTCCACGCCGGCCGCCGGGGTACAGTCTGTGGCTCTCACCGATGCCGCACACCATCGAGCTGCTGGGGCCGAAGCACCTCGAGGCGCTCAAGCAGCACCTCGGGAAGGACCCGACCAACAACCTGTACCTGCTGGGCATCGTCGAGGAGTTCGGCGTCGTGTGCGACCCGGCCCGCAGCTCGTTCGCGTTCCACGGGCGGTTCTCACCCGAAGGCCAGCTGACGGCGGTGCTCTTCGTCGGGGGGGCGGGCGGCCTCGTCATTCCCTCGGCGGCGCCCGCCGCCGCCATGACCGACCTCGCGAAGGCGCTGGCGCCGACGGTTCAGCTCAAGGCCTGCATCGGCGAGAAGCCGCTCGTCGACCTGCTGGTCCAGCACCTGTCGGCCCGCGTCCGCTTCTCGAAGACCCAGCGCCTCTACTCGGTGTCGGCAGACGACATGGGCCCCTTCACCAACCCGCTCCTCCGCGTCGCCGTCGAGGCGGACCTGCCGAGGCTGGTGCCGCTCGCGGCGGCCTGCGTGAAGGAGCTGAACGAGCGCGACCCCCTTCTGGACGACCCCGACGGCTTCACCCTGCGCGTGCGCCAGCGGGTGATGACGAAGCGCACCTACGTGCTCGAAGAGAACGGGCAGCTCGTCTTCAAGCTCGACATCGGCAGCCGCTCCCAGTCGGGTGCCGAGCTCGAGGGGCTCTACACCGTCCCGGAGCAGCGTGGACGCGGGCACGCCACGCTGTGCCTGGGGCAAATCTCCCGCTTCCTCCTGTCTTCGCTCCCACGCCTCGCGCTGCGCGTCGATGACGACGACCCCTCGTTCGCCGGCATCGCCCGCAAGGTGGGCTACGTCGGCGGCCGCGCGCTGCGCTTCGTCTGGGGCGAGTGACGAGCAAGAACCAACCCTGTCGCGCGGAGAGGGCAGCAGAGGTCCGAGCCCGGCGCTCCGTCGAGTGCGCGTGACGTCGAGGCGCCCGGCTCCTGCGCGGACGCCGCAGACACCTCTGCCCGCCGCGCTTCGTCGGAGGTGCGTGACGTCGAGGCGCCCGGCTCCTGCGCAGACACGTCGAGGACCCGCGCGCTCCGACCTGTCCGAAGAGCCACCCCAACAGGCGTGGCGGAGGCCCGTCGTCGACTCCGCGGCTACTTCACGGCCTTGACGCGGGGCCGCTTCTCTTCGGCCTCATCCGCGTCGGGCACCGCCTGCACCGGGGGCGCGGTCGGCTTCACGCCGTTCTTCTCGAGCACCATCCGCTCGATGTCGGACAGCACCTCGGGGTGCTCCTTGAGGTAGTCCTTCACGTTCTCGCGCCCCTGGCCGATGCGCTCGCCCTTGAAGCTGAACCACGAGCCCGACTTCTCGATGATGCCGGCCTCGCTGGCGAGGTCGACGACGTCTCCCTCGCGCGAGATGCCGGTGCCGTACATGATGTCGAACTCGACCTCCTTGAAGGGCGGCGCCACCTTGTTCTTCACCACCTTCACGCGAGTGCGGCTGCCCACCACCTGCTCGCCGTTCTTGATGGCGCCAATGCGGCGGATGTCGAGGCGCTGCGAGGCGTAGAACTTGAGCGCGTTGCCGCCCGTCGTCGTCTCGGGGTTGCCGAACATCACGCCAATCTTCATTCGAATCTGGTTGATGAAGATGAGGCACGTCTGGCTCTTCGCGACGGTGCCCGTCAGCTTGCGCAGCGCCTGGCTCATCAGGCGCGCCTGCACGCCCATGTGCGCGTCGCCCATCTCGCCCTCGAGCTCGGCCTTCGGCACCAGCGCAGCGACCGAGTCGACCACCAGCACGTCGATGGCCCCGGAGCGCACCAGCATCTCGGCAATCTCGAGCGCCTGCTCACCGGTGTCTGGCTGCGAGAGCAGCAGGTCGTCGGTGCGCACCCCCAGCTTGCGCGCGTAGCCGACGTCCATCGCGTGCTCGGCGTCGATGTAGCCGCACACGCCCCCGCGCTTCTGCGCCTCGGCGACGATGTGGAGACAGAGCGTCGTCTTGCCCGACGACTCTGGCCCGTAGATTTCGACGATGCGCCCACGCGGCACGCCACCGACGCCCAGCGCGATGTCGAGCGACACCGACCCGGTAGGAATCGCCGCCACGTCCTTCGCCATGGGCTCGTCGTTGCCCAGGCGCATGATGCTGCCCTTGCCGAACTGCCGCTCGACGGCCTGCAGCGCGAGCTCGATTGCCTTTTCCTTCTCCTGGTTCATCGCCATGTCGTCGGTCCCTCTCCGTGGGTTACTGAACGCCTGTTTCGTACCAGACTCGAGCCTTCATACGCCAGAGGGCTGACATCGACAGCAGACATCAATGACTTCATCGACTTGCATTCAGGCAGGGCGTGAGGCGAGGGCACTCGGTCGTGCGAGCAGGCCACCCGCGACGCCGGTCGTCTTCCGCGAGGGCGTCAATCGAGCCGACGCCGACGACGGCTCGAGTCGCGGCGCCGTCGAGTCACACCCTCGCGCGGGCGAGCGTCATCCCGGGCGAACCCCTCACCGGAGCGCGCCATGCCACGCCTGACCCTCTCTCGAGTCCTTGGAGTCCTCTTCATCGTCTTCGCATTCCCCAAGCTGCTCGCCGTGCCGATGGCCGTCGACAACTTCGTGAAGTGGGGGCTCGGCGACGCCGGCCGGTATGCGGTCGGAGCCCTGGAGGTGGCGCTGGGGGCGTCGATGCTGGTGGAGCGGTTG
>JADCJJ010000498.1 GCA_020247085.1 Myxococcaceae bacterium | reverse complement strand
AGCACCACGGCCAGCGCCACCAGCGGGAGCGAGAGGTAGTAGAACACGCCGCCCACGCCCAGCACGCCCCGGTACACCGCGCGCAGGCCCCTGGCCCCCGTCGAGGGGTGCGGCGAGCGGTCGGTCGCCAGCCGGCGAGCCGTGCGCATCGTCAGCGCGCTCAGCGCGAAGCCCAGCAGCGCCAGGGCCGCGAACACCGCCAGCCACGTCGCGCTCACCCCCGCCAGCCGGCGCCCCCACCGCGCCTCGAAGGGCTCGCTCGCGTCGATGAGGTGCTCGATGTGGGCCGCGGCCTCGGGTGTCATCACCGGCCGCCCCGCGTCGAGCCGCTCCCGCGCCAGGCCGATGTCGCCCCGCATCACCGCCGCCACGCTCCCCAGCCACGTGCCCACCGGGTGCCCCCCGGCCTCTCGGAACACCTCCTCGGCGCAGGTGGCGAAGGCGTCGTGCTGCTGCTCGCCGAGCGCCCGCTGGCACTGCTCGGCCCGCGCGCCCACCCAGGACTCGTCTCCGGGGCTCGTGCGGGCCACCACCGCGGCGGCGAGCGCGTCGGCGCGCGCCCGGTCGCCGGGCGCGCCTCGCCGGGACAACAGCCGCATCACCGCGACGTCGTTCTCGGGCGTCGCCTCGAGCGCTTGCGCCCGCTCGGCCAACGCCACGCCCTCTCCGAGGCGGTCGCCCTCGGCGTAGAGGTACGCGAGCCGCCGCAGCCCCGCGCTCTCGTTCGGCGCGCGCGCCACCAGCGCCTCGAACAGCGCCACCGCGTCCGTGCGGCGGCCCTCGTCGCTCGCGCGCGTCGCCTCCGCGAACTTCGCGCCGAGCCCAGGCTCGACGGCCTCATACCTCGCAGTGACGGCCGCCTCGAACGCCGCGTCCCGGTGAGCGCCCGCGGTCAGCAGGGCGAGGGTGATGTACGCGATCATGGTGACGACTCCTTGCCCCCTGAGTGAAATCACCGACCGCGAATTATGAGCAGAGGCCGGCACGTCGTCGACCGCCAGGGCCGACGCTCACGCCTGCGCCCCGCGGCCTCCCGCCGGCCACGGTCGCGTGGAGAGGGCCGGAGGGAACGGCCCGCCACGCTCCGGCCGCTACTGGCTGAAGCCCTCGAGCATGTAGTGCGCCTCGATGCGCTTGAGCGCGAGGATCATCGCCGCGCACCGCGTGTCGACGGTCTTGCCGATGCAGTACGGGCGGCTGTCATGCATGTCCGAGCGCCGCGGGGTGTTGCGCGCGATGTCGCGGATGATGCGGTAGTTCTTCTTCAGCGCCAGCTCCAGGCGGCTGTCGACCTCCTTCTCGGTCCACGCCTCCATGCGCTTGTTCTGGATCCACTCGTAGTAGCTGACCGTCACGCCACCGGCGTTGCAGATGATGTCGGGGATGAGGTCGATCTTCCGCTTCTCGAGCACGCGGTCGGCCTCTGGCGTCGTCGGGCCGTTCGCGCCCTCGGCCACCAGCTTCACGTTCAGCTTCTCGGCGATCTCCGCGGTGATCTCTCCGCCGAGCGCCGCCGGCATCGCGATGTCGGCCTTCACCTGCCAGAAGTCGGCCTTGCTGATGACCTGCGCGTTCGGGTACCCGAGCACCGACCGCTTCAGGTTCTTCGGGTTCTCGTTGACGTACTTCATGAGGTCGAGCGCGTCGATGCCCTCGGGGTTGTAGATGGTGCCGTCCGAGTCGTTCACCGCGAGCAGCTTCGCCCCCATGTTCTGGAGGATGAGCGAGCCCCACGAGCCCACGTTGCCGAAGCCCTGCACGATGAAGGTCTTGCCCTTCACCGTCTCGCCGCGGTCCGCGTAGTAATCCTCGACGGTGTAGGCGACGCCCTGGCCGGTCGCCTTAGTGCGCCCCTCGGAGCCGCCGATGCGCACGTCCTTGCCGGTGATGACGCCGCGCTGGTTGTGCCGCTCGCGCTCACCGTCCGAGAACTGGCGCAGGTACAGCGCCATGATCTCGGAGTTGGTGCCGATGTCAGGGGCGGGGATGTCGATGTTCGGCCCCACCATCGACTTCAACTTGTACATGAAGCGCAGCGAGATGGCCTGGAGCTCCTCCTTGCCGTACTGCCGCGGGTCGAGCTGGATGCCGCCCTTGCCGCCGCCGAAGGGCACGTCGGCGATGGCCGTCTTCCACGTCATCTCGGCCGCCAGCGCCTTGAAGAGGTCGAGCGCCACCTCGCGGTGGTATCGGATGCCGCCCTTGTACGGGCCGCGCGCCTGGTTGTGCTGCACGCGGTAGGCCTTGAAGCGCTGAATGTCGCCCGGTACGAGCTGGTAGACGTTCCTGTCCTCGAGCCGCAGGTGCCCGCTGCGAACGCTGACGTCGCTGCCGAGCAGCGCCTTGCCGTTCAAGATGATCTTCCCGTCGGCGAGCCGCTCGAGGCCGTTCGGGTCGCGCACCTTGGTGACGGCCAGGTCGGCGAAGCCGCGCGACGCCTCGGGCGTCACCGGCACCAGGCGGTCCTTCAGCTTGGTGGTGACGTAGAAGATGTGCTCGTAGTCGGGCTCTTCGAGCTCCAGCCGCACCCGCCGGTCGAGCGACATCGCGTCGGCCGCGCGATGAAAGATCTCCATCGCCTCGGTGTAGATGGTCTTGCGCTGCTGGCCGGGATTGGCCACCCGCATGAAGTTCTCTTCAGCCATGTCCGCTTGCTCCAGGGAAAAGGCCCCGACGCGTCTGCTCTCAGGGCCGGAAACGCGCGGGCACCGTAAGGGCGAGGCACAGCCCCCGGGAGCAAAAAGTGACGCCACGCCGCGTCAGCTCCCGGGTGCGAACGGCGCTTCGCAGCGGTGCGTCGCCGCGCACGCGCTCACCGCCCACCCCGAAGAGACCGAAGCCCCGGCCCTCTTCGTGGAGGGCCGGGGCTTCGTGTCGAGTCAGAGCCGACGCCCGGGCTTGAACCGGGGACCTACTGATTACGAATCAGTTGCTCTACCGCTGAGCTACGTCGGCGAGGCGCGTGGGGAGTAGCACAACCGGCCTCGACGTCAACGGCCTCCGCGGCCTGACGCCCTGCCTCAGCGGGCCCGGTTGCGGACGATGGCCGTCCGGGTCGAGGTGCCCCCCGTCGAGAAGGTGACCGCCACGTCGGGGTCCTGATCGCCGTCGACGTCGCCCACCGACACCGACAGCACGGCGCCGGCCCCCAGCGGCTGCCGGAACTCCGAGAAGGCCCACCCGCCGCGGTTGCGCCGCACCACCGCGTCGTCGCCGGCGATGAAGAAGACGTCGGGTACGCCATCGAGGTCGAAGTCGCGTACCTCGACAGCCTGCGCGCGGGCCGCGGCGAAGGTGCCCCGCTCGGCGAAGGCGGCGCCGGTGTTCTCGAAGAGCTTCACCTCGGCCCCCTCGAGCCCGGCGAGGTCCACGTCGCCGTCGCCGTCGAGGTCGCCCGCCGACAGCGCCCCGGGCGCCCCCGGGAGCGCGAGGCCCCCGTCGGCGGTGAACGAGGGGCCGGTGAGCACCCGCAGCCCCTCGGCGTCCACCGCCAGAACGTCGCCGAGGCCGTCGCGGTTCAGGTCAGCGACGCCCAGCACCGCCGCATCGGGGGCGTCGATTCGCCGGACGCCGGCCGTGTCGAAGGCGAAGGCCGCGCCACAGCCGGCGGCGATGGCGAGCTCCCGCGCCGGCCCCGCCCGCGCCACGCCCAGCAAGCGCGCGCCCGGGCAGCCGCCGTCGAGCGCGCGCAGCGCGAACGTGCCCCCCTGCGAGAGGTACGCGTCGAAGGCGCCGGTGTCGTCCACCGTGGCCACGTCTGGCGCTCCGTCCTGGTTGAAGTCGCCGGAGACGCAGGCGAGCGGCGTGCGGTCGAAGGACAGCTTGCGGCTCGACGC
This sequence comes from Myxococcaceae bacterium, assembly GCA_020247085.1. Classification (GTDB taxonomy): domain Bacteria; phylum Myxococcota; class Myxococcia; order Myxococcales; family Myxococcaceae; genus Xiheimicrobium; species Xiheimicrobium aquaticum. Next base: position 4,604 of record JADCJJ010000498.1, on the reverse strand, counting down.
GCCCGCGAAGCCCTGCACCGGGTTCCAGGCGAAGACCTCGACGCGGTTGCGGCTCGGCACCGCCATCACCAGGTCCGGCACGCCGGCCGGCGGCAGGTCGGCGATCACCGCGGGGCCGCCGTAGGCCGTCGTCAGCTCGGGGGCCGCCTCGAGCCCCTGGGAGAGGCAGTTCGCCGTGTCGAGCTGGCAGTCGTCGGCGCAGCGGTTGGCCCCCCAGGTGGTGCAGGCGGACACGCCCAGCGCGCCGTCGCACCGCTCGCCGGGGTCGAGCACGCCGTTGCCGCACCGCTTCGAGCACAGCGTCGTCACCAGCCGGCAGTCGGCGCAGGTGAGCTGGCCGCGCTCGAAGCCCAGGCTCTGACAGGTCTGGCCGCCCAGGTTCGAGCCGTCACACGTCTCGCCCTCGTCGACGACGCCGTCGCCGCACTGGGGCTCGGGCGGCGGAGGGTCCACCTGGCGCGCGGTCCCTCCGCGGCAGGAGAGCAGGGCGATCGCGGCGAGCAGGTACGGGCGCATCATCGCCGCAGAGATTGCCCCGGCTTTGGGGCAGAATGCACGTCATGGCGAAGGCCGCGTGCCCGACGTGCGACAAGCCCCTGGCGAGCCCCGAGGCCCGCCCTCCGTTTCCGTTCTGCTCCGAGCGGTGCCGCGCCATCGACCTCGGCAAGTGGCTGGGCGAGGAGTTCCGCATTCCCCTCCGTCACGACGAGGAGGACGAAGACGGCGCCCGGCCCCCGCGGCGCCCCCTCGACGCATGAGCCTCGCCCTCACCGGAGGCGTCGCCGTCGCCTACGCCTGCGGGGTCGTCGGGGTGCACCGCCTGGCGGTACGGCGGCGCCGGGCCCAGGCCGAGGGCTACCCCGCGCTGCGCTGGCTCGACTGGGACGCGCTCCTGTCCGGGCTGTGGTCCGCCGCGGCGCGCACCCCCGCCCCCGGCCTGGTGATGCCCGAGGGGGGGCCCGCCTCGCTCGCCCTGTCATCGCCGGTGGCGCCAGCGCGCGCCGCGGCCCACGCCCGGCTCGTCGACGTCGTCGCCGGTACTCCCATCGGCGAGGCCGAGCTGGCCACCGTCGGCTTCAGCGGCGGCGAGGCGCGCTGGCTGTCGTGGCTGTCGCAGCGGCGCACGGCCCCGCTGGCGGTCCTCGAGCGCCTCGAGGCCCGCGCGCCCCTCTCGGCCGCCGAGGCCTACCTCTCCGAGTGGCTCTGCCTCGAGCACCGCGTGACGCCGCTGTCGGTCGAGTGGCACGTGTTCGCCGCCAAGCGACGGCTCAGCCGCGCCATGCGCCGCTTCGGCGACGTGCCGTGCCTCTTCTTCGCCCGCGCCCTGGCCTCGTCGAAGCTCGGCTTCACCCAGGCCGTCCTCGACGACCTGGGCCGCGCTGTCTTCTTCTCGAAGCAGGCCCCGTTCTACGTCGAGGCGGTGCTCTCGATGCCCTTCGTCGAAGAGGCCCGGCCGCCCCTGTACCGCGTGTGCCGAGAGGCCCGCCTGGCGCTCGACGAAGAACGCTTGGACGAAGCCCCCGAATCGGGGTGAGATGCCGGGTGATGCCGGAGTCGCTGCTCACGTGGTTCAACCGCTTCACCGATGACCCGAGGAAGCTCGAGGGGCGTCTCGCCGGCCGCCCGGTGCTCCTCTACGAGCCCCCCGAAGACGAGCCCGGCCAGACGGGCGACGACGACGACGACTACCAGTTCCGCACCCAGTCCGGCATCGCCGTGCCGGCCATCGGCGGCGGAGAGCCCCTGGCGGTGGTGGTCGAGAAGACGAAGGACAACGCCTTTCAGCGCCGGGTGACAGTGGGCCGCACCTCGAACAACGACGTCGTCCTCGACGACGCGTCGGTCTCGCGCTTCCACGCCTGGCTCCAGCAGGACGACGGGGGGCACTGGTCGATCGTCGACGCCGGGAGCCGCAACGGCACCCAGGTGGGCGGCCGCAAGCTCGCGCCCAGGACCCCCGCGTCGCTCCAGAGCGGGGTCAAGGTGCGCGTCGGGGTGATCGAGCTCACCTTCTTCAGCGCCGAGGGCTTCGTGAAGATGCTCAAGGCCCGCGCCGGTTGACGCACGACCGGCGGCGCCGCCTGGTACGACAGAGCAGATGTTCGTTCACCGGAGTCCCGGATCGCGGCGAGCGTTGTAGCGACCGTGAGCGTCATCCCGATGGCTCGCGCGGAGCGGTTGAAGCTGAAGCGGCTCTCGCGAAGCAGCAGCGCGCCGCACACGGAGGTCCAGCGCGCCCGGGCGGTGTGCGCCCTGCGGCATGGCTGTTTGGCGTCTGAAGTGGCAGCCTCCGTCGGGGCGACGGTCCGTTGGGTTCGGAAGTGGAAGGCCCGTTGGTTGTGTGCGCCGGTGGTGGAGTCCTTGCTGGACAAGGACCGTTCGGGTCGGCCGCCCGTCATCTCGGTGGCGACGAAGTGCGAGTTGGTCAAACTCGCTTGCGACCGGCCGCCCAAGGCCAGCTTCGCATCGGTATGGACCCAGCAGGCGCCTGCTGACGAGCTGCGCAAGCTGACTGGTCATCGCGTCAGCAGGAGCACCGTGCAGCGAGTGCTGAGCTCCGAGGGCCTTCGGACTCATCGCGTTCGCCAGTGGCTCCACAGCCCAGACCCACAGCTCCAGGAGAAGGTCGCGAGAGTGTGCGACCTCTACCTGTCGCCGCCCGCTCAGAGCGTCGTCGTCTGCATCGACGAGAAGCCCATGCAGGCGCTCAGTCGAAAGCACCCGTGCCGCCGCACCACCGACGGCAGCGTCAGGCGCGTGTTCGAGTACGTGCGTCACGGCACCTGCTGCCTCCTGGCATCCTTCGATGTCGCAACAGGCAAGGTGCTGGATCGCGTCGTGAAGCGGCGCACGGCCGATGCCCTCGTCTCGTTCCTCGAGGAAGTCGCCGCGCAGTACCCCGACCGACAGGTGCACGTCGTCTGGGACAACTTGAACATCCACAAGGAGGGAAAACAGAAGCGCTGGTCCACCTTCAACCTGCGGCATGGGCGACGGTTCCACCTCGCCTCCACCCCGCTGCATGCCTCATGGGTCAACCAAGTCGACATCTGGTTCTCGATTCTCCAGCGCCGCGTTCTGCCGCACGGCTCGTTCACCGGGTACGCCGAACTCAAGGCGGCGGTGACCGGCTTCATCGCCCGCTGGAACCGCATCGATGCGCACGCGTTTCGGTGGACCTTCACGGGCCGCTTTGAGCAGGCTCACGCCTCTCGCGCAGCCTGAGGAGGTCGAGTGCCCACCGCCGTCTCTTCACCTGCCTCCGTTGCCGCCTTCCTCAAGGCCCGTCGTCTCACGCACCTCAGGTGTCGCGTCCGTGCCGGAGCCATCGTCGTCGAGTCCGGCCCTCAGAAGGCCCCAACAGCGCACATCCGGCTCAAGCAACTGATGGCCGGAACCTGATCCGTGGACGAATTCCACCACTCCGGTCGCTGGTCGCCGCTTCCCACCCAAGATGACATCGACGCGGCACTCACCGCTGTGCTCGCTGATTTTCCCTGGGTGCTTGAAGCGTGAACCCGTGATCGAACTTCCGAACTGTCGTACTAGTCGAAGGCGAGGGCGCGCTCGAAATCCGACCGGTTCGTCGCCGCCTCGAGCGCCGTCTCGCGGCTGATGGCGCCCTCTCGCAGCACCGTCGCCAGGTGCATGTCGAAGCTCTGCGTGCCGAGCAGGTCGTGGTTTCGCTCGAGGAAGTCGGTCAGCTCGTGGGTGCGGGCGGGGTCCTTGATGAACTCCTGCGCCGACAGGGTCGAGACCATGATCTCGGCCGCGACGACGCGCCCGCGGCCCGAGGCGCGGGGCAGGAGCCGCTGCGAGACGGTGCCGCGCAGGTTCTCGGCGAGGCGGTTGCGCACCGACGCCTGGGCCTCGGGAGGGAAGGCCCCGAGGATGCGCCCGATGGTGCGCGCGCAGTCCTGCGTGTGCACCGTCGAGAGCACCAGGTGCCCCGTCTCGGCCGCCTTGAGGGCGATCTCGATGGTCTCGGTGTCGCGCATCTCGCCGACGAGGATGACGTCGGGGTCCTGGCGCAGGGCCGCGCGCAGGGCGGCGCCGAAGCTCGGCGTGTCGGGGCCCACCTCGCGCTGGGTGACGCGGCTGAAGGCATCTTCGTGCACGAACTCGATCGGGTCCTCGATGGTGACGATGTGCTTGCGATAGTGCTGGTTGACGTAGTTCACCATCGCCGCCAGCGTCGATGACTTGCCCGACCCGGTGACGCCGGTGACGAGCACCAGGCCGCGCTCCTCTTGCGACAGCCTCTCGAGCACCCGGGGGAGCCCCAGCTTCGCGAAGTCGGGCACCGCGAGGGGAATCGACCGCAGCACCGCCCCCAGGTGGCCCTTGTTGCGGAAGACGTTGGCGCGAAAGCGCCCGACGCCCTCGAGTGCGTACGAGGTGTCGAAGTCCTGCAGGTCGTCGAGGGGGCCCTTGAAGCGCCCGTGCTTGAGCAGGTGCGAGGCGATGCGCGCGGTGTCTTCGGGCTGCAGCGCCGGCACCTTCACCGGCAGCAGTTGCCCGCTGATGCGCAACGCCGGCGCGACGCCCACCTTGAAGTGCACGTCGCTGACACCGTTCTTCACGGCCGCGGCGAGGAATTGGTT
>JADCJJ010000497.1 GCA_020247085.1 Myxococcaceae bacterium | reverse complement strand
GGCGGCCTGCTCGAAGTAGGCGACGACGATGGCCTCTCCGGGCGAGGGCCTTCGGACCCCCGGCATCGGCGGCGTCGAGGCGTCGCGCACCTCGAGCCCCGCGGCGCCAGCCTCGGTCAACAGCGTCTGCGCCCACTCCGAGTCGGCCTCGGGCACCTCGACGGTCACGCTCACCCAGCTCATGGCGACGCGGCTTAGGCCTTCACTCCGCGCTTGTCATGGCCAACGGCCGGGCTAGTCACCCCCTCAGCAGTCTTCCACTTTCGAGACGGAGCAACGCACATGAAGCAGATGGTGATGCTGGTTCTGGCAGTGACGGCGATGGGGCTGACGGGGTGTGCCACCGGGGCTCGCGCCTACGCCGACACGGCAATTGGCAACCGGTCCGAGGCGGCGACGGTGTGGAACCGCCCGCAGGAGGTGGGCTTTGACTGGGGCTCGGACATCGAGGCCGAGGTGAGCCACCAGTGCCTCTTCGGGTTCATCTGCTGGGGTTACGAGGACGGCGGTGGCTTCGACATCGGCGCCATCCTCGGGTCCATCCTTGGCGGTGGCAGCAAGGAGGTCGGTGACCCGCTCGTGCGCGCCGCGGCCGCCGTGGCCGTCGCCAACGCGCAGAAGGCCGACGGCATCTTCGTCGTCTCGCATGAGACCGACGCGGCCAACTACATCATCTTCAGCCGCAAGACGGCCCGCGTGAAGGGCAAGGCCTTCACGCTGCGCCCGATGGGCGAGGTCTCGCAGGACCGCTCGGACCGCGTGCGCAACCTCAGCGCCCTCGGTGGCCGCGCGCTCGTGTCGATGCCCGACCTGACGCGCTGACGCCCCTCCGCCACGGCGCCGCCGCGGCGGAACCGAAGTTCTTGGGAGCCGGACGTCCTCCGCACGCGCGGGGCGTCCGGCTCTCGTCGTTTCATGGGGCGGCGCGGGGTGACGCTGCGGCGCGCGACGGGTACGGTGCGACGCCGTGCGGAAGAGCCTCGTCGTCATCTGCGGGTGGTGCCTGGCCGGGTGCGTCGGCCCCGAGGCGCCGGACGCGGCCGTGTGCCGTGACGTGGTGACGCGGCTGTGCCGCGGTCCGGTCTGCGCGCCGGTGACGGAGCGCCTCGGCGTCGACGCGGCCGGGTGCGAGGCGGCCCTGCTGTCGCGCACGGGCTGCGCCAGCGACGCCTTCGGCTTCTCGACCCCGGGCAGGGTGCAGTTCCTCGACTGCCGGGTGCCGTTGCTGCGCCAGGGCGCAGCGCAGGCCATTCGGCCCGCCTGTTCCGACGTCGAGGAGTTCTTCGTCGACTGCCCCGAGGTGGTGCGCTTCTTCGGGGGGGCCCCGTGAGGGGCCCCTCGCTCGTCGTGCTCCTCGCCCTCGCCGGCGGTGGCTGCGTGCGTGTCGAGAACACCGTGCGCACCGAGCGCGGGCCGTTGCTGCGCACCTTCACTCGGGCGCAGGTGCTGCCCGGGGCCGTCCATGCCGGGCTCCGCGTGCGCTGGCCAACCCTCGCCCTCGAGGTGACCGAGCGAGACGTCTGCCTCGACACCACCATCGAGGAGTACGCCGAGGAGCGCATCACCGAGCGCTCCTCGCCGGCGGCGGGCCCGGCGCTCTCGACGGGGCTCGCCACCACCCTGGGGGCCGGGCTCTTGTTCGGGCTCTCGTTCATCGTCAGCGCCGCGCCCGACACCTCGCTCATCGACACCGCGGGCCGCTACGGCCCGTCGCTGCGCCAGCAGCTCCAGGGGTACACGCTGCTGTCCCTGGGCATCGGGCTCCCGGCGCTGGCCGTGGGCGCCGTGGCGATGCTCCGCAGCGGAGAAGACGTCGAGGCCCGCCGCGTCGAGCAGGAGGCGAGCCAGCGCCAGGCGCCATGCAACCCGCGGCCCGTCACCGGCGCCGTGACGGCGAAGGGGCCGACGGGGCTCTCGGTGTCCGTGCCGGTGCGCGACGGCGTGGGCGAGCTCCTGGCGACGGGGCTCCCAGGCCCGGTGGACGAGCTCGTGCTGGGCGACCGGCCGGTCGAGCTCGACGAGGCAGGGCTGCTGACGCTGGCCGCCTTCTCGGCCTGCGTCGTCGTCGAGGCCGAGGGCGCGCGGGCGCCGGAGTCGCTCGGTGACGGGGCCCTCGTCGCGCGCGCCGAGCGGCTGCGGGCCTGCAACCAGGTGCGTGGCGCCGAGGTCGAGGGGCCCCTCGCGGCGGCCGAGGCCGAGTTGGCCCGGCGGCGCGAGACGGGCGCGCCGGGGGCCTTCGCGCCGGGCGCCTCGGTGGCGAGCTTCGAGGACGCGGTGTCGGCCTACGCGCCGCGGCTCGTCCTCCGCCCCGGCTCGACGGACCTCGCGCGGCTCGACGCGCCGGAGTCGCTCGAAGGGCAGGCCGTCGTCATGCAGGGCGTCGTCTCGTACGGCCTGGCGCAGAACATCGGTGTGCTCGAGCTCGGCGGGCGAGAGGTGTTCGTCTTCATCCCCGAGAAGCGCGCGTGGGGCGGCGCCTTCACCAACGGCTCCCGCGTCGAGGCCGTCGCGGTGATGGCCGGCTGGCAGACGGTGGGCGAGAAGACGTTGCCGTTGGCGCGGCTGGTGTGGCTGCGCGCGGCGTACTGACGGGCCATGCGCGCCGACTGGGAGGCCCAGGAGCTGGCCCGCGAGGCCTTCGAGCGCCGGCGGCAGCGCCGCACCTGGCTCATCGCCTTCGGGCTGGTGCCCGCGCTCGTCATCGCCGGGCTGGTGGCCGCGGGCTTCCTGCGGCTCGACCGCTACGCGCGCCTCAGCGAGGGCAAGCCGGTGCTCGAGGCGCTCGCGGCGCAGCAGCAGGCCCATCGGGCGCGCACCGGGCGGTGGGCGACGCGCTTCTCCGAGCTGCCCCTCGAGCGGCCCGCGTACTTCACCTGCCTGCTGTCGCCGGGCGAGCGGCTGCTGCCCACCGCGAGCGACGCCATCCCCGTCGAGGCCGCGGAGCTGCCGGGGCTGGTGGACGAGCTCGAGCTGGGCGTCAGCTGCGACGAGGCGGGGCGCTGCGACTACCTGGCGGCCTGCGCGGCCCGGTGGGAGTGGAACGGGCTGATGACGGTGCTGTTCGTCACCTCGAAGGGGCTCGCGGACGGCTCCCGGCGCGCCAACGTCGTCTTCAGCCCCGGCGCGGTGCCCTGACGCCGGCCCGTCGGCGCCGCTCGAGTCGGGAGAGCGACTCGTCGCCTCGTTCTTCGACGTCGACGACCGCTGCTTCGGGCCGGCTCGCCGCCCGGGGCTCTCGGCAGGCCGTCGGCTGCGTCGAGAGGCGGCGTCCTCCTGGCGAAGGTGCTCGGCGGTGGCAGTCGAGCCGTTGGCCGTCGTCTTCAACCCGGGCGTGGTGCCCTTCACGGCGGCCCGTCAGCTCCCGGCGCCCCGCCAGTGTCGCCACGCCACCCCGAGCGCGCTGAAGCCCAGCAGGGTGCTGAAGCCGAAGACCTCGAAGGCCCAGCCCGGCCGCGCGGCAGCCACCGCGGTGCCCACGAGGAAGGCCACCCCCATCGTCAGGCCTCGTGCGTCGAAGAGGGCGGCGGCGACGGCCCAGAGGGCCGAGACGAGGAACATGAACGTCACCAGCGAGGCGTGGAAGTCCACGCCCAGCCACCAGGTGAGCGCCCAGAAACCGATGAACGCCGACAGCGCGACGAGGTTGCCCCGCAGCAGCCGCCGCTGGGCCTTGTTGAGCGCCACCGCGCGCTTCACCGACTCGGCGAGGCCCAGCGACATCACGCCGTACAGCGACATGGCCCACAGCGCCTCGCGGTGGCCGAACGTCACCGCGCCCCGCCGCACCAGCGCGCCGGCGCCCAGCGAGATGAGCGCCCACACGAGGGCCACCGCCAGCGCCAGCGCCCCCCGCTGCATCACCGCCGTGTCGAGGTCCGCGTCCTTCGCGAACGTCTCGAGCCTCCGCACCCGCTCGGCCTGCGCCGCCGCCTGCGCCTCGGCGGCCTCGAGGCGGGCCAGCAGCTCGGGCCGGGGCCGCCGCAGCTGCGAGGCGAAGGCGCGCGCCGCCGCCGCGTGTCCCAGGGCGAGCTCATGCGAGGTCATGGCCACCAGCGCCCGCTCGAGCCCGGCCTCGGCCTCGGCGAAGCCCGGGTAGCGCTTGAGCGCCTGCTGGAAGCCGAAGCGGCACTCCGAGAAGGCCTGCTGCACCTGCACCGCGTCCGCCCCCGGCGCGGCGACGAGCGCCTCGAGGGCCACCAGCCGCTCGCGTGACTCGGCCTGGAGCACGAAGGCGTCACGGCGCGCGAGCGCGTCTCGCAGGGCCTCGTGCAGCGCGCGCGCCGACGGGAAGCGCTCGTCGGGCCGCCGGGCCAGCGCGCGCCGGCACAGCGCCGCCAGCTCGGACGGCACGTCGGCCGGGAAGACGGGGGGCGCCGCCTCGAAGGCGCGTGAGAGCTGCTGTACCAGCGTCGCGCCGGCGTGGGGCGGCCGACCCGTCAGCACCTCGTAGAGGATGGCTCCCAACAGGTAGACGTCAGTGCGCTCGGTGAGGCCCCCCTCGGCCGCCGCCATCTCGGGCGCCATGTAGGTCGCGGTGCCCGCGAGGCCGCGCTCGTCGCTCGCGCGCGGGAGCGCCGGCCGCTCGTCGAGCGCAAGCGCGATGCCCCAGTCGAGCAGGTACACCTCGCCGAAAGCCCCCAGCATGACGTTGGCCGGCTTCAGGTCGCGGTGCAGCACGCCGCGGCTGTGCGCGAAGGCCACCGCGTCGCAGACCTCGAGGAGCACCTCGAGGTGGAAGACGAGCGGCGGCTTTGCGCCCGCGCGGGGGAAGTCGGCCAGCGCCGCAGGGTCGGCCAGGAGCGTCGACCACGGCGTGCCCTCGATGCGCTTCATCACGAAGAAGGGCTGGCCGTCGTCGGTGCGCGCCAGCAGGTGCACCGGCACGATGTTCGGGTGTTCGAGCTGTCCGGTGACGACCCCCTCGCGCAGGAGCTCGGCCGCGCGCGAGGCGTCCTCCGGCGAGTCCCGCAGGAACTTGAGCGCCACCTCCCGCCCCAGCGCCCGTTGCGTGGCCACCACCACCTTGCCCATGCCGCCCTCGCCGAGGACCCGGCCGGTGGTGAAGTCAGCGGCGCTCGAGGCGTCGCCCGCCGACACCGTCACCAGCGGCAGCGAGAGCCGGTCGAGGGTGGTGGGCTTCGAGGGGCGGGTCAGCGTGCCGTCGTCGTCGGCTCCCAGCGAGCGGGCGTCGATGCCCCTGGCCTCGAGGTGCAGCGAGTAGCGGGCCTCGGGGCCGTCCGGCGGGGTCACGGCGCCTTCACGCACACGCCCGCGCCGCCGTCGCGAACGCAGACGTAGCCGGCGTCGCGGAGGCACGGCTCCCGCGCCGACGGGCTCAGGTCACACGGGAGGCCGTCGAGCTCGTAGTTGCCGAAGAGCGAGCAGCCGGCGCTCAGCGCCACCGAGGCGCCGACGAGCACGGCCACGGCGTGCACGAGTCTTCTGGGTCGCTGCATGGGGGCTCCTGGTGGCTGGTCGCGCGCCTGCTCACGTCGCGACGCTTGGCGGCGTCGAGACGGCAGTCAGCTCGGGGCCGGCGGCCGGCACGGTGACGCGCTCTCCGTCGGCGCGGGCCCGGCGGAGCATCGCCAGCGCGAAGGCCATCTCGCGCAGCACCCGCCCCTCGACGCGGTTGGTCTCGGCCGAGTCGTGCCCCGGCGCTGCCGTGAAGGCGCGCTCGTTCGCGTCGCGCAGCGCGTCCGTCAGCGCCGACACCGACGAGAGGAACGCCTCGGAGAGGCCGGCGTCGTCCGCGAGCAGCTCGCCGTGCTCGGTGCGCCGCAGGCGCAGCGCGAGCTGCAGCAGGCCGGTGAGGGTCGACTCGAGCGCGAGCGCGCCGGGCTCGTCGCGGTCAGCCACGGCCTGCAGGAAGGCGTCGTCGCCGGTGCCCGCCGAGACGAGGCCCGTCGCCAGCTTCTTGCGCGCCGTGTCGGCGAGGGCGAGCAGTCCGGCGCGCGCCTCGGTGCCCGGGGCCGCCTTGTCCACCTCGACCGAGTCGTGGAGCTCGGTCACCAGCGTGCAGAGCCAGGCCAGGCGCGCGGGCCCGTAGCCGGTGACGGGCCGGCTCAACGCCGCGGCGACGGCACCGACGAAGCGCTCGGCCTCGCGCACCACGGCCTCGGCCTTCGTCCGGGCGCCCCAGGCCTCGCACTGCGCGTCGGTGAAGGCGCCCAGGTAGGCGCGCCGGCGCCGGGCGTCGAGGGGCGGCAACGTCTCGAGCAGCTTCAGCGCCACGTGTGGAATGCCGGGCGTCTTCCTGGAGGCAGGCTTCTTGGCGGGCTTCGTCTTCCTGGCGGCCATGGGGTCCCTCGGTCGAATCGGGTGCGGGCGCGACCATAGGGCCCGCGGTGCGGCCCGTCATCGGGTTCGCTCTCGGGTGCGGGCAGACGCGTCGCCGGGCCTGGCGCGTGCCGTTCTCCCCGGGGCGTCGGCGCCGTCTGGTGGGGTGGTGCCGTCACCGGCCAGGGCGTCAGCGCGGCCTCTGGGGGCCCTGGCGGGCTGGAGCCTTTTCGGGCGCGGTGCTGCCCTCGGTCATGCGTGCTTCGCGCGCGGCCTCCTCCTCGGTGGCGCCGACGGCCTCGGCCGACGTCTTGGGGAGCAGCAGCGGCGCGCCGCCTTCGCCGACGGCGGCTCCGGGCACGTCCCAGTCGAAGGCCTTCATCGGGTCACCGACGGCGCGCGGGGTGGTGGCGCGCAGGTGGGCGCGCACGCGGGCGATGGAGGCCTGCACGCCCATGGGGTCGGGGTGCCGCGGGAGCGCCTGCACCCAGTAGTCGATGGCCTTCTCGCCGTCGCCCTGGTCGGCCTTGAGCCGGCCCAGCTCGACGAGGGCGTGGGGCACGAGCTTCGAGTCGGGGAAGCGCTCGACGAGCTCGGCGTAGGCGCGCACCGCCTCGCCCCTGCGCTCGTCCATCATCGAGAGCGCCTGGCCCTTCAGGTACAGGGCGTCGTCCACCCAGGTGCTCGCCTCGTAGCGGCGAATGACGGTGTCGGCCTCGATGGTCACCTGCTGGTAGTCGCGCAGCTCGAAGTAGAGGGTGGCCACCTGGTAGGCGAGCTCTGCGGACTGGGGCGGGTTGCGGGCGAGGGCAGCGGTGAGCTCGGCGATGGCCGCGCGCACGTCTCGGAACTGGTGCCGCAGGAGCGCCGCGAGGTGCAGGCGCCCCTCCATCGTCTCGGGAGCCTCGGGGCAGGTCTTGATGAGCTCGCGGTACACCTCGGCGGCGCGCCGGGGGTCCTGGAGCTGGAAGGCGTAGACGTCGGCGGCGCCGCGGAGTGCCCGCGCCCGGTAGAGCGCCGCCTCGGGTGAGGTGTTGCGCTCGAGCGCGTCGAGGGCCAGCTTGTACTCCGAGAGCGCGACGTCGGGCTTGTTGGCGAACAGCGCCGCGCGGGCCGCCTCGAGGCGCGCCGCCGCGTCGTTCCTGCGGCAGCCCGAGAGCGCGGCGACGGCCACCAGCGCGACGAGTGCCCCTCTCACCGGCAGGCCCCCGGGGTCCACCGCTGGCACAGGCCGTCGCGGCACTCGAGGCAGCCGTACAGCCGGTCCTGGTCCATGGTGCAGACGAGGGTGCCCGCCTCGACGAGGCAGTCGGTGCTGCGGGTGCAGGCGATGGTGCCGCCGTCAGGCGCGCTGAGCGGCTGGGCGGCCGGGCAGGGGAAGCACCCCGAAAGGGCGAGGCCGAGACTCGGGAGGACTGCGCGCAACATGAGCGGGCGGAACTCGTAGCACGGCGTCGGCTCGCCGCGCGGCTCGCGGCTGCGTCGCCGCCCACTCGGCGGGCCGGCCGCGCGGGTGTGGGGAGGGGCTGAAGGTCGACTGGCTCTAGCGACGAAGGTCGCGGTGCGTCGAGCGGCGCGGGTCCCGCTGGGCGCCGCGCCATCGTCGGCGCCGAGCCCGGCAGCGCTCCCCGGGGGCAGACGGGCCCGCTGACGCCCTGGCGCGCACGCGCTCGCCGACCCTCGGCCGGGGCGCGGCGACACGGTGGCACCGGGCGCGGGTTGCCGCTAACAGGCCCGGCATGTCGACCCTGCCCGAGCCGCTCGTCGAGCGCCTCATCGCCGAGCGGCGCAAGCACCACGTGCCGTCGCAGCTCCGCCCGCTGGCCCACGCCTTCGCCCACCAAGCCCTCGGCGTGCTGTTTCCCCACTTCGCGCCGTCGGTGGTGTGCAGCGAAGACGCCGTGAAGGAGGACCTCATCCAGCTCGAGGAGTCGCTGCGGCGGCTCGAGCGCAGCGTCGGCCTGCTGCACGCCGATATGCCCGCGCAGCTCTCCGAGCGCTTCTTCGGCGACCTCTCGGCCGTGCACGAGCGGCTCTCGGAGGACGCGCGGGCCATCTACGAGGGCGACCCGGCCGCGAAGAGCGTCGACGAGGTGCTGCTGACGTACCCCGGCTTCTTCGCCATCGGCGTCTACCGCGTCGCCAACCTGCTGCACCGCCTCGGCATGCCGCTGCTGCCGCGCCTGCTCACCGAGGTGGCGCACGAGAAGACGGGCATCGACATTCACCCCGGCGCCACCATCGGCCGTCGCTTCTGCATCGACCACGGCACCGGCATCGTCGTCGGCGAGACGACGAACATCGGCACCGGCGTCAAGCTGTACCAGGGCGTCACCCTGGGCGCGCTGACGGTCGAGAAGACGCTCGCCGACTCGAAGCGGCACCCCACCATCGAGGACGAGGTCGTCATCTACGCGGGCGCCACCATCCTCGGGGGGGGCACCGTCGTCGGGCACCACTCCATCGTCGCGGGCAACGCCTTCGTCACCTCGTCGGTGCCACCGAACTCGGTGGTGACGCGGAAGAACGACGTCCGCCCGCGCAACGCCGGCTCGTCGGTCTTCGAGGAGCTCGACTTCGTCATCTGACGCGCCTGCTGTCCCATGCCGGGGCGGGGCCGGCTCCGCGCGCTCGAGGTCTGCGCCCACGTCGCGCGGGCGGCCGCAGGGCTCAGTCACCGCATCCGTCGCGGCTCCGCGTCTGCGCGCGCCGGCTCCGACGTCGGCGCGGCGCCCTCGGTGAGCGCGCCGAGCGCGGCGGCCCCGGCGGGTGGAGCGGGTTGCCACGGGACGACGAAGAGGCGCGCGGCGAGCCCCCCGGCGAGCCGCCGAAGCTGGCGGCGCTCACCCGCGAGCCTGGCGGCGAGCAGCGGGTCATGGGCGCCGGCGGCGGACAGGCTGCGGTTCACCACCCAGGCGAAGGGCTCCACATGGGCGCGGCGCAAGTCCTCCTGCAGGGCCGCGGCCTGTGAGACGGGCGTCGTCTCGGGGAGCGTGACGATGATGACGCGGGTCAACGCCGGGTCCTGCAGGCGCATCAGCGGAGTCGTCACCCGGACCGGGTTGAGCCCGTGGCCGAGGTCTCGAAGCGCCTGCCGGTGGTAGGCGCCGGTCGCATCCATCAGCAGCAGCGAGTGCCCAGTGGGGGCCGTGTCGAGCACCACCACCCGGCGCCGCGCCTCGCTGATGACCCTCGAGAAGGCGTGGAAAACGGCCACCTCCTCGGTGCACGGCGAGCGCAGGTCCTCTCTCAGGAGCGCCTGGCGCTGCGCGTCGAGGTCTCGCCCCCTGGTCGCCATCACCCGCTCGACGTAGGCGCGCGTCTCGGCCGCCGGGTCGATCCTGCTGACCTCGAGCCCCTTGACGTCGCCCGAGAGCGTCTCGACGAGGTGCGCGGCCGGGTCGGTCGTCGTGAGGTGCACCGCGAGGCCTCTGCGGGTGAGGGCGACCGCGAGGGCGGCGGCGATCGTCGTCTTGCCCACCCCGCCTTTCCCCATCACCATCACCAGCCCCTGCTCCCGGGTGGCCAGCTCGTCGACCAGCGCGGCGAGGGGTGCCATCGCGACCTCGACGCCCGCGCCCACCGCCGCAGGTGGCACGCTCACCCCTTCGCGCAGCAGCGCTCGAACCGCCGGCACGCCCACGGTGTCGAACGGCCGCAGCGGCACGTCGTCGCGCGGCAGAGCGCCGAGCGGCTCGGGGAGCTGCGACATGAGGGCTCGCTGCCGGGCCTCGAGCGCGCTCGCCACCGCGTCGGATGGGTCGCTCGCGTGGAACACGCCGTTGAGGGCCAGCCGCTGGTGCCCCAGGCCCAGCGCCGAGAGCTCACGCGACGTGCGCGCCGCCTCGCCGACGGCCCGCTCGTCAGGGGTGGTGACCAGCACCACCGTCGTGCGGGTCGGGTCGGAGAGGGCCGCGAGCGCCCGGCCGAAGCGGGCCTCTTGCAGCTTCAGCCCCGAGTGGGGCCCGAGGCACGAAGCGCCGCGGTCATTGCCCTCGAGGAACCCGGTCCACGCCGCGGGCAAGCTGAGCAGGCGCAAGGTGTGGCCCGTCGGGGCCGTGTCGAAGACGACGTGCTCGTACTCGGCGGGAGCGTCGGAGAGGAGGGACGCGAACTCGTCGAAGGCCGCGATCTCGATGGTGCAGGCGCCGGAGAGCTGTTCGCGAACCGTCGCGCGCTCCTCGTCGGTCGCCGCTTCGCCGAGCTGCGTCAGCACGCGCCCCCGGTAGGCCTCGGCGGCCACGCCCGGGTCGACGTTGAGCACCGAGAGCCCAGACACGCCCGGCACCGGCACGGGGCGGTTGCGCAGCTCCACGCCGAGAATCTCGTCGAGGTTCGACGCCGCGTCGGTGCTCACGAGCAGGACGCGCTCACCCCGGTCGGCGAGGCCGACGGCGGTAGCGGCCGACAACGACGTCTTCCCCACGCCGCCCTTGCCGGTGAAGAAGAGGTACCGCGTCGGTGAGACCAGGAAGCCGGGGCTGAAGACGCGCGCGAGCCGGCGATGGAGTTCGTCGCGCACGCTCCGAAACCACGCCAGCCGGGCTGCCTCGTCACCGCTGGCCGCCGCAGGGTCCGGCAGGGCCCAGTGCAGTCGCGTCGCCCGGCCCAGGAACAGCGGGCACTGCTCCTCGGCACACAGCGTGACGACGACGTCGACGTCCTCGGAGGGAATGGCATCGACGTGCTTCGAGCGCTGCGACGAGAGGTCGATGCCAATCTCCGCCATCACCTCGATGGCCAGTGGGTTGACGCTCGCCGGCGCCGAACCCGCCGATGACACCTTCACCCCTGCGGGCGCCAACGCGCGCGCGAGCCCCTCGGCCATCTGACTGCGGGCCGAGTTCGCGACGCAGAGGAAGAGCAGGTGCTTCGGGCGGTGCTCGCGAAGGTGCGCTGCCGCTGTCTCCCACGAGTCGCTCACGCGCCTTCTCCTCGCCCGGTCGGGCTCCTTCCCACGCGTTCTCCGGCCAGGGCGGGCTCGACCCGGTGCGAGGAGAACGTCTTCTGGCGCCACCGCAGCGCGACGTTCACGAGCGCGATGAGCGCCGGCACCTCGACCAGCGGCCCGATGACGGCCGCCAACGCCGTCCCGCTGTGAATGCCGAAGCTCGCGATGGCGACGGCGATGGCGAGCTCGAAGTTGTTGGAGGCAGCCGTGAACGAGAGCGTCGCCGACTGCTCATAGGTGGCGCCGACGCGCCTGCTCATGAAGAACGAGACCGCGAACATCACCACGAAGTAGACGAGCAGCGGCGCGGCGATGCGGAGCACGTCGAGCGGGAGCTGCACGATGGCCTCGCCCTTCAGCGAGAACATCACGACGATGGTGAAGAGCAGTGAGGCCAGCGTGATGGGGCTGATCCGCGGCAGGAAGCGCGCTTCGTACCAGTCACGCCCCTTCACCCCCGTCAGGAGGCGTCGGGTGAGGAGACCGGCCGCGAAGGGCACGCCGAGGTAGAACGCCACGCTCGTCGCGATCTCACCCATCGAGACGTTCACGACGGTGCCCTCGAGGCCCAGCCAGCGAGGCAGCAGCGTCGCGAAGAAGTACGCGTAGGCCGGGAAGAACAGCACCTGAAAGACGGAGTTGAAGGCGACGAGCCCCGCGCAGTACTCGGCGTCGCCCTTCGCCAGGTCGTTCCACACGACGACCATCGCGATGCAGCGCGCGAGGCCAATCAGGATGAGTCCGAGCATGTACTCGGGCTTGTCGCGCAGAAAGACCACCGCCAGCCCGAACATGAGGAGCGGGCCGACGACCCAGTTCTGCACGAGGGACAGAGCCAACACGCGCGCGTTGCGAAACACCCTGCCCAGCTCCTCGTATCGGACCTTCGCCAGCGGCGGGTACATCATCAGCACGAGGCCGACCGCGATTGGCACCGAGGTCGTCCCGACCCGCAGCTCGTTCAGGGCCGAGGTGAGGCCCGGCGCGAGGAACCCGAGGGCGATGCCGAGCCCCATGGCCGCGAAGATCCACAGCGTCAGGTAGCGGTCGAGGAACGAGAGCGAGGCGGCGATGCCGGGCGTGCTCGGGTGGCTCATGGGCTGCGCGCCTCCAGCATGGCGGGGGGAGTGCCGCACGTCATCGTCAAAAAACGATGAGAGCGAGGCGTGAGGCGGGTCATGAGAGCGCCCCGACGAGGGCCCTGAGGCGCCGCAGCGCGTGGGGCTCGATGCAGTAGCAGACGCGCGGTCCGTCGACCTCGCCCCGGATGAGGCCTGCTCCCTTCAGCACCTTGAGGTGCTGCGAGACCGTCGACTGCGCCAACGGCAACTCATCGACGAGATCGCCACAGACGCACGCATCTTTGCGCAGCAGGATTCGGACGATCCGGACGCGCGCCGGATGGCTCAGGGCCTTGGCCAACGAGGCCAGCTCCACCTCGGCCTCGTCACCCTCGACAGGGCGCAGGTCTGCCTGGTCGCGTGGGGGTGGGCAGCACGAGGTCACCGCAGGCGCACGCTGAATCATCGTAATTTGACGATTAGATGGCCAGGCACGCCTCGTCAACGCCGGCGTGGCTCTGAGCGCGACGTCGGGCCCATGCGCGGAAGACCGCGGCTCGCTCGAAGCCAGTGGGTGCAAGGGGGCGGACTACGCCCCGGGTCGTCACCGGGTCGACGGGGGACATCCAGTTGACGCCGCGCGCGCCGCTCAGGCGGCCACGTGCTCGGCGCAGAGCTGTGCGAGGCCCATGATGCCCACTTGCGGGTTCACCCCGGTGTTCGACGGGAAGACGCTCGAGTCGGCGACGTAGAGCCCCTCGACGTCGTGGTGTCGTAAGTCGGGGCGCACGACGCTGCGCGTGGGGTCGCTCCCCAGGCGCGCGGTCGAGAAGAGGTGCGTCATCGACATCGAGTAGGCGCGGGCGTCGAGCGGTCCGTCGCGCTCGAGGGCGGCGGCCTCGGCGACGGTG
Source organism: Myxococcaceae bacterium (assembly GCA_020247085.1). Lineage (GTDB taxonomy): Bacteria > Myxococcota > Myxococcia > Myxococcales > Myxococcaceae > Xiheimicrobium > Xiheimicrobium aquaticum. The sequence continues at coordinate 793 of JADCJJ010000497.1, read as the reverse complement.
GTGATGGCCGTCGGCAGGCCCGCCACGCCGGGGAAGACCTCGGCGGCGCCGGCGGCGAGGAACAGTTCGGCCAGCACCCGCACGCCCCGCCGCGCGCGGGCCACGTCGTCGACCTCGAGCGCGTAGGTGACGACGGTGCGCCCGGCGATGCGCCGCACCCGCCCCCTCGCGCCGGCGCGCACCGCTGCGCCCCACGCGGCGACCTGCGACAGCGCCGGGAGCCGCTCGGCGAAGGCCGGCCCGGCGCCCGGCACGCGGCTCGACAGGATGGAGAGGTCGAAGCCCAGCGCCTCGAACTTCAGGCCCTCGTGGCGCAGGCCGATGACCTCGTGGCCCTGGGTGGCGCCCAGGTGGTTGTTCACCTCGGCGTCGAAGCGCCCCGTCACCGAGACACCCGGGTGGGCCATGAGCCCGTCGCCTACCGGCCCGCGGTCGAGCCCGCTCGCGCGCAACAGCAGCGGCGTCTGAATGGCGCTGGCCGCCAGCACGACGGCGCGCCTGGCGTGCACCGTCACCGCCGCGCCACCGGCCGCGCGGGCCGACACCCCGAGGGCGCGCCCCCGCTCGTGCCGCACGTGCGTGGCGGTCACGCCGGTGTAGATGGTCGCGCCGAAGTGCTCCACGGCGTCTCGCAGGAAGGTGCGGTCGACGCTCGCCTTGGCGCCGGTGGGGCAGCCCTGCAGGCAGCGGCCCGCGCCCCGGCAGCCCGCGACGTTGCGCCGGATGGGGCGGTGCGCGAGCCCCATCGCCGCGGCCCCCTTCGCCAGCAGCAGGTTCTTCGCGCCCGCCACCG
>JADCJJ010000496.1 GCA_020247085.1 Myxococcaceae bacterium | reverse complement strand
TGGGCTGTCGAGACGCGCAACGCGGAGCAGCGGGAGGGGCACCTGCTCGTGCAGGGCCGCGGGGCCGACGACGAGCCCCGGGCGCCGGTGATGGTGAACCTCGTCCTCGATCGCTCGGGGTCGATGAAGGGCGCGCCGCTGGCGGCGGCGGTCGAGGCGGCCCAGTCGTTCATCGAGCTGAGCGGCCCCGAGGACTTCGTCGGCCTGGTGCTGTTCGACGGGGTGGCGGAGCAGCGGGTGCCGGTGATGTCGATGGACGCGCGGGGCAAGGCGCAGATGACCGAGGCCTTCGCGAACGTGACGACGGGCCGGGGCACGGCGCTGCACCAGGCCGTCGAGGTGGGGGCGCGCGGCCTGCAGCGCACGCTGGTGCCCGGGCGCCGGCCGCGGCTGCTGCTCCTCACCGACGGAGAGCCCTCGGTGGGCCCCGACACGCAGGAGGCCTTCGACGAGCTCGGGGTGCGGCTGTCGCGGCTGAACGTGGGGGTCCACGCGCTGGGCCTGGCGCGGCACTACGTGGCCGAGGTGCTCGAGGCGCTCACGCGCCCGTCGGGCAACGGCTTCGAGCACGTCGACGGGCCCGAGGGGCTGTCCGAGGCGATGGGCGCCATCGTCTCGACGCTCTTCGGGCAGGTGGCCAGCGAGGCGCAGGTGCGCGTGCAGCCAGAGGGCTTCGGGGCCATCTCGTGCCGGCACGGCTTCCCCACCGCGCTCGAGGCCGACGCGCTGGTGGTGACGCTGGGGGACATCTCGCGGGGGCTGTCCCGCCGGGTGCTCTTCTCGGGGCCGCTGCGCGGCGAGGGGTGGGGCGCCATCGTCCACGGCTCGTGCCGGGAGCGCGGCGACGTCAAGCACCAGAAGGTCGAGGTCGACCTGGTTCCGCCCGAGTCAGCGCGCGGCCGGCTCATCATCGGGTTGTCGCACGAGCTGTACCTCGTCGCCGACGAGAGCGCCGCCTGGCTGTCGCTGGCGCGGCGAGACACGGCCCGGGCCGAGACGCAGCTCGAGGCCGCCGAGACCGCGCTGCGCGCCATCGTCTCGATGGCCCCCGAGGGCATTCCGGTGCGCAGGCACCTCGAGCGGCTCGCCGACCTCCGCTCCGCCGTCGAGCGGGGCGAGGGCGACATTCCGCTCCTCATTCGCCGGGCGCAGGCGGCCCGCGCGGGCACCAACGTCAGCCAGGTGATTCCGTTCCAGAACTTCCAGCACCGCCGGAAGTAGCGCGACGTCAGGCGGCAGGGCCTGCCGGCGCGCCGCCGTCAGCCGGCGCCCACGACAGCATGGCGTGGAGGGGGATGAAGAGCGGCGCCGCCGGGCCGCCGACCAGTACGTCGTAGGGGCCGACGACGTCGAGCCGCTGCGTCAACGTGAGCCCGTTGCGCAGCACGAAGCGCACGTCCTTGCCGATGGCGTCGAGCATCGGCCGGGGGTCGTTCACCGGGCGGCGGGCCGGCTGGCGGGCGACGGGCGTCGGCTTCTGTGTCAGCCGGGCGTCGCGGTCGAGCTGGGGGGCCAGCGCCTCCCACGTCGTCCGCCGGGCGAGCAGCACCACCTGCAGCTTCTCGACGCGCCCAGAGCGCTCGCCCTCGAAGGCCACCGGCTGCACGGCGGTGAGTACGTCGAGGGCGGTGCGCTCACCGAGGACGATGGAGAGCTCGGCCTTCTCGTCGATGAGCCCCTGGATGAAGGCGTCGATGGGGGCGGCGTCGACGGCGCTGCGCGCCTTCTTCACCTCGTCGCGCTTCTTCGCGCGGGCCCGGCGGGCGAGGAACTCGTCGACCGGCAGGCCGCTCTGCACCACGCCGAAGGCGTCGGTGAGCTCGAGCTTCGGGTGCTGCTGAACGAGGGTGAAGGCCTGGTCGAAGCGCTGCGCCTCTTCGGCGTGCAGCTTCTTCCAGATGCGACACTTCATCTTCCCCTCGAGCTCTCCCTTGGCGATGCGGTTCGGCACGCGCTCCCGGGCCGCCAGGGCTGCGATGGCCTCGGGCGTGGGTGGGGGCCGGGGCGAGGCGGGGGCGCGGAAGCCGCCACCCCTGGGCGCCGCCCGCTCGGAGAAGGCGGCGCGGGGCGCGCGGGCCGCGGGGCTGGGCGCGACGGGGGCGTCGGGGCTCCCCGGGGCCCGGGGCACGACCGGCGAGGGGACGACGGGCGACGCGGGGCGTGGAGCGGGCGCTGTCGGGGCTCCCACCGGTCGCGGCACGGGCACCGGCGCGACGGGGCGCGAGGCGACGGGAGCCGCCGGGCCCTTGCGAATGACCTCGACCCTGGGCCCGGGTCGCTTGCTCTTGTCGTTGGGGTCGGTCACGGCATCACCAGCTCCGGCAGCTCCACGGCCCAGCGCTGCGATTCTCTCACCATCGTCACTCGTTCTTCCACGGTCGCCTCCGTCGGGCACGCACCAGCCGGGTCGAGGCGGGCTCGGCACGTCGTCACGGCGAGGGTGGCGCGGGCGCCGTCGTCGCGGGTCACGGCGACCGAGACGAGCGGCGAGGGCCGGCGCGGCGAGACGAGCAGGGTGCTGGGCTCGTCGCCGAGCGCGCCCTTCGAGGCCTCGGAGAGCGCCTTCGACTTCGCGCCGAGCGCCGCCTGGGTGCGCTGGGACAAGAGGCCGAAGGCGGCCTTCACCTCGCGCTGCGCGACGAGGCCGGCGAAGACGCGGAAGGCGCCGTCGGGGGTCTCAGGGGTGGCTCGCCGACAACCTGCGAGCGAGAGGACGAAGACAGCGGCGAGACGAAACATCACGGCAGGCCCCTTATCGAACAACCCGGGCCCGCACGCCACACAAAGCCCATCATTCGGGCATGGCCTGGCGAACCTGGTTCCGGCCGCCCTGCTTCGCCTCGTAGAGGCACGCGTCGGCCTGCTGAACGAGCTGGGCCGCGCTCTCGATGGCGGCGGACGGGGCGGTCGAGACGCCGATGCTGGCCGTGCAGCGCACCTGCTCCGGCGGGTCGACGGTTCGGCAGGTGAGGCGCATGGCCTCGACGCCCATGCGCACCCGCTCGGCGGCGCGCCACGCCTCGTCGGGCAGCGTCTGCGGCAGCAGCGCGATGAGCTCTTCGCCGCCGTAGCGCGCGATGACGTCGACGTCTCGCAGCGCCCGGCGGATGACGCCGGCCACCTCCTTGAGCACGACGTCTCCGAAGGGGTGCCCCCAGGTGTCGTTGACGTGCTTGAAGTGGTCGATGTCGAGCAAGAGGCACGACAGCGGCGCCTGGTACCGGGCGCTGCGGGCCCACTCGTCGGCGAGGCGCTCCTCGAAGTGGCGGCGGTTCACCAGGCCGGTGAGGCCGTCGATGCGGGAGAGGGCCTCGAGCGCCGCGCGCTTCTCCTCGAGCTCGTGGTTCATGCGGTCGAGCTCGCGGTTCTTCTCGACGAGCGCGTCCTGGAGCGCCTTGAGCCGCAGCATCGACTTCACGCGCGCCGACAGCTCGAGCATGTCGAAGGGCTTGATGAGGTAGTCGTCGGCGCCGAGTTCGAGCCCCTCGACCTTGCCGCTCGTGCGCCCGGCCGTCATGAGGATGACCGGCGTGAACGCGAAGCCGGCGCCCTGGTTGGCCTTGACGATGCGGCACACCTCGACGCCGCCGAGCCCCGGCATCTCGACGTCCATCAAGATGAGGTCGGGGTGGTGCTTGCGAATGGCGGTCAGCGCCTGGGTGCCTTCTTCGGCCTCGACGAACTGGTACCCCTGGGGCTCGAGGCCCCGGCGCAGCAGCTCGAGCACCGCGCGGTCGTCGTCGACGAGGAGCACCAGCCGCCCCTCGAGCGAGAGCGAGCGCTCCTCGCGCCTGGCGACCTCGAGGGTCTTTCGTCGGGGAGGGGCCATCTGACGGGGCGCGGAGAAGCCTACCCCGGCTTGACGAGGCGCGCGCGGTACACCGGCTGCCCGCTGACGAGGTAGCGCCGCTCGCGGGTCGAGGGCGCCTCGGCGGGGTCGTACGGGTGGAAGGCGCCGGCGCCCAGGGGGTTGACGAAGCCGGCCTGCTCAAGCACCGCGAGCCCCTGGCGGGCGCGCTCCTCGACGTCGGTGCGGAAGTCGAAGCGCCCGCCGGGCTTGAGCTTGCGAAGCAGCAGCGCCGTGAAGTCGGGGAGCAGGATCGCGCGCTTGAAGTGCGCGCGCTTCCACCACGGGTCCGGGAACTGCAGGTGGATGACGTCGAGGGTGCCGTCGGCGAACAGGCGGGGCACGGCGAGCCGGGCGTCGGCCTCGACGACCACGAGGTTGGTCAGGCCGTGCTTCTCGGCGCGGTGGGCGACCTCGCGCGCGTACTTCTTGCGCCACTCGAACGCGACTGAGTTGACGTGCGGGTTCCTGCGGCAGTGCTCGAGGGCGAAGCCACCTGCGCCGCAGCCGATTTCGAGCTCGAGCGGGCCCGCGCGCCCAAAGCGCTGCGTCCAGTCGGGTGGGGCTTCGAGGGTGGCGAGGTCTTCGCCGGCCTTGTCAGGGCGGAGCGGGATGCGGGTCATACGCGCGAGGCCCATACCGCACGGGCAGGCGCCGGGGCGAGCGTCATGGACGATGGCGCGCCGGGCCGTTCGGTCGTACACCCGTGCTCGGCGCATGGAGTGCTTCGAGTCGATCGACCAGGCGGCAGCGGCCCTCTCCGGTGCCCGGCCGGCGGTGTGCCTGGGGAACTTCGACGGCGTGCACCTGGGGCACCAGGCGCTGTTCGCGAAGGCGGCGGCGTACGGGCCCGTCGTGGCGGTCACCTTCGAGCCGCACCCTGGCAAGGTGCTTCAGCCGGCGCTGGCGCCGCGCCTCATCGCCACCCGCGCGCGCAAGCTCGAGCTGCTCGAGGCCGCGGGGTTAGCGGCGGCCGTCGTGCAGCCTTTCACGAAGGACTACGCGCGGACGAGCCCCGAGGCCTTCGAGGCGGCGCTCTTCGGCCACATGCGAGCGGCGGCGGTGGTGGTGGGCTTCGACTTCACCTACGGCCGGGGCCGGGCCGGCACCGTCGAGACCCTCGGGGCGGCCGCGGCGGCCGCGAGCGCGCGCGTGGCCGTGGTGCCCGCGGTGACGGTCGACGGCGTGGTGGTGTCGTCGTCGAAGGTGCGCGAGTACGTGCTCGAGGGCCGGGTCGGCGCCGCGGCGAAGCTGCTCGGGCGGCCCTTCGACCTCGACGGCGAGGTGGTCAAGGGCCAGCAGCGGGGCCGTACGCTCGGCTTCCCGACGGCGAACGTCGACACCGAGAACGAGCTGCGGCCGGCGGCGGGGGTCTACGCGGTGCGCGTGGGGCTCTCGGGCGGGCGCAGCCGGGGCGGGGCCGCCAACATCGGCGTCAAGCCCACCTTCGATGGCCGCGAGGTGACCATCGAGTGTCACCTGTTCGACTTCGAGGGAGACCTGTACGGGCAGACGGTGCGGGTCGCCTTCCTCGAGCGGCTGCGGGGCGAGCAGCGCTTTGCCGGCGTCGAGGCGCTGCGGGCGCAGATCGAGCGCGACGTCATCGCCGCGCGCGCCATCGTGAACCGCCCCTGAGGCTGGAACGCGCCCGACGGTCGATCGGCGCCCACACGCCCGTACACCGTCGCGATGCTTGACGAGGGGGGCGTTGGGGGCTTCCATTTCGCGCTCGGTCCGTCGACCCCTGGCCGAAACGCGAGAGGCTACCAACCATGTCCGGTCGTCTGGGTGAACTGCTGGTCCGCGAGAACCTCATCTCGGTTCAGCAGCTGCGCAAGGCGCAGGAAGACCAACAGAAGAGTGGGACGCGGATCAGCACGGCCCTGATCAAGGTAGGGGCGATCGAGGAGTCGAAGCTCACCGACTTCCTCTCGAAGCAGTACGGCGTTCCGGCGATCAATCTCAAGGAGTTCGACATCGACGGCGAGATCATCAAGCTCGTCCCGAAGGACGTCGCCGAGAAGCACCTGGTGATTCCGGTGAACCGGGCCGGCAGCTCGCTCATCGTGGCGATGTGTGACCCGTCGAACATCTATGCCGTCGACGACCTCAAGTTCCTCACCGGGTACACCATCGAGCCGGTGGTCACGAGCGAGCCGGCGCTGCGCGAGGCCATCGAGAAGTACTACGCCGAGAAGGGCCCGAACCTCGAGGACATCATCAGCACCATGGAGGACGACGTCGAGGTCGCCGAGGGCGAAGAGGAGGGCGGCAACGTCGAAGAGATGGCCCGGGCCGCCGACGACGCGCCGGTCATCAAGCTGGTGAACCTCATCCTCAAGGACGCGATCGGCAAGCGGGCCTCGGACATTCACATCGAGCCCTACGAGAAGGACTTCCGCGTTCGGTTCCGCATCGACGGCGTGATGTACGAGGTGATGAAGCCGCCGATGAAGCTGCGCAACGCCATCACCTCGCGCCTGAAGATCATGGCGCAGCTCGACATCTCGGAGCGTCGCCTGCCGCAGGACGGCCGCATCAAGATCAAGCTCGGCGGCGGCAAGGAGATGGACTTCCGCGTCAGCGTCTGCCCGACGCTGTTCGGCGAGAAGATCGTCATGCGGCTGCTCGACAAGTCGAACCTGCAGCTCGACATGACGAAGCTGGGCTTCGAGCCCGAGCCGCTGAAGTGGTTCAAGGAGGCCATCGACCGCCCGTACGGCATGGTGCTCGTCACCGGCCCGACGGGCTCGGGCAAGACGACGACGCTGTACTCGGCGCTGGCGGCCCTGAACGACCCGACGACGAACGTGTCGACCGCCGAAGACCCGGTCGAGTTCAACTTCGCCGGCATCAACCAGGTGCAGGTCAGCGACTCGATCGGGCTCTCGTTCGCATCGGCCCTGCGCAGCTTCCTGCGACAGGACCCCGACACGATCATGATCGGCGAGATTCGCGACTTCGAGACGGCCGAGATCGCCGTCAAGGCGGCGCTCACGGGCCACCTGGTGCTCTCGACGCTGCACACGAACGACGCCCCGTCGACGGTGACGCGCCTGCTGAACATGGGCATCGAGCCTTTCAACGTGACGGCCTCGCTCAACCTCATCCTCGCGCAGCGCCTGTGCCGGAAGCTGTGCCAGAACTGCAAGCGGCCGGTGCAGGAGTTCGACGAGAAGGCGTACATCGACGCCGGCATTCCGGCCGAGAAGATCGGCACCTTCACGCCGCACGAGAAGGTCGGCTGCAAGGAGTGCAACGACCGCGGCTACCGCGGCCGCGTGGCGGTCTACGAGGTGATGCCCTTCTGGGACGGCCTCAAGGAGATCGTCATCAACGGCGCGTCGGCCGCCGAGATCAAGCAAGAGGCCATTCGGCTCGGCATGCAGACCCTGCGCATGTCGGCGCTCAACAAGGTGATGACCGGCATGAGCACGCTCGAAGAGGCCGTCGGCAACACCGCGCCCGACCGCTTCTGACCCATTCCCCACCCCCCAAGGATCTGACTCCCGTGGCCAACCTGCACCAGCTCCTCAAGGCGATGGTCGAGAAGGGGGCCAGCGATCTACACATCACGACCGGCTCGTCGCCGCAGCTGCGCATCGACGGCGAGCTGATGCCGCTGAAGACGGCGGCGCTGACGCCCGTCGAGACGAAGCAGCTATGTTACTCGATCTTGACCGACGCGCAGAAGCACTCGTTCGAGGAGAACAACGAGCTCGACCTGTCGTTTGGCGTGAAGGGCCTGTCGCGGTTCCGCGCCAACATCTTCATGCAGCGCGGCGCGGTGGCCGGTGCGTTCCGGACGATTCCGTTCAAGATCCTCACCTTCCAGGAGCTGGGGCTGCCGCCGGTGGTGGCCGAGCTGTCGAAAAAGCCCCGCGGGCTGATCCTCGTCACCGGGCCGACCGGGTCGGGAAAGTCGACGACGCTGGCGTCGATCATCGACAAGATCAACACCGAGCGCCGTGAGCACATCATGACGATCGAGGACCCGATCGAGTACCTGCACCCGCACAAGAACTGCCTGGTGAACCAGCGCGAGGTCGGGGCCGACACTCGGTCGTTCAAGACGGCGCTCAAGTACATCTTGCGGCAGGACCCCGACGTGGTGCTCGTCGGCGAGATGCGCGACCTCGAGACGATCGAGGCGGCGCTGGTCATCGCCGAGACGGGGCACATCGCGTTCGCGACGCTGCACACGAACAGCGCGGTGCAGACAATCAACCGAATCCTCGACGTGTTCCCGCCCTACCAGCAGCCGCAGGTGCGCGCCCAATTGTCGTTTGTGCTCGAAGGCATCATGTCGCAGTCGCTCCTCGTGCGAGCGAGCGGGAACGGCCGGGTGCTGGCCCTCGAGGTGATGATCCCGAACGCCGCGATCCGGAACCTGATTCGCGAGGACAAGGTGCACCAGATCTACTCGTCGATGCAGGTCGGGCAGGCGAAGTTCGGCATGCAGACCTTCAACCAGTCGCTCGCGATGCTGCTCTCGCGCAAGCTCATCACCGTGGAAGAAGCGTTCGGACGCACCTCGGAGCCGGACGAGCTCAAGAACCTGCTCGCCAGCGGCGCGGGCGGGGCGCTGCCGGGGCACCAGGCCCAGGGGCCGCTGCCGACGAGGCCGGGACCGATGGGTAGGTAGAGGTAGGGAGCCGGTTCCTTCGAAGCGGGGCGACGTTGAGGTAGAACGAGCAGGCGTTTTT
>JADCJJ010000495.1 GCA_020247085.1 Myxococcaceae bacterium | reverse complement strand
GCTTGGCAAGCACCGAGGCCCGGGCGAGCTGCAGGTACGTCGGCAGCGTGCCCGGCGCGATGCGCGTGGCCTTGAGGTACAGCTCGGCCGCCTTCACGTACTGCTTCTTGTTGTACAGCCGGCTCGCCTCGGACAGCACCGCGTCGGCGTTGCCCACGCCCCCACCGACCAGCGGCTCAGCCATCGCCAGCGACGAGAGCACCAGCGCCACGACGCAGCCCACGCGCTCAGAACCCATAGCCAAACCCCGCGCTGACGCCCCAGTGGTGCGAGTTCTGGAACGAGCGCCGCGTCCCGATCTCCATGCCGGCGTCATCGAAGCCTTCTTCGAGCAGCGACCGCTCCCCGACGAGGTAGTACGAGAAGCCGCCGGTGACGTGGAAGTACAGGCCCTCGACGATGAAAAAGCGCACGTTCGCCCGGGCCGACGCCATCAGGTCGAGCACCTGGAAGCCTTCGGACCCGTACGAGGGGCTCGACACGCCCGTGATGTGCGCCGCGCGAAACTCGACCCCCGCCTGCAGCTGGAAGAGGAAGCGCCAGGCGGCGAAGCGGAGCTGGGGCTGCAGCGCGCGAATCGTCCCCATGTGAATGCGGGCCCGGTCGAGCTGCATCGGCCCCGGCTGCCCCATGCGCAGCTCGCGCGTACGGTCTGGCGCGAAGCCGACGCCGAGATCGTACCGCTCGGCGTTGGTGAGGTAGGTCAGCCCGATGACGGTGACACCGAAGTACTTGCCCCCGGTGCCGTACTCCACCGACGCCCCCATGAGCGTGCGGCTGGGGGTGCGGATGTCAGCGGTGCGCCCTGTGCCGCCGTCGCCCCACCGCCGCCCCACGAGGGCGTTGCCGACGAGGTTCACGTACTCGAAGCTGGCCTGGAAGTAGGAGCGCCGCTCGAGCGTCAGCTCGGTCTCGGTGGGCTTCGGCGGCGGCGGAATCACCCGGACGGTGGCGTACGGGTCGGGCAACGGGAGCGCTGGGTTGGTGCCCTTCGCCGGGGCGGGCGCGACGGCGGCGCCGGGGAGCGGCTCGAGCGGCTTGTCGAGCACGAACTGCTCGTCGGGCTTCACCTCGATGGTCTGCTCGTACGCCTTGTGGTTGTCGGCCGACAGCCGCACCGTGTGCTTGCCCGGCTGAATGCCGCGATCGACGCGGTCCTTCCCGAGCAGCTCGCCGTCGAGGAAGATCGAGGTCCCGGCCGGGGAGGCGGTGACGACCAGCCGGGCCGCCACCTTGTCGAGCTTGCGGTCGAGCGAAGCGCTCCCTCGAATGGGCACCACCAGCGTCTCTTCGACGGGCTGGTGGAGCTTGAGGTCGAGCTTCACGGTGCGCTCACCCGGGAGCACCTGCGTGCTCAGCGGCGTCACGCCCATCTTGGTGTCGTCGACGTAGACGGTGGCGCCCGGCGGGTCGGACTTCACCTCGAGGGTCGACGCCACGGGCACGACCTTGGCCACCGCGCCCAACAGCGCCTTCTCGAGCACCGGCGCCGTCGCCGTGGCCGGCGTCACCTTGCCGCGCGACGGCTCGTAGGCGGCGACGCGAAACTTGAACCCGGCCTCGTCCTGGCCACCCTGCACCAGCACCACCCGGTCGAAGCCGAGCTGAGCGACGAAGGGGTCGATGGGGTCGGCGCAGCGCTCGCCCATCGTCAGGCAGGGCACCTGCTCGACCTTCCGATCCCTCTCCTTGAGCGCCGCGGCGAGCTCGGCCATGCCGACGACGTGTTCCTTGCGATCTCCCGGGGCGAACAGCCGGGAGAGGGCCTTCTCGGTACGGTCGACGAGCGCCTCCTGGCCCGGGTAGAGCGGCCGCACCAGCCACAGCGTCGTCTCGGCCAAGGCCGGCGTCGACGCCAGGGCGGCGAAAAACACCAGCATCCCCCTGGAACGTCTGGCGAACCCCGTCATGACGATGATCTTCCTACCGGACTTCCGCCGCGCGAAGCCACAAATTCCTCGAGGGCGTCGAGCGAGGCTGGCCAGTCGTCTTTCAGCAGGCGAGACAGCGCCCGGTCGGCGAGTACCCGCCCCCCGGTCTGGCAGGTGGCGCAGTAGTTCGTCTCGTTGTCGGCGTAGACGATGCGTTGCACGGAGCTCCCGCACACCGGGCAGGGTTGGCGGTGGCGCCCATGCACGGCCATCTCGGGTCGAAAGGCCGTCACCTTCTCCGGCCAGCCGCCGCCGAGCGCCCCCCACAGGCGCGCCTTCCACTCGCCGAGCACGGCCCGGCACGCCTCGAAGAGGCGGGCGACTTCTTCGCCGGTCAGCTGCTTCGTCAGTGTGACCGGGGACAACCGGGCGCGGTGGAGGATCTCGTCGGAGTACGCGTTGCCGAGGCCCGAGAAGAGCCGGGGGTCGGTGAGCGCGCGCTTGAGCGTGTGGCGCTCGCCGCGCAGCCGCTCGGCGAAGGCGTCGAGGGGCGCTGACATCACCTCGAGCCCCCCGCGGTCCATCGCCTTGAGGGCCGCCTCGCCGTGCACCACGTGCAGCGAGGCCCGCTTCTTCGTGCTGACCTCGGTGAGCACCAGCGTTCCGGTGGGGAAGTCGAGGGCCGCCAGCGCGGCGCGGCCCGAGGCCTTCGCCCCCTTCTCCTTCCAGGACAGCCGCCCCGACACCATGAGGTGGATGACGAGGAACGAGCCCCCTTCGAACTCGAGGACGAGGCGCTTGCCCAGGCGCCGCACGCCCACCACCGCCTTGCCG
>JADCJJ010000494.1 GCA_020247085.1 Myxococcaceae bacterium | reverse complement strand
TGCTGCTGGTGGTGAGGGGCTCGGTGGGCGAGTCGACCCGCTCCCGGAGCCAGGAGGCGCCTGACTTCGTGGCGTAGAAGACCTGGCGGTCACGCAGGTAGAGGAGGTGCGGGGTACCGTTGGCCTCGACCTGGAGCTGCACGTGCTGCTCGACGACGCCGCCCCTGTTGAAGCCCATCGCGTCCACCACCTCGGGCACGACGGCGCCGTTGACGAACTCACCGAAGTGAACGCCCGGGTGCACCCGGCTCGTCCAGGCCACGAAGAGCCGGCTGCCGCTCGCCCAGAGGCCGCATGCCCCACCGACGTCGTCGACGGCCGCGAGCGCCACGACGGGCACTCGCACGAAGGGCGTGATGGTGACGACGAGCATCGTGGTGGCCATCGCACCGCGGTCGTCCGTCACGGTGAGGGTGATGGTGTAGCTGCCGGCCGAGGCGTAGGTCCGGCTGCCGGTGGGCGCAGCGGAGCTCGTCGCCGGCGAGCCGTCTCCGAAGTCGAACCGGTACGAGGTGATGGTGCCGTCGGCGTCGGACGACGAGCTCGCGTCGAAGGTGAGCGTCTGGGTGGCCTGGCCCGAGCTCGGCCCGGTGAGCCGCGCGATGGGCGGCACGTTCATCGTCGTCATCGTCACGGTGAGCGTGAGGCTCGCGCTGGCCGAGCGGCCGCCAGAGTCCGTCCCCGTCAGGGTGATGGTGTGTTGGCCGGCCGAGAGCCCCGCCGTCGAGAACGGGCTCCCCGTACCGAGCGCGCCGTCGCGGCTGGAACTCCAGCGGAGCGCCATGCCCGTGAGGGCTCCGTCTTCCGGGTCGGTGGCCGTGCCGGTGAACGAGACGGACGTTCCCGCCGTGACGCTGGTGCCGCTCGTTGGCGCGGTGATGGTGACGACGGGCGGCTGGTTCTGCGGCAGCACCCGAACGACGACGGTCGCCGTGCCGGTGTTGGCACCCGAGTCCCGCGCGACGAGCGTGATGGTGTGGTCGCCGGCCGTCAGCGCGCTCACCGTCAGCGGGCTCCCGGTGCCCAGCGGGCCGTCGAGGCTCGACGTCCAGTTCAGCGCCAGGCCCGAGAGTGCGCCGTCCTCAGGGTCCTGGCCCGTGCCTGTCAGCGTCACGGGTGTTCCCTGGAACACCGTCTGCATCGACACCGGTGAGGTGATGGCGGCCGTCGGCGGCTGGTTGTTGGGTGCGTTCACCGACACGGTGACTGACGCTGAACCCGACGCCCCCATCGAGTCGGTGGCCGTCAGGATGAGCGCGTGCACCCCTTGAGTCAGCGTGGCCATCGCCGTCGCCCCGGTGCCCAGGGGGCCGTCGAGGCTCGAGCGCCAGACCAGCGCGGCGCCCTGCGGTGTGCCGTCTTCGACGTCGCTCGCCGTTCCTTGCAGCGTCACCGGGGCGCCCAGCACGAGTGAAGTGCCGTTGGTCGGGCGGGTGATGGTGACGACCGGAGGCCGGTTGGAGCCAGGCCGAACGACCGAGATCGCGATCGACGCAAGACCGGTGCGGCCGGAGCGGTCGGTCGCCGTCAACACGATGCGGTGCGCGCCGAGCGCGGCGTTGCCGAAGGAGACGCGCGTTCCAGAGCCGATGACGCCCGCTCGGTCGCTCGTCCACACGAGGGCGCCGCCGGTCAGCGGCCCGTCTTCGAGATCGACGGCGGTGCCCTCGAGGGTGATGGGGGTGCCTTCGTCGAAGAGCGTTCCGTTCATCGGCTGCGTGATCGTGACGACCGGTTCCGACGTGGTGACGCCACCGTCTGCCTTTCGCCCCGCGTCCGGGCCCGGCGTGCCGCCGTCTTCCAGCCTCGTCTGGGTGAGGCGCACGAAGACCGAGACCTGCGCGCTGCCGGCGTTTCCCTCGCGGTCGATGGCTTCAAGGGTGAGGCGGTGCTCGCCGGGAGAAAGGTTGATGGTGGTGATGGCGCCCTGCCCGACGCGCCCGTCGCGGTCGGACTTCCACGTCACCCGGTCAGGAGAGATCAGCTCGTCGGGGTCCGACACCTCGCCAGCGACGGAGTGCGGCCCAGTCCCCTCGAGGTACGACCAGTCCGACGGGCTGGTGATGAGAACGCTCGGGGCGGTGCCGCCGCCGCACTGGCAGCCGGCGAGGACGCCGAGCGTGAGAAGGAGCAGCGCGCGCACCGCGACCTCACTGGAACATGATGCGGTTGCCGGACTGGTAACAGAGGCTCACGTCGCCGGTGGTGGGGTGTACCGCGAGTGAAGCCGACAGGCCGCTGGCAGTGCCGAGCTGCGTGTACGTCCAGAAGTCGGCGGCGTTGGTCGACACCAGCTCCAGCGAGCTGCCGTGCAGATGAAGCAGCACAGGCCGCGTCTGCGCCCACACGATGTCGCCCGAGAAAGACGACAAGTTCTGCTCGACCAACGAGTAGGTGCGCGTCGAGTTCGAGAGGGTGGCGTTGAGGGTCACGTCGAGGAGGCCGTTCTGGGTTCGATAGAGCGCCCGGGTCGGCGACACGACGACGCCATCGAGCAGCCGAGAATTGATGTTGCCCAGCGCGAAGGCGCTGACCGCAGAGGGAGTCCAGCCGATGAGGAAGTAGGCCGAGAAGGAGCCGTTGAGGGCAGCGGCAGGGAAGAGCAGGCGGGAGCCGTCGAAGGTGACGTCACCGGTGAGGGATTGGTCGCCGTTGGTGGAGATGG
>JADCJJ010000493.1 GCA_020247085.1 Myxococcaceae bacterium | reverse complement strand
CTCAGCCGGCGGCAGCGCCGGTGGCTCAGCGGGCGGCAGCGCCGGTGGCTCAGCGGGCGGCAGCGCCGGTGGCTCAGCGGGCGGCAGCGCCGGCGGCTCAGCGGGCGGCAGCGCCGATGCTGGCGTGACGTGCGCGACCGCGTCGCTCGACCCGGTGCTGGGCAGCTTCTCGACCGTCGGCGGCACCTCGGTGCTGGCCTCCGGCGCGGTCCCGGCAGGGACCTCGGCCTTCGGCGTTCACAACGGCGTGCTGTACACGGTGGCCTCGACGCGGACGGTGCACGCGCTGGGAACGCTCCCGACGCTCGCGCTGGGCCCCGCGCTCGCCGACATCCGCCCTCCCGCCGACCGTGACGCCGGCACCTTCGTCAGCGGGTACCTGGCGTCGAACGGCGAGCAGCTCCTCGCTGGCTACACGAAGTCTGGCAGCGGGTTCCCGGGGAGCGTCGCGCTCGTCGACCCTTCGGATGGCGGCGTCGAGTACCTTCAGGCGCCCGGTAACTTCTCGGCGGCGGGCCTCGCACCCGGCGCGTTCCTGGTGAACGGGCTCGGGTTGGGTGCAGCGAGCGGAAACGGCCTGTTCCTGCTGCGACGTGCGCCCGGCCCGACGGGCTCGCTCTTCTCGCTCTTCCCCGACTCCTTCGCGGCCAGCGCCAGCACGGCCGTCACGTCGACCGGCGTCCTCATCGCGGGCAACCTGCGCTCGGATTTCACGGGCGTGGCGCGGGCCATCGCGCCCTCGCGGTACGCGGTCGCCGCAACGTCCGGCACGAGCTTCACCTACGTCGCCGCTGACGCGCCGGTGGTCGCCGAGGGTGGTGACTTCGCCGACGTCACCACCTGGGGCCCCGACGCCATCGTCATTCGGGGCGGATACGACGCGACCTTCAACCCGTTCACGCTGCGGGTGGAGCGCGTACCGCTCACACTGGCTGGCCCGACCGCCCCGACGGTCACCGTGGGCGCGCCGATGGTGCTGCTGCAGAACGCGCCGCTGCAGTGCACGCGCGTCTTCACCGCCTTCTCCCAGGGGACAGACCTGTTCCTCGGCCTCAGCGACCGGCAAGGCCGCCGCCTCGTGAAGCTCGCTCCATGAGCCAGTGGGGTGTGCACCTCGTGGTCGGCGTGGCGCTCCTCGTCTCGGCGTGCGGCGCCTCGCCGACCGCCCCCCGCGACGGCGCGCTCCCGGCACCAGCTCCGGGCATCGACGAGCCCCTAGACGCGGGGCACGGAGACGCGGGCTGGGCCGACGCCGGGAGCTCCGACGCGGGCGACGGCGGCGACGCGAGCGTTCCAGACGGCGGGGAGCCCCGGCCGGTCGACCCCTACGCCGACCGCGTCGTCCGCGCGCGGCTCGGCGACGGCTCGGGCTTCGGGCAAGACCGCTTCCCCGACGTCGTGCTCGGGCCGCCCTCGGGCGGCGGCTTGAGCAGCGGCTCCCTCGACGTCTTGTCGCTCGGGCGGGACGGCGTCATCGACCTCGAGTTCACCGACGTCGTCGCCGTCGACGGCCCGGGCACCGACCTGCTCGTCTTCGAGAACCCCTTTGGGACTTTCTTCGAGACCGGCGTCGTGTCGGTGAGCGACGACGGCGTCGACTGGCGCGAGTTCCCCTGCGCGGCGAGCGACGCCGACGGCGGGTTCCCGGGCTGTGCGGGCACGCGGTACGTCTTCGCCAACCCGTCGATGGGCGTCTCGGCGACCGACCCGCTCGCCGCCGGTGGAGACGGCTTCGACCTCGCCCAGGTGGGCCTGACGCGGGCCCGCTTCGTGCGCGTTCGCGACTCCGGCGCCAACCGCTTCTACGCCGCGCCGGGCGGCGGGTTCGACCTCGACGCCATCGCCGTGGTGCACGGCCGGCTCATCGACGGAGGCCTTCCGTGACGCCCTGCTCTCGCCGCTGCGTCGTGGCCGGGGGGCTCGCGCTCGCCGCCTGTGGCGCGACGACAGCACCGCCCGACGAGAGCCCGCTCGACGAGCCGATGCCCGACGCTGGCGCCCTGCGCCCCGACGCTGGGGTGCTCGACGAGGCGTGCGCGCACCGAGCGCCGTCCGCCCGGGCGCTGAGGCTCGAGCTCGGCGACTTCCCCACGCTGCGCGCGCCCGGAGGCGCCGCCGCCGTCCAGCGGCCCGACGAGCTGCTCAACGTCTGGGTGCTGCACCTGCCGAACGGGTGCTTCACGGCCGTCTGGCGCGTCTGCACGCATGGCGCCTGCGACGTCACGCCCCGTGAGGGCCGCGAGCTGTTCTGCCCCTGCCACGGGAGCCGCTTCGCGCTCGACGGACGCGTGCTCGAGGGGCCGGCCACTCGGGCGCTGCGCACCTTCACCGTCACCCGCGATGGCGACGCGCTCTTCCTCGAGCGCGGGTAGCTCGTGCGGTCCGCCGTCACCCCGGCGGCCGAAACGCTCCACGCAGCCTCTGCCCTCCGCCAGGGCGACGCGCTCTTCTTCGACGGCAGCGCGTTCGCGCCGCCCACCTCCGCACAGGGCAGCGAGACGCTCCGACGACGTTCGCCGCCACGCGCAACGGTGACGCGCTGTTCATGGAGCGCGGAGGAGCTGCACGTTCCACCGCCTCGGGACTCGGGCGCTCCGCGCTGGGCCCCTCAGAGGCCAGCGCGTCGCTCCCTCAGGGCGCCGGCGGCGGAGCGACGAGCGCCTCGAGCGCCTGTGTGTACGGGCGCGCGCGCCGCTCGGCGAAGCCGTCGATGAGAAAGCCCATCGCCCCGACGATGATGAGACCCGGCCCCAGCCCGTGCGCCCAGTCGGCCTTGACCAGGAAGCGCAGGGCCAGTCCCACCACCACCGCCGCCGTCCACACCCCCAGGTACACCGGCCACGCGGCGTTGACCTTCTGCATGCGCGGCAGCTCCTCGGCGGCCATCGCCTGCGGCGACGCTGCGTAGGCCTTCTCGAGCGCGGCGACCTGCCCAGGTGTGCGCAGCCCCACTCCGAGGCCGGTGCCGAGCGCGACGAGGCCGAAGAGCACCATCGGCACCGCCATCGCCACACCGAAGGCCCCTCCCTCTGACTTCAGCGCTGCCGCCGCGAGGACGAAGAGCACCAGCGCCGCCGGGACGATGAAGAACAGCGCCTCGATTCGCTCGCCCCGGAAGTAGTCCTGCATCTGCTCGACGAAGGCCATGCCCGGGTCATACCGCAGTGCTGCCGCGTTCACCCGTGCGAATGCGCACCACCTCGTCGAGGGGCATGACGAAGATCTTCCCGTCACCGACGGCGCCGCCAGGCTCGGTGCGCGCTCCCCGCTGAATCGCCGCGATGGTCTTCTCGACGTAGGCGTCGTTGACGCAGATGGTGATGCGCGTCTTCTGCACGTTGCGCACGCGCACCTGCTGCCCGCGGAAGAGCTCGACCTCTCCCTCCTGTCGGCCCCGCCCTTCGACGGTGTCGATGGTGATGCGGTAGTGGTCGCCCTCGTCGAGGACGGCGCCGAGCGCCTCTTCCACGGCCTCGAGGCGTTCCGGGCGAATGATGGCGATGATCATCTTCATGGCGTCGGGGCTCGCTCGCTGAGGGGACGTCAGGTCTGGTCGAAATGGTACCCGCGTTCGCCGTGCACGTGCAGGTCCTGCCCGTCGCGCTCCTCCTGCTCGGTGGCGCGCAGCCCCAGGGTGGCCTTGAGGACCGAGGCGATGAGGAAGGTGCCTCCACCGGCGAAGACGATGGCCACGGCGACGCCGAGGGCCTGCTTGCCGAGCTGCGCGGCGTCGCCGTCAAGGAGCCCCTGGACGGGCGTGAAGCAGAAGACGCCGGTCAGGAGCGCGCCGACGATGCCACCCACGCCGTGCACCCCGAAGGCGTCGAGGCTGTCGTCGTAGTCGAAGCGGTTCTTGAGCTGCACGGCCCAGTAGCAGACCACGCTCGCCACGGCGCCCATCACCAGGGCCCACAGCGGCCGCACGTGCCCGGCGGCCGGCGTCACCACCACCAGGCCCGCGACGAAGCCCGAGGCAAGCCCAAGCGACGTCACCTTGCCGTGGTGCCAGCGCTCCATCAGCATCCACGACAGGCCGGCGGCGGCGGCGGCGCTCTGCGTGGTGGTGAAGGCCAGCCCCGCCGTCGCGCCGGCCGGGTGCTCGACGGCCACCGCGCTGCCCGCGTTGAAGCCGAACCAGCCGAACCAGAGCAGGCCGGCGCCAGTGAGCGTCAACACGAGGTTGTTGGGCAGAATCGCCGCCCGCTTGAAGTCGCGCCGCGGCCCCAGCATCAGCGCCAGCACGAGCGCCGAGACGCCCGCGGCGATGTGCACGACCGTGCCGCCCGCGAAGTCGAGCACCCCGCGCGCGAACAGCCAGCCGTCGGCGGCCCAGACCCAGTGCGCCAGCGGACAGTAGATGAGCGTCGCCCACACCACCGTGAAGACGAGGTACGAGCGGAACCGCATGCGCTCCGCCACCGCGCCGCTGATGAGCGCTGGAGTGATGATGGCGAACTTGCCCTGGAACATCACGAAGACCAGCTCGGGAATGCCCTTGTCCGAGTAGGCCCGGTTCATGTCGATGCCCGACAGCGCCACCAGCGCCGGGTCCCAGCCGATGAAGCCGCCCCTCGACTGCCCGAACGCCAGCGCGTAGCCGACGAGCACCCACTGCACGCCGATGAGCGCCATCGCGACGAAGCTCATCATCATCGTCGTCAGCACGTTCTTCCGGCGAACCATGCCCCCGTAGAAGAGGGCCAACCCGGGCACCATCAGCAGCACGAGCGCCGAGCTCGTCAGCATCCAGGCGGTGGACCCGGCGTCGAACACCGGCGCTGCAACAGAGGCTTCCATACCCCGAGCTTCCGCGCCCTGCCGCGACGCGTCAACAGCCGCGAAGACCTCACCAAAACCAAACTACGACTCAGAATGACAACCCAAGCCCTCATGCGCGCCACTTTGAAGCTCAACTGCCAAACTGAAATACTCGCACCCGAATCAGATGGAACACCGAAGGAGACCCGGCGGTGACTGTAGAGTGTCCACCACAGCCCCGGTGCCTCGGCACCGCACCACGCCCTCCCCTGGCGCTGCCCCGGTGGAGAGCCGCTTGATTTTGCACGAACCGTTTGAGGGACTGCCCGTGGCGTGGCGCTTGAATCGACACCTCACACCTCATCACCCCTGGAGCGCCCGATGAAGACCCTGCCTCTGTTCCTCACCATGGCGACGGCGCTGTTGGCGCTGCCGGCCACGGCGCAGCTCGGCGACGGGAACAACCCCGAGTGCCTCAACCCGTCGTGTGGGAAGCCGAAGCAGGTGGGCGGCGGTGGGTGCGGGTGCGGGTGCGGCTGCTCGGTGTGGGTGGCCTACACCGACGACGGCAAGACGCTCTCGTACACCGACGACGCCGACGGCGACGGCAAGGCCGACGACGCCGACAACTGCCCCTTCTCCTCGAACCGTGACCAGCTCGACGGCGATGGCGACGGCGTGGGCAACACCTGCGACAACTGCCGGGGGCTGTCGAACTTCTCGCAGCTCGACACCGACGGTGACGGCGAGGGCGACTCCTGTGACGGCGACCTCGACGGCGACCTCATCGCCAACGCCGGCGACAACTGCGTCGCGCTGCCCAACCGTGCCGTCAGCGGGGTGCAGGCCGACCTCGACGGCGACGGCCGCGGCGACGTCTGCGACGCAGACCTCGACGGCGACGGCTTCGACAACGTCGTCGACCTCTGCCCCTTCCGGGCCTCGGCCACCAACGTCGACCTGAACGACGCCGCCGGCTGCCGGCGCGACCTCGACGCCGACGGGTTGCTCGACCAGCTCGACACCTGCCCGGGCGTCGTCAACTCGAACAACGCCGACCTCGACCGCGACGGGCTGGGTGACGTGTGCGACCTCGACGTCGACGGCGACGGCATCAACGACAAGCTGCCCACCGCCGACCCGACGAAGTTCCTCGCGTCCGAGAAGGACAACTGCCCGGCGGTGCGCAACCGCGACCAGCTCGACGCCGACTTCGACGGCGACGGTGACGCCTGCGACGCGAAGTTCTGCCTCGTCATCGACCCGTCCGACGAGAGCGACTGCCTCGACCCGAACGGCTCGTTCAAGGTGCACGGCGGCGGCCTCGTCACCCTGAAGCGAGGCGAGAAGTTTCGCCTGCCGCTGTTCGCCAACCGCAACGGCGCCGCCATCGAGTACGCGTGGACGGTGGTGAAGCGGCCGGCGGGCAGCACCGCGGCCGTCGAGAACCCGACGGGGGCCGTCACCATGTCGCGCAACTTCGCCTACGCCTACCAGGACGGCAGCGTGCCCAGCTTCACCGCCGACGTCGACGGCGCCTTCGACCTGCAGCTGCAGGCGAAGCTGGTGTTCCCCGACCGGGCGTACCCCGACCGCCGCGAGTCGGTGTCGGCGCTGAAGCTGACGGCCACGCCCAGCGGCGCCGCGCCCGGCCCTGGAACGTCGTCGTGCGCCGCCGTGCCCGTCGACGCCTCGCTCGCCACCTTCGGCCTCGCCCTGCTGGCCCTCGCCCGCCGCCGGCGCGCGTGAGGTGGTGGGCCCACCCGAGCCCGAGGTGCCGACGGCCCTGGCTCCGCCCCGGCAACGGGCCCGGGGCCAGAGGCGTCGCCGCCCCTCATTCACGGCGCGCGCCAGGCCCCGGCTGACGCTCGGCGCGGCTTTCGCTACGATGTCGCCCGGCTGCCGGGAGGAGCCTGCTCGTGAGACCTCTGACAGCCCTCGTCGCCGCCGCCGGTCTGGCTGGGTGCACCGAGGCCTTCATCGAGAAGACCGCCAAAGACGCCATCACCGTCGATGACCGGCTCGCCATCGGGGGGCGGGTCTGCACCTCGCGCCCCGACCGCAACGGCTTCCCGGTGAAGGTGGTGCTCGTCGTCGACCAGTCCGGCTCGATGTGCGTGTCCGACCCGCCGGGCTCGCAGGAGTCGAACGGGTTCTGCGAGATGGCCGCGGCGACGGTCAACGTGACGGGCTCGACCCAGCCGGCGCGCGTGCGGGCCCTGCGGCGGCTGCTGCAGGGCTTCGCGACGCAGCGGAACGTCTCGGTGGCGCTGGTGCCCTTCGAGACGAACGTCAAGGGCGTGTACCCGACGCGGGGCTTCGCGTCGCCGGCCGACCCGATGCTGCTCCAGCGCGTCGACACGCTGCAGGCCGAGCTGGGCAAGGGCACCGACTACCAGGGCGCGCTGGCCTACGCCTACTCGCTGGTCGCCTCGGACATCGCCGAGACGCAGCGCCGGTCGCCGAACCTGCTCCCGCGCACCCGGTACGTCGTCGTCTTCCTCTCCGACGGGGTGCCGTACCCGCGCTGCGCGGCCAACGACGCGCTCACGCAGTACGCCGACGACCTGAACCCCGAGCTCGTCTGGGAGGACTCGCTGGGGGCCGGCACGTTCTGCAACGTGCTCGACGCGACCAGCCCCCCGGCCGACCGCATCACCACCTTCGTCGCCGGCACGGACCGCAACCAGAACTACCAGCTGTTCAGCTACGTCGACCAGCTGATGGAGCTGCGCGACCAGTACAACGTCGGCGACATCAGGCTGCACACGGTGCTGCTCTTCAACGCCGAGGCGGTGCGAGCCTGCGGGCCCATCTGTCAGGACCTCTACGGGCGGTACGTGCGCTGGCCGGGGCCGGTGCCGGTGGCCGACGGGCCCGCGGCGGCCAAGCGCATCGCCGGGTGGACGCTCCAGCAGCTCGCGCAGCGGGGCAATGGCGTGTACCAGGAGTTCGAGAACTTCGCCGGCATCGCCCAGCTCAACCTGGGCGCCCTCGACTACTCTTCGCTCTTCTCCCGCAACGTCCTGAAGGCGCTCTTCGTGCAGCCACTGTCGAGTGAGCCGGGGCCGGTCGACCGCCTCGTCGACAGCGACGGCGACGGGCTGGCTGACGAGCGCGACAACGACTTCTCGTTCTCCACGAGTCGCTTCGACCCGGACAGCGACGGCGACGGGTTCGACGACCTGTTCGAGGTTTCGCGTGGAGCCGACGGCTTCCGGCCGAACGTGCGCGACGGCCGCGGGTGCGACCCGGCCTCTCCGCTGACCCCCGGTTGCCGCCCGTCAGACCGTGACGGCGACGGGCTGTCGGACTTCGCCGAGCGCTACCTGAGCCAGTGGATGGCCGACAACACGCTGGTCGACGCCGACGCCGACGGCCTGCCGAATGGCGTCGAGGTTCGCTACGGGCTCGACCCCACGCGCCCGCAGCGGGGCCTCGACACCGACGGCGACGCGGTGCCCGACGTCGACGAGGTGCTCCTGGGCTCGCACCCGACGCGCCGCGACCGGGAGTACCGCGAGAAGAACGGCCTGCAGTACTCGTTGACGCCGACCGTTCAGGGCGACGACTCGGTCTGCTACGACTTCTCGGTGAGCAACCTGCAGCTCGTCACGCCGCCGCTGCGCGCCGGCTTCTCGCGCCAGGGCTTCAACCTGTTCAAGGTGTGGTTCGCCGAGGCGCCCGAGGCCAGCGTCGCCAGCGACTACGGCACGTGGCGGGCCGCCTGCGTCTGGGCGCAGTATGACCCGCCGTCGGTGCGGGTGCCGGCCGGCCCCGAGGCGCCGCCGCTCACGAGCGCGAGCTTCGTGGCGCCGGGAGACCTGGTCGAGGCCG
>JADCJJ010000492.1 GCA_020247085.1 Myxococcaceae bacterium | reverse complement strand
CGCGCACGACTCGCGCGACCTTCGCCTCCAACGTCTCGCCTTCGGGCGGTCTCTTGGTCATCCGCCAGAAGTCGCACACGCAGACTGCGCCCTCAACCGCACCCCTGAACGGTTACCGCTCGCGAAAGAGAATCCCTGGCTGGGAGCGATGGAGTCACGCTTCGGCGCTGGTGGCTCCGAGGTCGACGACATGGTGGCGGCCTCGGACGTGCGCGTGATGCGCTGGGTGAGCACGGCGTTGTTCCTGGGCGCAGGGCTCTTCGCCCTCGTTGGCCTGGGCGTGCTCGCCGGGTGGGGCTGGTACCTCACACGCCACCCCTTTCACCCCGTGCTCGTACTCCTGGCCGCCATGCCGTTCGGCGTGACTGGGTTGTTGTGGTGGGAAGGGCGCAATGCTCGTGAAAAGGTGCGCAGGGCCCTCGACGACCGCACGTGAGGCAAGGAACGACGCTTCCTGTAGAGTTCAGGAGGGTGGGGCTGCTCTCGAAAGGACTCGTCATGCAACGTCAACTCATCGCCGTGCTGGTGGTGCTCGTCTCTGCTTGCAGCGGACCTGCACCTGGACCGACGGGTGGAGGCAGCTCGGGTGGCACGTCCTTCGCGGGTGGCAGCGCGACGGCGGGCGGCTCGAGCGGCGGAAGCATGGCCGGTGGAGCGGCCGGCGGCTCCACCATGGCTGGCGGCACGGCGGGTGGTGACGCGGGTGGCAGCACGGCCGGCGGCATGGCGGGCGGAACCACGGCGGGCGGCGACGCTGGTGGCATGGCGATGATGGGCGGCATCGGGAGCTTCGTGCGCGTGGGCTTCTTCAACCAGCACCTCGCGACCGGCCCCGATGGGCGCATGCACCTCACCTTCCTCGAGGGCGCCGCCGAGCGCGTCTTCTACGGGAGCTGCGCGCAGAACTGCTTCACCGACGCGGCGTGGAGCCCGGTGCAGCTCCGCTCGAGCGCCCAGCTCGGAGTCACCACCGTGGGTCCCTACGGCGTCGGCGTCGACTCGACCAACCGCGTGCACCTGCTCGTCGGGGCCGTCACGGGGCTCGGCTCGAGCGCCAACGCCATTCAGTACGGCACCTGCGCCAGCAGCTGTGGCACGGCGAGCAACTGGACGTGGACGGACCTGTCCTCGGTCTCCACCGGCCGCTCCATCATCGGCACCAACCGCAACTTCATGGTGCGGCCCAGCGGCGCGGTGTCGTTCTTCACCAGCGAGGGGGTGTACTTCACGTGCTCGGGCAACTGCTCGACGCTGGCGAACTGGACCGCGCCGGTGACGCTCACCGCCGAGGTGCTCCACGCGGTCGTCGACGGCACCGGCGTCAGCCACGCGCTCCTCAACAAGGGCCGCAGCGCCAACAACGAGTCGCTGCTCGGCTACGCGCGGTGCGCGACGAACTGTCAGCTCCCGGCGAGCTGGCAGATTTCGCAGCTCGGCTTCCTCTCGAACGCGCCGGTGTTCACCGCAAGCCTCACCGCCACCGCGTCGGGACGCGTCTTCATGGCCTACAACCAGGGCGTCATCAGCGTCTCGATGCAGGACAACCGGAAGCTCTTCATCGCGAGCTGCCCGGCGAACGGCACCTGCCTCGACCTGAACAGCTGGACGTCCTTCACGCTCGGCGCCCTCGATGAAGGTGACAGCGGCGCGTGGGCCGAAGCGGCGGGCGAGGGTGTGCTGCTGGCGAGCACCACCGTGAGCGAGCTCAACCTGCGCGGGTGCGAGCAGGACTGTCACCTGCAGGCGAACTGGGCCCAGGGCATCACCGTCGACACCAGCATGGCGGTGGCCCAGGTCGTCCCGCCGGCGCTGGGGAGCAGCTGCCCGAACACCGCCACCTTCGCCGCCTGGTACCCCCGCCGGCCCATTGTGGGCATCAGTGCCACGGGGGTCGCGGTCGTTCACAACCCGAGCGCGTTGGTGACGTGTCCGGGCAGCACCGGGCCCGCGACCCGCCCGCCCATCGGGCGCATCATCACGACGTTCTGAGCAGGAGCTCGCGCTCGTCATCGACCGCGCCAGGTCCTTGCACACCTGCCTCCAGCGCGGATGAGGCGCGGCCAAGCCGCGGGGGGGGCGACTCCAGAGGGGGTGTAAGGTGGGTGACGGAAGAGCGTCACCTTGTTTACACCCCCTGGGACACGGACCGCCTCCTCGGGCCAATTCGCACGGAGTGGGCGGAATTCGGACGAACCTGACGCCACTCGAGGCCTCGGAGCGCCCTCCTGGCCCCCTCACCCCTCGAGGCAGTTTGGATGCGACGGTGACGACCGTTCGGCCGTGGCGGCTGCGCACGACACGCCCTCGAGAAGGAGGGGAGGCGCAGTGAAGTCCACCTTCAGAAAGAACGGTCCGCTGTGGAGGTCGCGTAAACGAAAGCCGGGCGGCGCTCCGATGCGCTGGCGCCTTCTCCTCGCGCTCACGGCCTCAGCACCCCAGCCTGGATGAGCGCCAGCGTCGACCCACCGACGAGGCCCCACAACACCACGCCCAGCACGAGCGGTCGCGCACCCACCGTCTTGAGCGCGACGCGATTCACCCCCGTGCCGATGAGGAAGAGCGTCAGGACGAGCACCTGCCGCGCCACCGCGGCGAGCCCCTTGCCGACCTCGGACAGCATCGGCTCCCACGTGACGAGCGCCGCCACCGCGAGAAAGCCGAGAATGAACCACGGCTTCTTCGTGCCCTTCGCGCCATCCTCCGACTTCACCAGCCGCGCGAGCACCAGCGTCAGCGGGACGATCCACAGCGCGCGCGTCAGCTTCACCGTCGTCCCCACCTGCAGCGCCGTCTCACCGAACTGCATCGACGCGCCCACCACCGATGACGTGTCGTGAATGGCGAGGGCGCTCCACAGGCCGAAGGCGGGCTCCGACAGGCCGACCGCGTACCCGATGGCTGGAAACAGCACGAGCGCGGCGGCGTTGAGCAGGAACACGACGGCCAGCGCCACCGACACCTGGTGGCTCTTCGCCCCGATGGCTGGAGCGACCGCCGCGATGGCCGAGCCTCCACAGATGGCCGTGCCCACGCCAATGAGGAGCGACGTCACGCGCTCGGTGCCGAACGCCTTCGCGAGCGCCACGCTCACCGCCAGCGTCGCGGTGATGGCCAGCAGCGTCTGGCCCACGCCCTGCGCGCCGACCCTCAGCACCACCTCGAGGTTCATCGCCGCGCCGAGGCCCACCACCGAGCCCTGGAGCAGCCACGTCGAGGCCTGCTTCGTCTTCGCCGGAAACGGGTGCTCGACCGTCAGCCCGAAGCCGAGGCCCGCGAGCAACGCCGCCCACGCAGGCACGACGGGGAGCAGCGACGCCAGGGCCAGGACGACGAAGACGGCGCGCGTCACTTCCAGTTCGACATGCCGCCGAGGTTGTGGACCTTTGTGAAGCCCGCCGCGAGGAGCAGCTGCTTGCCCCGCTCACTGCGCGCCCCGCTCCGGCAATACAGCACCAGGTCGGCGTCCTTCTTTAGCTCCGACTTCCGCGCCTCGAGGTCATCGATGGGGATGTTGACGGCGCCCTCGATGTGCCCGCCGGCGAACTCCTCGGGGGTGCGCACGTCGATGAGGGTTGCGCCCTGCTTCACCAGCGCCCTCGCTTCTTGAGCGGGAATGAACTGGCCCGACGCACAGGCCGTCACCGACAGCAACGACACCACCAGCGCCACCACCAGAAAACGCATCATGCGAGCGACTCCAGAAAAGGACAGGAGATTCAAAGCGCGAAACGGAGCAGGGGCGTAAGTATCTGGTCGTGAAGTCAGGGACTTGCAGTGCCGGCGCGTGGGCCCGACTCTCACCGCTTTCACGGAAAGATGAACCTCGAGCGGAGCGGCATCCCAACGTCGTCGGGCTCGATGGCCGACTGCGGGCCTGCTGGTGCGTGGGGTGTGGCGGGCGGCAGCGCGTGGCCCGTCGTCTCGATGGAGACCGCCCTCGCGCGCGCCCGGCCGCCCCTGCG